>OMJU01000071.1 GCA_900299425.1 Candidatus Rokuibacteriota bacterium
AAGAAGGAATTGAAATTGAGTGCCTGCCCGGGGCTACGGCCTTTGTTCCTGCACTTGTGATCAGTGGCCTGCCCTGTGATCGATTTGTTTTTGAAGGATTTTTACCGGTGAAAAAGGGCCGACAAACTAGGCTTACCGAGCTCGCAACGGAGCCCAGGACCATGGTGTTTTATGAGTCGCCCCATAAGCTGCTCAAAACCCTGACAGATTTTTGTGCTGTCTTTGGACCTGAGCGACCAATTTCCGTATCTCGAGAACTCAGCAAACTACACGAAGAAACCATCCGTGGGACATGCACGTCTGCCTTAGCACATTTTTCTGAGCACGCCCCGAGAGGAGAATTTGTTTTGGTACTCGGTGGAGCAAGTAAGCATGTCAGTAAAGAAAAGGGGGGCAAAAGCAAGCAGGCTCATGACTGAGAAAAGTTGGCAATTTAAACCTGAACCGGATCCCGAAATTACCCAAAAGCTGGAGCGTGAGCTACAAGTGCCTCAAGCCGTAGCGCGACTTCTGGTCCAACGCGGCGTGGAGAGCTTTGAGGCGGCTAAGCAATATTTCAGGCCTGATTGGGCGCAACTGCACGATCCATTTTTAATGAAAGATATGGATCGCGCCGTAGCGCGTATCGAGCAGGAAGTCGCGCGCCAAGGACCCATCATGGTCTTCGGCGATTACGACGTAGACGGCACCACATCCGTGGCACTGATGATGGCTTATTTAACACGCTATGGCGTACCGCTTACTCCATATATTCCCGATCGCTATCAAGAAGGTTACGGGATATCAAAACTTGGTATTGATGCCGCAAAACAGCAGGGCATAAAACTGATTATCGCTCTGGATTGCGGAATTAAGGCCCACGAACATGTGACCTATGCCAAAGAGCAGGGCATAGATTTTATTATTTGTGATCATCACTTGCCCGGGGAGACTTGGCCAGAAGCGGTGGCGGTACTCGACCCCAAAAGACCCGACTGCTCATATCCCTATAAGGAACTTTGCGGATGCGGGGTGGGATTTAAACTCATTCAGGCATTGCATCAAAGTGGGGGTCAAGATTCTCAAGACTTAGCACCCTTTTTAGATTTAGTGGTGACCGCCATTGCTGCGGATATCGTGCCCATTACCGGGGAAAATAGAACGCTGGCTTATCTTGGGCTTCGGCAAGTTAATCAAGACCCGCGGCCGGGTCTGGCCGCACTATTGTCAAGCGCAAAAACTAAACCTTATCGCATACGCGATTTAGTCTTTGTGGCCGCTCCACGCATTAACGCTGCGGGCAGAATGAAACACGGAGCCCACGCGGTTGAACTCCTTTTGGCCGATTCAGCGGCAGAAGCCGAGGCCATGGCCGAGGCGATAGAAGCCTACAATTTAGAGCGCCGAAGTTTAGATCAAGAGATCACTCAGCAGGCTTTGGATCAGATTGTAGAACACGGTGAGCAAGATGCCGCGGCGACTGTGGTTTATGACCCTTCTTGGCATAAAGGCGTGGTCGGTATTGTAGCCTCAAGACTCATCGAAACGTATTATCGCCCTACAGTAGTGTTCACTAAAAGCGGCGATCATCTCGCGGCATCCGTGCGCTCAGTAAAAGGCTTTGACGTATATCAGGCGTTGGAGGCCTGTAGCGCTTATATGCTGCAATTTGGGGGGCATAAATACGCTGCGGGCCTAACTTTGGACCCGAGTCAATTTGAAAACTTTAAAAAGGCGTTTAATCAGGAGGTGGCGTGCGCCTTAACCCCTGAGCAAAAACTGCCTCAGGTGGCCATTGATTTGCCTTTACCCCTTAGTGAAATCACCCCAAAACTCTTTAGAATTCTATCGCAAATGGCTCCTTTTGGCCCAGAAAACGCACGTCCGGTGTTTGCCGCCGAGCAGGTGCACGTGGCACCCTATACAAAGGCCTTGGGTGCGGACTTAAGTCACTTGCGTCTTGTGGTATACGAGCCAAATCAGCCGAATATTTCAGGGATTGCCTTTGGTTATGGGGCTTTGACCGAATCCATAAAAAGAAAAGGGCGATGTGATGTGGCTTACGTAATTGACGAAAACCATTGGCAAGGCCAAACCAGCCTGCAACTGATGGTTAAGGATGTAAAAGTTTAAGCTCTTGGCCGTCGTAGGTGGCATAGGTATAATGCGTGATCCAATCCCCTAAATTAATGTAAGTAGATCCACCCCCTAAGTCTATGGTCATAGGCAGATGTCTGTGGCCAAAAATAAAGTAATCGTAATGAGCGCTTTCTAATTTTCGCTTTGCATACTGTGCGAGCCATTCCTGCTCCGCCCCTAAAAACGCGCGGTCTTCGTCCCCCGATATGAGTTTGTTTTTAACTGATAAATACTGCGCAAAACGCACGCCAATATCCGGATGAATCCAACGAAAGAGCCATTGGAAAAACCCACTGGTAAAAACTTTTTTCATGCGTTTGTAGCCTTTATCTCCAGGGCCTTTGCCGTCGCCATGGCCTATGAAAAAGCTGTGATCTCCAATACGAAAGGCTTGTGGCTCGTGAAATACAGGAATACCTAGCTCCGATTTGAAATAATCCTTCATCCAAAGGTCGTGGTTCCCCACAAAAAAATAGATCTCAATACCGGCATCACTGAGTTCCGCTAATTTTCCTAATACGCGGACAAATCCTTTGGGCACGACCGTGCGGTACTCAAACCAAAAGTCAAATAAGTCGCCCAAAAGGAAAATCGCTGCGGCATCCTTTTGGACCTCATTGAGCCAAGCTACAAAACGTTGTTCACGCGGCTTACTTTGCTCCGCATCAGGTGCGCCTAGGTGGTTGTCGCTAGAAAAGTAGACCTTCTTGCCTTTGGGAACGTTAATATGTATGCTTTGATCTGTCAAATCGCGGCGTGTTATGCTTCAGCATGCCATTCGGCATAACTGCTTTCGGTTTCTTGAAGTCGTAATGAATAAAGCCGAACCCCTTTTGGCAGTCTTGGGCTAATTTTTTGGGCAAAATCAATGACCATCATTTCGCTGGTGGGTTGATAATCTACCAATAGCACTTTATGACCGCGCTGTTCTAGTTCATGAGCGAGTTCCACATGAGGCGTGTTTTTATTAAAGACCGTCGCATGATCAAATACAGTGACGATTTCTTCTTGAACAATGGCTTTGAGATCCGTAAAATCGATTACCATGCCGTATTTGACGTTGTTTGGGTCGCTAATTGGCGTCCCGATAACGGTCACCGATAGTTTATAACTGTGGCCGTGTACATTGCGACACTTCCCGTCATATCCGTAAAGCGCGTGCCCGGTTTCAAAGGAAAAAAGCTTGGTTATGCGTATCTCATTCATGGGGCTAAAGATAAGGGTTTTTGTTCTACGCCCTACCGACTAAGCGCGGTGGTGGTTAGCAATAATAAGGCTCATTAATTTTTCTCTGCCAGGGCCAAAGGGTAATAATCCTTTCGGTATTTGTACATGAGCACCAGCGCACGGCAAATGATCCAGGCCAAAAGGGCCCACCAAATGCCTTTAAGGCCCCACTGGAAATAATGTGTGGCCGCAATCCAAGGGCCAAAACCGAATAGCGCGGCAATAAAAAGGGAATTGCGCAAGAAGGCCATTTCGCCTAGCCCTTTAAAAATAGCATCTAGGGTAAAAGCCAGAGCATTGAACGGTTGTATCAAAACCAAAAGAAAAAACACCCCATAAAACTGAGGCAACACAGCTGGATCTTGTGCAAAAAGTCGACCCAAAGGCACATAAGTTAGCCCTCCTATAACCATGAGCAATACGGCCACAATTAGGTTGTAAATATTGACTTTTTTGGTCAAAACCCAAAGATCATAATACCGTTTTGCTCCCAATAATTTACCGCCAATCAAGTTCCCGGCAGCGCCAAAGCCATCGATGAAAAACGCAGAAAACAGCCAGACATTAATGGCGATGGTGTGCGCTGCCATGGCCGCTGGCCCAATAGCGTTGGCCTCGCGCACGGCCAAAATCAGCACAGCATTAAGGGCTAGCGAGCGCAAGATCAGGTGCCCGGTCATGCTTAAAAGGCGATTTATTTCAAAATGTACAGCTTGACCCAGGTTGAGATTAAGTGGTGTTTTCAGCACATAGAGCCATAGTACGGCCAGTGCCATCAAGATCTGGGCGATGAGACTTGCCCAAGCAGCGCCTTCTATACCCATATCAGGGATGGGGCCTAGGCCAAAAACAAAAATAAAGTCTAAAATGATATTGATCAGCGCCCCAGAACCCGCTACAATCATGGGGTAAAATGTATTTTGAAGGCCCCGAAACACCCCAAATACTGCAAAGACAAAAAGCGTAAATGGAAAGCCCCATACACGGATGTTGTAGTAGCTTATACTGTATTCTAAAACCAATCCGCTGGCGTTGAGCAGTCCAAAAATTTCTTCGACAAAGACAGAGGTTATGAGCAAAACAATGACGCCTAAACTCACGTTAAACAATATAGCCTGTCCAGGGAAACCTGAAAGCGCTTTTACTTTACCCGCGCCGAGATTTTGGGCTACGATTGTGGCAATAGCGCTACGGGTTTGGGCCAAAACCCAAATTAAGGTCGAAAGCAAAGATCCCACGACCCCCACCGCAGCCAGAGATTCCGTGGCATTTACTGGGATATTGCCCACTACTGCGGCGTCTGTAGCAGACAGGATCGGTTCAGTAATGCCTGAGATAATGGCGGGAATTGCAAGAGATTGAATATGTCTGAAGGAGAGGTCTTTCATGCTCAGGAGCAAAGGTAAGAGAACAATTCATTGAACAAACAAACTACGGCTCATAAGCTTTTATGAAAGATGTATCTTTAGCCTCCAGAGTTTGATTGCGCTGAGGTGTGTCAATCCAATGCTATGAAAATTAAAGTGCTTTTTTTGGGGATATTATTTTTGACCTTTACACCAAAGCTTTGGAGTCAAGACTGTCCTGCCCTATTGAGTCCAGTCGAGGGCGCAACTAATGTCCCAGTGGAAAGCACTATCAGCTGGGAAGCGGTTCAGGGGGTCACAGGCTATATTATCTCGATTGGCACAAGCCCGGGGGATACGGATATTGTCAATGAGCAACAAGTGGGTAACGATACCAGTTTTACACCACAACAAGGCTTACCGGAGCTAACCACAGTTTATGTGACCCTGACCTTGTTCTTTTTTAACCAAGACAATATCGTATGCCCGAGTCAAGCCTTTACCACTGAAATTATTTCAGCATCACCGGGCTGCACACAGCTTTGGTCCCCTGCTCAAGGAGCCACAAATGTTAATCTGGGGACTTCGGTTTCTTGGAATTACGCGCCTAAGGCAACAGGGTATCGTTTGAGTTTGGGCACGACTCAGGGGGGCGGCGAGCTGTTGAATAACGCCGATTTGAGCAATGTGTTTAGTTATAACCCTCCCGCGGATTTGCCATTTGACACCACGATTTATGCACGGGTAACGCCCTATAATGATATCGGGGCGAATGTCGATTGTCAAGAGACAAATTTTACCACAGCAGGTCAAGGCGCGCCGCCGGATTGCAGCAGTTTGATTTACCCTCCCAATGGTGCGGTAAACGTGGGGTTATCACCTTATCTGCAGTGGGCGTCTGTGCCAGGGGCTTTGGGCTACCGCCTGTATATCGGAAGCTCTCCCTTTAATGCCGACGTGCTCGATGGCGGGGTGTTTACCGATAATGCCACCTATGTTTTGAATTTTGAATCGAACAACACGTATTACGTGACAATTGTACCGTTTAATGAGGCGGGTGATGCACTGGGCTGTCTACAAGAGTCATTTTCGACCATACTGGGTTGCGGCCCTTTTTACGATCCGGACACCGGCGAATTGACTTCTCTTTATCCGGACATTGATTCTCCTGACCAGGTAGGAATCTGTAACAATCAAGTGCCTTATCGGGTTGAGGTGACTCAGCAAGCTGATGGCTTCAGGTGGTATCGCGAGCAAGGCTCCGATGAGCTTTTGGTTTCTCAGGAAAATGGCTTGGACCTTTATCAAGAAGGAAATTATCGACTTGAGGCCTTCAATACGATTTCGTATGCAGGGGAGAGTATTGAATGTACTTATATCAAAGAGTTTTCGGTGCGTTTTTCTGGCACTGCTTCTGTCGAAAATACCAGTATTGCTCAACAAGGCCTCAGCTTTACAGTGGAATTTCAAGTGAGCGGATTAGGAGATTACGTTTTTAGTCTTGATGGGGTAAATTACCAATCCGAACCTGTGTTTGCCGGACTACCCGATGGAAATTTTGTTATTTATATCCAGGATCTTGGAGGATGCGGTATTGTGGAGCATACCGTGCGTTTGCGCTATCCACCCAAAGGGTTTCCGCCCTATTTTTCGCCGAATAATGATGGGATCAATGACCTTTGGGCTTATGAACCGCCTTTGATCAACCCGCTTCAAATTACAAGTACCGCTATTTTTGATCGTTACGGTAAAATACTATACAGATTTAGCTCTGACCAGCAAGGTTGGGATGGAATTTACCGCGGCCAGCAAATGCCTGCAGATGGGTATTGGTATCGGGCAGAAACTCAAGACGGTCAAATTTACACGGGCTACTTTTCTTTGGTCCGTTAATTCATAGGGCTAGCCTTATTTAACGCAAAAGCAGTTCCAGGGTAATGAATGGATGTACACTTTGTTTGGGAAAATACAATTGCCCTCCAGTTTGTTGATAGCCGCGTGCAGCATAAAATTTAAGGTTACGCGGGTTTTGACTGAAGGTGTCTAGCCGGACTGAGACGCAGCTCAATTCACGCGCTTGATTTTCTGCAAAGTCCATAAGTTTTCTGGCTATATTTTGTCTTTGGAAATTTGGATGCACGGCCAAACGATGCACATACAAGTGTCTGGATTCCGGAGCGATCCAATCCAAGGCTTTATATTCGTCATCCATGGTGGTGTAAAAGGACACGCAGCCTACCGGGTGGTCTTCAGCCATAAAGACCCAAAGCGCCTTCTGATCTAGGTCGGACAAAAACGCTGATTTATTCGGGTAGACCTCATTCCATTGATGGATGCCTTGTTCGACCATGTGCATGGCACAGGCCTGAGTCACCTCTAGCAGAATTGGAATGTCGTGGTCTTTGGCTAATCGTATCACAGAGCGAATCTAAATAGAAAATATTTAATTCTTATCTTTATGTATTATCAGCCTCGTGCTTTTGTGTTTTTGTTGTTTCTTTCGAAACACAACTAATGACTTTAAATGACCAATTATTAAAATCTTTAACCATGAAGAAAACAACCCTTTTAATTGTATTGATCGGCTTAGTGTTTGGTTCTTGCGGGTCGGCGAAATTTGCCGATGCAGACACCCAAAATGAAAAGACCTATAATCTACCTCCAAACGTGAATTCAAATAAGTATTCCAAGAAAAGAAACTAACCTTATTTTTTACTATTTTCGCAATCGCTTTATGGGGATGTAGCTCAGCTGGCTAGAGTGCTTGACTGGCAGTCAAGAGGTCGTGGGTTCGAGTCCCATCTTCTCCACCAAAGTTTTAAAGCCTTGCAGCGATGCAGGGCTTTTTTGTTTTGAATAACTTTACCACCTTTGCGGTTGTTTTTTATGAACTCACTACGGCTCATCCTTACGCACAAACGCTATTTTGCTCCGGCCTACGCGTTTTTATGCCTAAATTTCGTTTATGGAACTTGGGCCATTTACATTCCGCAGATCAAGGATTATTTGGGAATAAATAAGGCGGAACTTGGGCTGGCCATTTTTGCTATGGCCCTGGGCTCATTTATCAGTTTGATTATTGCTCCCTCGATAAATGATAAGCTGGGATGCGGTAAGGCCACGAGTTATGGAATTGCGGCCCTTTGCATTTTTGGGGCGAGCCCATTTTTAGCCACGAGTTTTCTTGCTCTAAGTGTGACTTTATTCTTTTTGGGGATGGCTCAGGGGTTTTTAGATGTCTCCATGAACGCTACGGTGGCTCAAATGGAAAAGGACGACCAGGTTACGCTCATGGCAGCAATGCATGGCTTCTTTAGTTTAGGGGGCGTTGTCGCAGGTTTAGGCACTTTTCTGATCACTTTTTTTGACTCAGCCTTATTACACATTAGCCTTATGATCGGCCTGATCATCGTTTTTAACCTAAGCCTAACACGTCAGTATCGCGATATTGCAGCACCAAAGACTCAGAAAAAAGACGGGTCCTTCAGTCGATTATGGTCTTTAATGCTTATAGGAATGATATGTTTTGTGGTTATGGGGAGTGAAGGCGCTATTGTCGATTGGAGCGGCTTGTATTTGGAAGAGATCATAGAGGCCCCAGAGTATCTTTTAGGTGCAGGTTTCCTTGGCTTTTCTGTGGCCATGACTCTGGGTCGTTTTTTTGGAGATTTTCTCAGTGATAAATTAGGGTCCGAGGGGGTTCTGAGCCTAGGGACTTTTGTCGCGTTTCTAGGATACCTCGGCGTACTCCAACCGAACTTAAATATAAGTATCGCGGGATTCTCTGCCATTGGTGCAGGACTATCCGTAATGGTCCCAGAATTATTTCGAATGGCGGGAAGGACAAAACATATGTCCCCGAGTCGCGCTATTGCTATGGTTGCGGGGTTGGGTTATATCGGATTTTTAACCGGCCCTGTGATCTTGGGCTTCACCGCCGATTTTTACGGATTACGCACAAGCTACTATGGCCTTACAGCCTCTATCGCCCTAATCGGTCTCATCGCTTTGGCCCTATATTTTCAGGCCGTCAAAAATAAACGAGACGCTGCTTGATTAAAAGCAAGCGATTCAAAAGTCCTAACGCACCACAAAATTCATGTTGGCACTGCCTTTATCGCCCTCGATAGACAGGAAGTAGGTGCCTGAGGCTAAATGGATTGGGAGATCCAGTGAGTTTCCATCAAATGCCCCTGTCAATAAAACGCGCCCGATAGTGCTGTAAACAGTAAATCTTCCGGTTTGCCCCTGCGAAAGCTGCACATGTAGCGTATTTTGACTCTGAACAGGATTTGGATAAAGCGCTAATTCCAAAGTGTTTGGGGTGCCTACATTTAAAACATTACATTCCATCGGTTCAGGGTCAAATCCAGCAGGGAATGCGGCTTCAAAAGTCTCCACGCCAGTAAGCGGCCAAATGTCAATATTGATGATTACGTTTTCTGGGTTGATTAAACAAAAGGTTGGGTAAGCATTTACGCCAAAGTTATTATCTACGGCCTCACCTCCTCCTTCGTTGCTCACTGCTGGGGCATGATTAAAAGGACCCCCATAGGTCTCTTCGTATTGGATTACCTGCTCATCATTATCAAAGCCATTGTTAATCGACAAACAATAAATTTGCCCTTCGTTACAGCCGTATCGATCATATAATTCATTATAGGTCGCCTGCCAGGTCTGACAGGGGCCACATTCTACAAAGAAAAAGTCCAAAAACACATACTTGCCCGAAGCCGTTATGCTGTAAAGATTGTGCTCAACACCATCTGTGTCCGTGACTGTAAAATCATCCACAGTATCCCCAACATTATAATTTGTGGCTTGCGCATGGGCGAATATTGGTAAAGAAAGTAATACTATTGTTAACAGGAGGTTTTTCATAATGCTGGGATTCAAATTAAAGTCAATTATTTTGGATTTAAAGAGATCGTTTTACGGCCTAATAAATTCCTCGAAAATTAACGAAATATTTTCAACAATACTCATCTGAATTAATTCAGGCAATTCGCTAGAGCCTAAAAACAATTGGCACTACGCGCTAAAAAAACATTTTAGGAGCCCTAAGTAAAAAGGAATTTTTGTAATTTGTTCAAAGTCAATTAATAATTAAGACATGAAGAACCTAATAACTTTTGGAATAGCTTTACTTATATGTTTTTCGACCTTTGCCCAAACAAGCTCATTGTCGCCAGTGCAATTAGAGCGAAAATTATTTTTGGATGCCAAGGTCAAAAAAAGTAAAATCTACCTAATCGCCTCGGCAGCCGTGCTTACGGGTGGTATTTTAAGTTTGACTACAGATGATAAGGCGACCTCTGTAGGTCAAAGCGCCTTTATAGTTGGGGTTTTTACAACGCCGTATAATTTAGTTCGATACGGCCTTTGGACCCGAAAAAGAAATAAATTTTACAAAAAACACAATATCCTAAGGCCTAAAAAATAACAGAACTAATTTGCTGCTGGTTGAAAACTATTTGTAATCAGTAACTGTCCTTTAGGGTTTGAATTTTAAGACTTTGGTCAAAGGCCGTGAACGATTCAAGATCATGACCTCCTGAGGAAGCCTGAGCGGTTTTACTTAGGGTGATGGTTTTCTCCTCACCGGGAAGTAAGTCAAAATAGTTTTCCGAAAAGTTGCCCGGCAATTCACTCGACACAAACACATTCTTAGCCAAACGCTCTGCCTTGAGAGTCACGGCGTAGTAATCCGCAAAGTCCGATACACTATAAGTGATGCCGGGATCGGGGAGGTCAAGGTCTTTGGGAGGCATTAAATAAATCTTGTTTTTAGCCAATATGTCGTCATTTTCTGCGTGGAATTCCGCCTTTATGACAATTTGATTTAAGGGGCCAGCTTGGGCCATTGCGCTCATAGGAATTTCAAAAACTTGGTTGGTTTGATTGCCTTTGACTAGAACGGGCTCATTCCACTTGTAGAGCACTGCTCCATCAAAATTCAGTAGCTCAATTTGAATCTGGCCGGAAGTATCGGTGAGCTCGTCGGAAACCAGGTAAAAACTCATTTGGTCGTCCTGAATTTCGTGACTCAGTAAGTAAGGCTTAAAGGCCTCTTTCACTCTGTAATGAAGGGCCTTCCATTTGCCGAAATAATCGATGCCCGACCAAGATGCCACTGGCCAACAATCATTGAGTTGCCAATAAAGTGTGCCCATGCACTGGTCGCGATGACGACGATGGGCCTCGATGGCCATTTTAACCCCTTTGGCCTGAAGCAATTGACTCACGTACAAGTAGGACGCAAAGTCTTTGGGCTTTTTATAATCGCGGAGCATGTACTCTTCGATGGTTTCATTACCGATGCTCGAGCGCTGATGCGAGGTCATGACTTCAGAATAGATGTCATGGTCCTCAGGGGTGGTGTATTTCAGTACAGAATTATATTCGGGAAAGGACTGAAATCCATACTCCGACATAAATCGAGGGATGGCGGTATTGTACTCTTCAAAGGCTTTTTTGCCCCACCAAACCCACCAGTAGTGTACGTCACCACTGTCGTATTGCTCCTTAACACCGAGGTCCGCAGAAGGGGAGGAGGACCAATAATTTCGATCACCATCGTACTGCATCACAACTTCGGGGAGCACCTTGTGAAAAAGCGCGTCATAAGAGTTCCAAATTGAATCCGCCACAGCTTGCGATTGCTCTTTGGCCACTTGCTCTTTCCACCCCCAATTTTCCCAGGCCGAAAGGCTTTCATTGTTGCCGCACCAAAGGGCAATAGAGGTGTGATTTCTCAGCCTTTTGACATTGTCAATGGCCTCCTGTTTGACATTGTCCAAAAACTCTGGGTCGCCCGGGTACACTGCGCAAGCAAACATAAAGTCTTGCCAAACCAGCAATCCATACTCATCGCACAGGGCATAAAACTCATCTAGTTCATAAATTCCTCCACCCCAAATGCGGATCATATTCATGTGCGCGTCCCTTGCGGACTCTAATAAAAATTTATAGTGGTCCGAGGTGGGGCGGGTCAAAAACGGGTCTTGCGGGATGTAGTTTGTGCCCTTCATAAATACGGGGATCCCATTGACTTTAAAGTAAAATGACGTCCCGAAATTATCCGGCTCTCTGATGAGTTCCAGGGTACGCAAACCAACCTTTTGTGTTTTTTGATCTGTGCTTTGGCCTTGTGAAATACGCACACTGACCTCATAAAGGTATTGGTCTCCTAGGCCGTTAGGCCACCAAAGCTCAGGGTCGTTTATAACAAAAGGAATTTCCAGATTGTTGACCCCAGAATTCAAGGCTACTCGCTTTGTCTGGACCACTTTGCCGTCCACTAAGATTTCTGCTTGAGCCGAATGGTTGTCCGCAGACTCTGTGGCCACAATTTCGAGTTGTGCGGTAAGCTGCGCTTTATCTTCTTGAATAGTTTGCCTTATAAACACGTCCTGAATCTTTACAGCACTCCAAGCTTCCAAAGTAATCGGGCGCCATATTCCAGAGGTCACCAAGCGCGGTCCCCAGTCCCAGCCAAAGTGATAACCGGCTTTACGGGTAAAAATACTGACTTCTTTTTGGCCCTCAACCTGGCCGATTTTGGCCAAATCATTCCCTGACATGGGGATGCTATACCCTAAGGCATCAAATTTTTCTATCCCTTTTTTAATGGGCGATTCGAATAGGATTTCTAGCGTATTGTTTTGAGGTTTCAGCAGGGTTTTAACCGGCAAAGTAAAGCGGCGAAACATATTGTCGCTCTCCAGGATAAGACTGTCATTGAGCCGCACCTGGGCGTAAGTATCAAGCCCCTCAAAATTTAGGGCAATAAAGTCTTGGGCAAGTATTTTTTCAGTCACATCAAAAGTGCTGCGATACACCCAGTCTTTTTTATCAATCCACTGCAACTGGTGTTCGTTTAGTCGGTAAAAAGGATCCTTGATCAGCCCGAGATTTAACAAATCGGTATGCACAGTGCCCGGGACCTCTGTCGCAGCCCATTGTTGATCATCCGCTGCCTTAAAAGACCAGCCTTTATTGAGTTCCAAAACCAGCGGCCCTTGCTTGTTTTCACAGCCCATAAGAAGTACTACGGAAAAACCAATCAGGTATAATTTGTTTAGATTTTTTAAGGCCATAGAACTTAATTTTACATTCGATTCGAATAAAAATAGGGAACTATTTTTAATTTTATGCTACGACCTTACTAAACTACCAGCAAGCTATGTCCTTAAATCCCAATACCATTACCGGTCAAATCTATATCACGATTTTTGATTTGCTGGAAAAACCCCAGGAGGAATTCAATGGACAGAGCTCAATAGACGCATAGAAGAGCGTCATCCTGATTTTCATCCTAAGACCATTAATAGTTGTGTCTGGAAACTCATCGAGAAATTTCCTGATCGTGTCCACAAGCCACAGAAAGGCTTGTTTCAATTGATTCCTAATACGCGCTAAACGATTTAGGTCCGATATTGCCGATTAATAAACCGCGGGTTTATAGAAACGCTAAGGACAAGTTCAAAATACTGCCGACCACTAGGCCATAAAAAAGGGAGCGCCTCTCGACACTCCCTAATTTAAAAGGACTGTATTATGAATGACACAGCCCCGAACACTGCATGAAAATTACGACATTTGTCCTATGATAGAGCAATTTTTTACGTGCCCCTATTGTTGGGAGGAACAATTTAAATGGGTTGATGGTTCTGTGCCAGAACAGGAATTCATCGAAGACTGTGAGGTCTGCTGCAATCCCATACAGTTTTATGTCCATGCGGCATATGGTGAAATCCAGTCCTTTTCTGCTGAGGCTATTGGGCAATAGGGCTAATATTTTTTTCGTCAAGGGATATTGATAAGCTTTGTTTTTATTAAAAATAGGCTAATTCCTCAAGTTTAAATCAAAAATTATATTGCAAATTGCAAGAAAATTTGCCACTATCACTTTTTTGTTATATCATGTCAACCTAACTTTTAAAAAAACCATAATGAAAAAATTACTTATTGCGTTTTTAATCAGCACCACAGGGTTTTTAAACGCTCAGCAAATGGCCTTTAATTTTGTAGAAATTACAGCCAAAGAAAATTCACAAGACAAAATAGCAGAGCTCTTTGATGAGTTTTTTGGGGAGCGTGAGCGAAAATCGGGGGGCGTCTTTCTTGAACGCTTGCGTCACGGCCGAGAGGATGGACGAACCCATAGAATTGTATTTCTTTGGGAACTAGACAACGGTGGATGGGTAACTATGCCATCTGAGGCTGAAGGAGACGCATTTTGGCGCGGCATTAGAAATCATGTAGAATCTTGGGGCTCAGCCAGAGCGGGAAGAATCATGAATCTTCACCCAGGAGACACCGAAAAATATCCAACAATTCATATTTGGGATATAAAATCAGGGGACCCCAAAGCATTTGCCGCGGCCCAAGTAGAACTCGTAAATAATTCAAACGGAGCATTTGACGGTCGCACGGTTGCATTTGGCACATACGACGTCAATAAACCAAATGGAGCAACCCATTGGGCGCTAGTGGCGGGTGAAGATCTAAACGATCATATGAGTTTATATCAGGAATTGCAAACCACTCACTCAAAAGCGTTTTATAAGTATATAGAGGACCGCGGTGAAGCTGTTCAGATACATGATTTCATTGTAGAACGACTTAAAACCTATCAATAAACATATCCGTGCCGACTTAAATTGAATCAATTACAAAATCAGTTTTATGAAAAATGCGTAATTACATCGAATTATCAAAGGGGTGATCGTCACCCCTTTGTTGTTTTTGCTGTTTTCGTGTAGTTTCGAAAACAAGGACTCTGAGGTAGAATGTGGCGACAATCAGGACGCGTTGATCCTCAATCACAATGGACTGAACAGAGAGTATATTTTGTACTTGCCGTGAGATTACGACTCTTCAGAAGCTCTGCCTATAGTTTTTAATTTACACGGCTATGGTGACTATGCCATGGATCATTTAGCGAATGCAGACATGCGATCTCTAGCTAATCAAGAAGGCTTCATTTTGGTCTATCCTCAAGGCAGTTGCCTTGATGGCAATCCCCATTGGAACTCTTTTCTATCGAAATCAGATAACAAAAGTGACGTTGAGGATATTGATTTTTTCTCTTCATTAATTGATGAAATAAATAGCAACTACAATGTTGATTTAGATCGAGTTTATGTTTGTGGTTATTCAAATGGCGGCATGATGAGTTATGCATTAGCCTGTGCGCTAAGCCAAAAGGTCGCTGCCATAGGATCAATTTCTGGCACTATGCTTGATTGGCCAGAAGTTTGTACACCAACTCACCCCATGCCGGTCATTATTTTACATGGAACCAATGATGAAGTTTTGCCTTATCAAGGAAATTCTGACTGGTCTTCCGTGCCCTATGCTTTGAATTATTGGGTAGAATTTAATGAATTGAGCCAAACACCCTAACAGACCCAAACATTTTCCGGCGGCTCTAGAGTTGTTGAATATGAATCTTATGGTCCCGGGCTCAATGGGGTTTCTTTAGATTTATATCGTGTGATTCAGGGCGAACACTATTGGTTCGATTCAAGCACCTTGGGCTTTGACATAAATGAAGCGCTGTGGGATTTTTTTAATCGCTATGACATAAACAGATTGAGATAAGTTCATTACTTTTCAGGAGCAAAAACGCTCTATGAATGCAAACATGACTTGGGGACATCTAAAGCACTGGATTCTGCTTTTGCTCTGCGTATCTATAGCCGGCCTGGTCATAAAATTGCCAGACCTTATGGGCTGGTCCATAGACTCATATTTACAAAAAAACATTGGTTTAGCACTTTTCCCTTGGCTTGTGATCTTGTGCGCCACATTGAAAAAAACAGCAATTAAAAGCCTCATCAGGGCTCTATTGACCTTTATAGCGGCCGCAGTTTTCATTAATGGCTCGGAGCCAATAATGAGCGATGACGTATTGTTTCTTGTAGCCATTCATTTGCCTATACTGTATTGGGTTTTGTATGGACTGATTTACTTGGGGCCTAATTGGCGAATGTCCCGTGAGCGCCTGAATTTTTTACGTCATAATGGCGATCTTTTAGTGCTGAGTGCAGTTTTGGGCATGGCTGGGCTGCTGACCATGCTCATGACCTTTGCCTTGTACGAGCTTATAGGAATTCAAATCACGGAGGCTCATGTGACAAACATCATCACTTGGGGTGCCCCTGCCGTTCCTTTAACTGCGGTATTTCTTCTTATTTTAAATCCTGAATTAGTCAAGCACATTTCGCCACTGGTGGCCAAAATTTTCACACCACTGGTGTTCTTTGTTTTATCCACCTTTACCCTGGGGTTATTTTTGACTCAGCATACGGCCTATCAGGACCGCCAAGTCCTTTTAGTGCTTAACGGGGTACTCATCTCGGTCATGGCGCTGATTCTTTTTTCGATCAGCACCCTAAATCAATCCAAGACCACCCAACTTCAGTTGGGTCTGTTGTTTTTTCTCTCGGCCATTAGCCTATTAGACAATACCATCGCCTTGTCGTCTGTAGTTTGGAGATTGCTAGAAATGGGTCTAAGTCCGAATCGCGTAGCAGTTTTTGGGGCCAATGTTTTGATTTGGATCCACCTGTTCAAGGTGGCATTAGCACTTTGGCAAACTTGGCGAAAAGCTGAAACAAAAGATAAGGTAGAACAGGCCATTGCGGGGTATTTACCCGTTTATGCCCTCTGGTGCTGCGTGGTGTGTTTTGTTTTTCCATGGCTGTTTTAATGGGTGAAACCCCTATCTTTATCATAGAAAACACATCGGGCTGATTTAATTTTAAATTAAAGCTATAGCATTTTATGACTGCAGCAGCAAATCAAATCGAATTCAATGAGGTGACGGCCAAATTGCCGGAGAACTTACACCCATTTATCGTCAAACAGCCCTATAATGAGTATACGGCCCAAAATCAGGCGGTTTGGCGTTATGTGATGCGATTGAATGTAGATTATTTAAAAAAGGTAGCCCACGAGTCCTACATCGATGGCCTAGGACTTACGGGTATCTCTATCGATGAAATCCCACATATGGAAGGGATGAACCGCATACTAAAAGACATCGGGTGGGCCGCCGTGGCGGTCGATGGATTTATTCCGCCAAATGCATTTATGGAATTTCAGGCACACAATGTTTTGGTTATTTCTTCCGAAATCAGAACCATTGACCATATTGGGTATACACCAGCTCCAGATATCATTCACGAGGCAGCTGGGCACGCCCCGATTATTGCCAATCCCGAATACGCGGAATACCTACGCCGATTTGGCGAATTGGGCAGTAAGGCGATTTCTTCCCCTGATGACGATCTCATTTACGAGGCCATTCGCAAATTATCGATTTTAAAAGAGAACCCAAATTCAACCCAGCAGGAGATTGATCAGGCCACAAAGGAGGTCGAAGAGGTTCAAAATAATGTTCAAGAACTCTCAGAGATGGCCAAAATCCGAAACCTGCATTGGTGGACGGTAGAATATGGTTTAATCGGGACCCTGGAGGATCCGAAAATATATGGCGCAGGGCTTTTGTCTTCTATCGAGGAGAGTAAAGATTGTTTGGACGACTCAGTTCAAAAGCGCCCATACACCATCGAGGCGGCTGAGGTCCCTTTTGACATTACTGCAGCCCAACCCCACCTATACGTCACCCCAAACTTTGCGCATTTGAGCTATGTCCTAGAGAAATTCGCCAATAAAATGGCGGTGCGCACCGGTGGGCTTTCGGGCATTGAAAAATTAGTTAAGTCCATGAAAATGGGCACGGCAGAGCTCTCCACAGGCATTCAAATCTCGGGGATATTCTCCCGAGTCATCGCTTTTGAAGGGGCCCCAATTTATTTGCAGACGACCGGGGTGACAGCTTTGGCCTCTCAAGGGCGCGAACTTATCGGTCATGGTACACACCAGCACGCCGATGGATTTGGTTCGCCTATCGGAAAGTTAGAAGGCACAAATTTGGCGATTGAGGACATGTCTCCCAGAGATTTAGAGGCCTATGGTATTGTCGAGGGGAAGGAGGTTACTTTGAATTTTGAAGGCGGGGTCTGTGTACAAGGCCGCATCGTTACCGGCAAACGCGATATACGCGGAAAAATTCAGCTCATCACCTTTAAGGAGTGTCGTGTCACCTATCAAGACGAAGTTTTATTCGACCCGAGTTGGGGTGTTTATGATATGGCGGTTGGCAAAAGCGTGGTTTCTGCCTTTGCTGGTCCGGCTGATGATAAGTCTTTTAAAAACATCCATAAAAAATCGGAGGTTACTGCTCAAAAGATAAGTTACAGCGACGTGGCATTACGACTACATGAATTATATCATAGGGTTGCTGCATTGCGCAATAGCACTGAAGATAATGGGCAAAAGATAGAACAACTCGAAAAGGTGTGGGGCACAATGAAGGCCGATTATCCAAACGACTGGCTTTTGGCCCTCGAATGTTATGAATTAATGCACCGATGGGACCATTCTAGATCTGATGAAGCGAAACAATATTTGTACGAGTTGGCCACTTCAGAGGAACTAAAGACGTTAATTGAAAACGGTTTGCGATTGATAAAGTAGTTTTTATAGAATCGAACAAGGCGACATTATGTCTGATTTCAAACAATTTGAGTATATTTAACGAGACTCATTTGAATCGACATTTAACACAGCAGATGACATGGAAAATATTATTGACTTACTTCAGCTCATTGTGGCGCTAAGCGTTTTGTATATTTGGGCCTTTAGGTTTAAGACAATCAATCAAGAATTTGAACAGTTTGGGTACTCAGAACAGTTCAAAGCCATTACAGGAGTTTCTAAAGTAATTCTGGCAACTTTTCTAATTAGCGGATTGATTTCAGGTGTGCTCTGCGGACCATTTACAGTAATAGGCGCATTAGGAATGGCTGCGTTTATGGCTGGTGCTCAATATGCGCATATGAGTGTAAAAAATCCTTGGTCGAAGCGCCTGCCTTCATTGATTTTTTTACTGATGTGTTTGACGATTTTGGCCCAAGCATACGGAGTGATTTAACACTGCGACGTTGAATTATTGCGTAACTTGTGCATCAATTAAAAACTTTGCCATTTACCATGAGTAAATATCTATTAATTACCTTATTCTTCTTGTCAATAATTAGCCTAAGTGCTCAAGAAGCCACCTATACACACACCCAATTAGACGATCTTTCGCTTCAAGAAGGTTCAGCCAGACTAAGTGATTCCGGCGCGCTGGTTACTGGACGTGTAATTACTAATTACGACAATGGTCAGTTACGCTTGGAAGGGCATTATGTTGCAGGTAAAAAAGAAGGTACCTTCCGCTGGTGGTACCCTTCTGGACAATTGGGTTCTGAAGAGCATTTTGTCAATGACCTTAAAAACGGCCTGAGTCGCCAGTGGTATGCCAATGGACAATTGAAGCAGGAGGCTCAGTATCAAGATGGACAGCAAAAAGGACGTACCAAATATTGGGAGGAAAACGGCGCCACCCGCAAAATCAATAAATCTTAATTGAACGCCCGGAAAGGATTTCAGATACTTCCTAACATTGGTTGCTGCGCAAGGCAGTGAATTAAACACTCAGGAAAGAGACTTCTCGGGCCTAATCTGAGGTCAACGATCATTTAATGAAACAAGCGTTTCAATTGCTCGTAATTTATTTTGTCAAATGATTTTATCACTAGGTCTGCTTGACCGTAATCCTGAGCTTTTGAGCGAGGACTGTCAAAGGCAATGGCAAAAATGCCCGCGGCCTTGGCCGCGGCAATACCGTTTTCTGAATCTTCGATGACGATACATTCTTCCGGGGAGAATCCTGTGGCTTGCGCTGCTTTTTCAAAAATTTCCGGGTGTGGTTTTGAGGCGGCCAAGTCTGCTCCTGAGAGTTTGGCTACAAAATATTGCCCCAAGTCAAATCGCTTAAAAATTCGGTTGATGTTTTCCATAGAGGCAGAAGAGGCCAAAACTAGGGTCAATCCATTTTTATGATAATCTTGTATCAGCGCGCGCACCCCCGGAATCAGATCAAAATCAGGATCCTGATCAAAAAGCGTTTTGAAATGCCGACGTTTTATAGCGACCAGTTCCTGGGCAGGTTGCACAAGCATAAAATGCGCACAAAGTGTTTTACAGATTTCTAGTGTGGCCTGACCAGTAAAAGAGGCATATAATTCAGGAGTGACGGTGATGCCCACTTCTTCAAACATCATGTAGTAAGCCTTATGGTGCAAAGGTTCGCTATCCACGATTACCCCATCCATGTCAAAAAGCACTGCTTTTACAGTCTTTGGTCTGTGGCTATGGGTATTTAAAGTATTCATATGATCACGCTGATTTGAAGCAAAAAACCCCGGACGCAGTCCGGGGTTTATCTTTTCTGTACTCAGAAAATTATTCGTTAACGCGTATTTCTACTCGTCTGTTTTTTGCACGGCCTTCTGCAGTACCATTGTCTGCAATTGGTTCGTTTTCACCATAACCTTTGGCAGTTAATCTCGAAGGATTGATGCCTTGTTTTGTAATCAGGTATTGACGTACCGACTTCGCACGAGCCTCAGATAGACCTTGGTTGAAGGTAAACGTATCGATGTTACACGTGTGTCCAGCAATCTCTAAATAAGTTGTGGGATATGCTTTGAGTACTTGAGCAATTTCATCGAGTACAGCCTTGCCTTCGTAATTTAATTCGCTGCTTCCCAAAGCAAATAAAATGGCTGCAGTCGTAGTGTTCAGTTCTTCAACAACCTCGATGCTCATTTCTGGACAACCGCCGTTAGCAACTGTACCCACCTCTTGAGGACATGAATCGTCTTTGTCTGCTACACCATCTCCATCAGCGTCAGGACATCCTCCTAGGTTAGGGTCTCCTGCTTGAGTAGGACATGCGTCATCTTTGTCTGCTACGCCATCCTTGTCGCGATCGGGGCAACCGCCTAATTCCATCGGTCCTTTTTTCTTAGGACATTCGTCTTTACGGTCTTCCACACCGTCGCCATCTGTATCAGGACAACCGTTAAATTCGGCTAAGCCAGCAACCTCAGGACACTCATCTTTGGCGTCTTCTATGCCATCGCCATCAGTATCTGGACAGCCGTTAAATTCTTTTAAACCTGGAACCATTGGACACTCGTCTTCATCATCGTTGATGCCATCTCCGTCAGTGTCTTTGCCGCCAAACTGGAATACTAAACCAGCACTGTGCTGAAAGTGATCCTGACTGTAGGTGTCATCGAGCCCAGACTTAAATGTGCTCATCACGTTAATCGCTAGGCGATTTTCCATAACCCAGAACTTAAATCCAAGATTGGCATTCATGGTGTTGAATCCATAGGCATAACCGTATTTTACCCAGCTGCGACCGGCACCAAATCCAAGGTATGGGTCAATAACCCATGACTTGTCAAAGGCGTCCGCAACACTAAAATTCAAGCTTGCGTCCAAACCGTAATAACGCGCAGAGTCAGCGCCGAACCAGTCACTGTAGGGCGCATCTCCAATTTTATCAATTTTATTTATTGACCCGGCAACATTCAGGCTTAATCCACTAAATAAGTGACGACCTACAGAAACACGTGAGGCTGAAGGCATAAAGTTATAGTGGTCACCAAAGTTGAAGTACTCATTCCAAAAACTTCCGTGGATTTGGGCGCTAAAGCTTCCATTGGCCATAGTTCCCGATTCACCACCCACTGGATAAAAGTCCACCGAGTTGGTTCCGATTTCTATGGCCCAAGGGTTTTGTCTATCTTGAGCATTGAGGCTGAAAACACCTGTAAATACTAGTGCTGCAGTAAGTATAAGCGATTGAAATTTCATGTCTGATATTTTTTGCAAAATTAAAGCAATTTTCAAGAAAACCGATAAAACGCTTCATTTTTCGGTAAAAATTAATTTTAAATCAACATTAGCGATGGAATTATCTCAAAAATCAAGTCTCTGACGCGGCCAAAAAGGGTATTTCGGCATCCAGGAGCTCTGTAATGAGGCCAAATAATTGATCTTCATAATGTGTGAGTACCTCCTGGGTGATGTCCTCTATTCGGGTGCTGCGATTTGGCTTAAAGGCATAGGTCATGAGGCCTTGGCCAAAGTTTTTGAAAGAAATAATTCCGGCAATAGCCCGACCGTCAATCGATTTGAATCCCACATCGCTCTTAAAATGCATATACGCATAGGTCAAAAGCTGAAAAGCTTTCTCTTTTTTCTCACTTGCAGTAAGTGAAGGCCAATGGTCTATGTTGAGATCCCCAGGCTGGACATTCCCGGTTTTATAATCAATAACCCGAAGTACTCCATCTGAGCGATCCAGACGATCGACCACACCGCGCAATTTGACAGCTGTATTTACCCCAGGAATAGTCAAAAGCAAATCATGCTCGGTTTCTACCTCCAGGAGTTCCACGACTTCACCCCGCTTTAAGGCAGCGCAATCCCAATCCAAAAGCAGATGACAATATCTTTTAACTACCTCGGTGACAATTAGGTTTTTTCCGTGGGCCAAAGCGCGTAAATTATATTTATTGTCAAAATGGGCCATTACCACCCGATCGACTTCTTTTTTCAAGGCCATTAATTCTGATAAGACCAAAGGTTTGCCCACCAAAGGTCCATACATCTCTTTGATAGCATCATGTACTACGCTCCCTAAGATGTTTGCTGCAATATTGTCTTCCATCAATCGCTCTTCTGGCAGATCTAGAATGCGTTTGAAATAAAATTCCTCTTGATCTCTAATGTATTGCCCCATAGAGGACGGCGAAAGCCCTTTTGACACTATTTCATAAAGTCTGACCATGACCTCAGGTGTCTTTTCATAACTGGCCGGAGGTGCAGTCCCAATTTGTACTTTTTGAAATGCACTTGTTTTAACTATGTTGTGTGTCTCGGGGGCTGTGAGTTCGAGCAGACGTAAAAAGCGACTCGGTTCCCCCACGCTCAGTCCCTTCTGACTGTTTTTGTAAATAAAGCTCACGGACTGTGCCCGCTGAAGCAGTCGAAAGAAATGATATCCATAGATGGCATCTTTATCGGTGTGCAAAGGCAGCCCAAATTCCTTTTTCATGTCGTAGGTTATGAACGAGGCGCTACTTTTGCCCTGAGGGATTACTCCTTCGTTCACCGAAAGCATTATGATATGTTCAAAATCGAGTACCCTAGTTTCCAGAACACCCATTATTTGCAGGCCGCGATAAGCATCACCCTCGAAATCGAGTGATTCGCTCGAAAGTAAATGGTCAAAAAGAGCAGTGATGGCACCGATATGCGCTAAAAACCCATAGCTTCTCGCCAAGCCATAAAGCTGCTGCAGGAGATCCAATAGTTTTTGAATGCCAATGCGGTCTACAGCACTTAAACTTTTGTGTTCACTCAAACCATCGAGCAGACTCATTAGGTTTTTAATCATGTTTTGCTCACCTGTTTTATGAGAAAACATCAACTCAATAACTGCCCGCTCTGAGGCGCACACCTGGCCTATTATGTCGTCAATATCAATAAAAAGTTGATGGTTTTTTTGAATCCATCGGCTAATGTTTTGCCAAGAAGGCAACAGCAGCTGCCCAAAAGGATGGGTCAGTATTTTATGCAGATGGTTGTGATGGATTCTTTTGTTGCCAGTTTTTTGCCACTGTAATAAGGATTCCACAAACCATACCCCAGGGTAAGCCTTAAGGGGATAACCCATGGTGATATTGATGCTGTTTATGGATTCGGGAATAGTATAAAGCACCGGAATAAGCAGGGATTCGTCGGCGAGAACTACGGCCGTTTTATTTATTTTCTCCAGGGGCATGTCGTTTAATACTGCAGACATAGCCTGAATTTGCCCTTGATCACTATCACTCTCTACAAAATAAAAGTTCTTGGGCTTTTCATAGTGATTGCTAGTAATGCCAGAGTATTTTGCCGACTGATTTTTACCATCGAATAGTTGGGCTTTATAATAAGGCCAACGCTCGTAATAGCCTCTTATAAATTGAGAAACACTGTGGTTTTGATCTTGCGCAAAAAACTCATCTAAATCCCAGAAAATGCGACTATTTCCTTGAGCGAGCATTTCCTGTATCAGAAGTTCTTCAGCAGGATTCAGAGCGTTAAACCCGATAAAAGCATGTGGTTTATCACCGTTCGCGTTTAGATAATGACTCAAATCTTCTGAAGCCCGGCGATAGACCAGCCCTTGATAGGCTGCGCCTTGGTTTAATAGATGCTGTGAAAAGGCATTGTAAAATGGAAGCAGGCCTTCCCAGAATTTAAGATAGTCCTTTATGAGTGGTGTCGCTTCTTTGAGCTCCCAGCGCTCTAAGGCTTTGATTTGGCTCAGGTACCCAAAAAATGACTCTGGGCTAACTAGGTTGAGGTCAATTTCATTAAAGTCGTTGAGCAGTGGCTCAGCCCAAAGCAGGTAATCACTAAAGGAAGTGGGGGTGAGCTCATTGTATACCTTGTAGCCTTCAAGCAGCACCTGGGTTGTATTCATGATTTCAACACCAGAGACCTGACTGATAAAATCTTCAATACTGTAGATCGTTGGCGCAAAATACGTTTTTTCGGTCTGGGCAATAAGCACTTGATTTAGAAACCCACCAGCACGCTTGCTGGGCAAAATCAAGGTATAGTCCAAAAGGGGGTAGGCACCCTTGGCTAGTGTACGGATTGTTTCAGACAAGAAGGTTTCCATACCCTAAAATAAAAAAACGCCTCCACAAGGGAGGCGTTTTTCAAATTTTTATCTGTGTTGAAATTATTTCTTCAAAGAAACTTCTACACGACGGTTTTCTTGTCTTCCAGCAGCAGTGTTGTTGCTAGCTACTGGACGATCCTCACCATAGCCTACATAAGAAAGACGAGAGTCATCGACACCAAGAGCAACTAGGGCATCGTGTACTGATTGAGCACGCGCCTCAGAAAGCTTTTGATTGTTTGAAGCACTACCTACACTGTCAGTGTGTCCTTCTACTTCGAACATTGCGGTAGGGTAAGCAGCCATCACATCAGCCATTCCTTGGATAACATCGTTTGATTCAGTACGGATGGTAGTTTTACCAGTATCGAAAAGAATCGTTTTAGAGTACTCGTTTAATTGATTGATTACCTCAATCGTAACTTCTGGACAACCATTGTTAGCTACAGTACCAGCGATATCTGGACATTGATCATTTTTATCTTCTACACCATCACCATCAGCGTCGTAGAAAGGACATCCGCCATTTGAGCTTGGACCAGCTTCTTCTGGACAAGAGTCATCAGCATCAGTGATACCGTCACCGTCTGAGTCAGGACATCCGTTTAGTGCGGCAACGCCAGCTTCAGTAGGACAAGCATCCTGTGGATCAGCAATACCATCACCATCAGTATCAGGACAGCCATTGAATTGAGCTAAACCAGCTACATCAGCACAAGCATCATTACGATCCTCTATACCGTCACCGTCTGAGTCAGGACATCCGTCAAATTGAGGAAGACCAGCAACTTCTGGACATGCATCTTGGTTATCGTAAATACCGTCACCGTCAGTGTCTTTTCCACCGAACTTAAATGACGCACCAACTGAGTGTTGGAAATGCGTGATTCCGAAATCTTCCATAGCATGTTTGAAAGTACTCTGGAAGTTGATCGCTAAGTTTTCAGCAACCCAAAAACGAACACTTGCAGTGGCGTTGAGAGTACCAAAACCTACTTCATCAACCCAAGTGTAACCACCACCTACTCCAAGAGAAGGATCTAACCATGGTCCACCGATTTGGTCGCGCATAGAGTAGTTTAATCCTCCATCAGCGGCGTAGTATACTAAGTCTTCAGTACGCGCATCACCAAGTTTTGAGATTTTGTTAAACGTACCTGCAACGTTGAATGTGAAACCATCTCCTAAATAACGTCCTGCAGCAACGCGCGTTACAGCGGGAACAATGTTATAGTGGTCAGTGACGTTGAAGAATTCGTCAAAAAGATCACCCTTTACTTCTGTTTCACCAATCATAACAGGAAGACGTCCTGCATCCACAGTACCAACAGAGTAAACATCAACGGCATTGATGCCAATTTCTACTGCCCAAGGGTTGTTTGCGTCTTGTGCATTTGCCACACCAAAGGCGAAGAAAACGCAGGCAGCAACTAAAATACGGTTGAGATGTTTCATATTCTAAAAAGTTTAATTTTTAAGTGTTATTCAAGCAAAAGTAAGTTGTTAAAATTTATTAACAAAATCAAATCTAGTAAAAATTTTGCAATTACCTACCATTAGTGGGTTAAAAGTCAATTTGACCCCTCAGAATCGAGCTTATTTTTGACCTTGATAAAGGCCTGAATTGCCCGATCTAAATGTTCCTGAGTATGTGCGGCCGAAAGTTGAACCCGTATGCGGGCTTTCCCTTTCGGGACTACGGGATAGAAAAATCCAATGACGTATATGCCTTCTTCCAGTAAAAGGTCCGCCATGCGCTGTGCGAGTTTGGCGTCATAAAGCATAACAGGAACAATAGCTGATTCCCCGTCAACAATATCAAAACCAGCCGCTTGCATGCCTTTTTTAAAGTATGCCGTATTGTCCATTAATCGGTCGCGCAGGCTTGTGTTTTTATCGAGTAAATCAAAGACTTTTATTGAGGCCCCCACAATCGAAGGCGCTAGAGAATTTGAAAATAGATAAGGCCTAGAACGCTGTCGTAAAATTTCGATGATTTCGCGTTTAGCAGTAGTGTAGCCACCCATGGCACCTCCCAGGGCCTTACCAAGAGTACCAGTAATGATATCCACTCGCCCCATGACACCTTTTTCTTCTAGAGTGCCGCGCCCAGTGGGTCCAATAAACCCCGCAGCATGGCATTCATCAACCATGACTAGGGCTTCAAACTCATCGGCCAAATCACAAATTTTATCCAGCGGCGCAACCAAACCATCCATGGAGAAAACCCCGTCGGTAACAATCAAGATAAAACGAGCACTGTCCTTACGCGCCTGAATCAATTGTTCCCGAAGATCAGCCATATCATTGCTTTGATAGCGGTAGCGTTTGGCCTTGCAAAGCCGCACCCCGTCGATAATCGAAGCGTGGTTCAAACTGTCTGAGATAATGGCGTCCTCTGGACCTAAGAGCGGTTCGAATACCCCGCCATTTGCATCAAAAGCCGCAGCGTATAAAATGGTGTCTTCAGTTTGATAAAAATCAGCAATTTTTTGTTCTAGAGTTTTATGAATGTCTTGAGTACCGCAAATAAACCGAACGGAGGACATCCCAAAACCATGAGAATCTAAACTGTCTTTGGCGGCCTGAACGACCTCAGGATGAGACGATAACCCCAGATAGTTGTTGGCACAAAAATTAATCACCTCTGCGCCAGTGGAAATTTTGATTACCGCATCTTGTGGTCCGGTAATTACGCGCTCTTTTTTGAACAATCCTTGGGATTTGATGTCTTGTAATTCTTGTTGTAAATGCTGCTGAATTTTGCCGTACATGTCGTTAGTTTTTGCCCTGCTAAATTAAATTTTATTTACAACAATTGGGTCTTCTCTGAGATAAACAATAAGGTGGGCTTCAACCTCAATCCCCATAGCTTTGAGCCCTGCCCCATAGGCCGTTATTTGATCTTTATCTTGGACTTTGGCCAGTCCGGTTTTGTAATCCAGAACCACGGCTTTGTTTGCAGAGATCATATTGATCCGGTCGGGCCGCAAAACGCCATGAGGAGTAATAATACTGCGCTCTACAAAGACCTCATGGTCGCCAGCAAACAAATAGGAGAGTTCAGTATGCCGCACCGTTTGTTCCACTAGGGCCTTGGCCTTTTGTCTTTGATCCTCATCAAGTCGGTATTTCCTACTGATTTGCTCAATGGCTTCCGGGTAATCCTCCGCTTGTATGACCAAAGCCATGAGTTCATGAAACAAAGATCCGAATCCTATTCCGACATCGAACCAATAACTGCTCGCACGACGCTCGGGAACCATACTGATTGGGTGTTGCTGTGGGGTCACGACTTCTAGTGGTGCGCTGAGCGTATTTGGCAATTTTTTGATTTTAGTTTCTATTGTCGGCAGCATCCCAAAACTGTATTGCGCCAAATCCTCCCGCCAAAGTCCCTTAAATATCAAGAAGTCTTTAAGGACCTGATTAAAACTCATAGATTTTGAATCGTTACTGAGCTTGTCACACAAAATGTAGAGCTCCTGCGTCGGCCGCGTAGTCCCGACATAATAAAGATTTAAAGTGTCGAAGAAATAAGTTTCCCTAAGTCCAGCATCAATTTCTTTTCCTGTAGGACTGTACTGGGCAAGACTGGCGCTGTAGCGCACCGGCAATTTTTCGAACCCTTCCTCTAGGAAAGGATACCAAATGTGGCCAACTTTAGTCGGGTTAAAGCTTTCATGGGCATAGGGCATAATAACCACGGGAAATTCAAGGCCCTTGGCCTTGTGTATGGTCATGATTTGAATGGCCTCTTGTCCTCCTATAGAATTTAGGCTCAAACTTTCTTTGTCTTGTTCCCATTGAGCCAATAATTGCCAAATCGTAGCCTGCGGTCGCTTGGCGTATTGAAACACCCAGTCCATAAATTGGGTGACATAGGCACTATCGCTTTGGCCCCAACCAAATTGACTTAGAGCGTAGGCAAAGCGATCATAAAGACCCATAGCTGCCATTTGACTGAGCTTAAATTCAATCCCCAATTCGCACAGCAATTCGTGAAATTCACCCAAATCATGTGCAGTAATCTTCCTCAAAAAGGACATCCGGGTCACTTCAGGTTTATGGGTGTTATAAAGCAAGTTGCCCAAATGCGCGCGTGGTCTTTTTTGATGTGGATTGGCACTTAAATAACCTAAGGCCACCAGAGCTAAGACAATCGGGTTATTTTGTATCAGCAGGGCTTCTTCAGAAACCACACCATACCCCTGCTCTGAGAGATAGCCCCCGATTTTTGTACATTTTTTATTGTCCCGCGTCAAAATACAAAGGTCACCAAGCCCACGTCCGCGCAAGAGTTGTTCTTTGACGATTCGCTCAATGGCCAGAAAGTAGGGCTGGTCTTTTGGATCTTCATCCCGCTGCTTTTTGTCTAAAAATTCGACAGATACAAAGCCGTTTTTTTTGTGATGAATATTTTGTTCATTGCCCTTTTTGTACAGGGTTTTATGATCTTCATTCGGTAAATTTTCTGCAGCAAAATTATACAGCTCGTTATTAAACCAAACGATGTGTTGATGACTGCGGTAGTTTGTTCCCAGGGTGATTAATTCGGGCCGTGGTAACTCTGCGCTTTTTCCTTGAGATAGGTCAATAAATTGTTCGGGGTGTCCGCCTCGCCAACGATAAATAGATTGTTTAGGGTCGCCCACGATCATCAAACTGTGTTTTGGGTTAGTGGGGTCCGCTTGTGCCAAATTATTTTCGATCAGAGGCAGCAAATTCTGCCATTGCAGGGCGGAGGTATCCTGAAACTCATCGATAAAATAATGCGTAAAACGCTCTCCTAGACGCTCGTAAATAAAGGGTGCAGGTTGGTTTTGAATTTCTTCGCTCAGCAGCTTATTAAAATCACTAATGACCAAAGTATTGTTTTCTTTTTTGATGCGCTCAAACTCTTTTTCAATGGCCTCTACCACGGTCAGCGGTACGAGCTGATTTAGGGTGTTTTTGAGATGAGTAAACTCGATAAAAGCTCGGTGGATTTGAACGAGTGCTTTGATAATCGTATCGTGATGCTCATCCACTGCAGCCTTAATTTCCTTAGGAGCCGTAGTCTTATAGAGTCTATGACGCGGCTCCAAAGGATTATCTTGCTGTAGAATGTTTTGTGCCCATTTTCGATCAAAACTAGGGACCAACCTAGGGTCGAGAACTTCCTGCATGATTTTGATAAATGAACCATAGCTCAGGTGTTCAAACAAAATACCATGACTGTCACACAGGCCCATTATATCGCGGGCAATCTGTCGCATGTCATCCTCGCGCTGGTCTTTTTCTTGTCTTAATTTATGCGCGAACTCGATGAAGTCACCAAGAGGGACATCTTTGAGCTTCGCCAGATGAGGGGCGTCATTTTCTTTGACAATCATCCAAGCGGTTTCATTCAGGTCAAAAGCGATATCCCAAGACCTACTTTCCTCAGTTTTATTCAGGGCAAAGGAAACCAATAAGTCGGTAATTTGGTCATCCCGTCCAGCCTGATCAATGAGCGCATCGACAGCCTCTGCCAGCAATAGACCAGTCTCCAAGCTGACCTCAAAGTTGCTGCTGAGTTTCAGGTCTTTTGAAAAGGTTTTGAGCAGACGATGATTAAACCGATCGATAGTTTCTACGTGAAACTGGGCATAATGGTGGAGTAGGTGCACAAGTACTGCCTGACTTTTGGCTTGTAATTGGGCGTGGGTCATAGTACTCCCCTGGAGAATTTGTTTGGCCAAATCTCCTGCACCGCCTGTAAAATCGCCTTGAGCAAAAGAGGCCAAAGTACCCAGGATGCGATTTTTCATTTCCGCAACCGCCTTATTGGTGAAGGTTATGGCCAAAAGTTTTTTATATCCATCGTCAGTTTTGGCATGCAAAATTTTCTCTAA
>OMJU01000072.1 GCA_900299425.1 Candidatus Rokuibacteriota bacterium
GTGCATCGCTGGTGTATTTGGCGGTTTAACCTCTGGAGTTACCGAATCAACAACTTCAATATTTCTTGAAAGCGCTTATTTCGATCCAGTGAGTGTACGCAAAACCGCAAAACGCCATGGGCTGAGCACGGACGCTTCCTTTAGATTCGAACGAGGTATTGATCCAAATAGCGTTGAATACGCCCTGATGCGTGCAGCCATTATGATTACTGAACTCGCAGGTGGGCATATCGCCAGTGATATTACAGACATCTATCCCAAGAAGATTAAAGATCATCAGGTGGTATTGAATTACCAGACTGCAGCCAAAGTTATCGGTCAGGAACTTCCAAAAGAGACCATAAAAGCCATTTTGACCTCTTTGGACATAAAGATCAATAATGTAACCGAAACAAGTCTTGGGATGACCATTCCGGCTTACCGCAATGATGTAACGCGTGAGGCGGATGTGATCGAGGAAATACTCAGAGTGTATGGGTATAACAATATTGAATTCAGTTCAAAGTTAAACGCCTCAGTGGCCACTTTGGGCCATAGGGAAGACTTCCAAATACAAAACCGTCTGGCGCAGCAGCTTACCGGCCAGGGTTATTTTGAAATATTAAACAATTCACTGACAGCACAGCAAAATTCAGCATTGATTGCAGATTTGGACCCTAATAAAGACGTTGCCTTACTCAATCCATTGAGCCAAGACCTGGGCGTCATGCGACAATCTATGATTTTTGGAGTTTTGCAGTCTATGGCCTTTAATCTGAATCGAAAAGTAGGTGGTCTTCGTGTTTTTGAATTTGGAAAAACTTATCGCCATGGAGAAACTTCTTATGAAGAATGCGATACTTTGGCCCTTGGTTTGGCTGGTAAATCCAATGAAGAGCACTGGAGTGCAAAGAGTGAAGCCATGAGCTTTTTTGAACTCAAAAGCATAGTGCATCAGCTCTTGCAGAGTTTAGGCATCAGCATTAGTTCCGAAGAAACTTGTACCCTTTCCTTGTGGCAAGAAGGCTTAACAGCATATTGTGGCGAAAAAGAACTGGTACACTATGGTCTTGTACAACAGAAGCTATCTAAGGCCTTTGACGTAGATGTTCCGGTGCTTTATGCTGAGTTTAATTGGGCAGCAATCAAAGCACTCATTGCTCATCAAAGCGTCAAAGTAAAGCCGATCGCAAAATTTCCTAAAGTAAAACGTGATTTAGCACTGCTCGTTGATCAAGGAGTGGCCTTTGATCAATTAAAATCGGTCGCATTGAAAACCGAAAAACAATTGCTGCGCGAAGTGTCGCTCTTTGACGTATACACTGGTAAAAATATTCCCGAAGGCAAAAAGAGTTATGCGCTGTCCTTTACCCTTCAAGATGAACATAAGACTTTAACCGATAAGCAAATTGATAAAATCATGAAAAAATTACAAGAGGCCTTTGCTCGTGATTTTGAAGCAGTATTGCGTTAATGTTATTAAATCGCAACTTATGAGCATGAAACGCATATTTACTGGTCCTTCTTTAGTGGCTGGAGCCATAACGGCAGAACTCAACGATTTAGGCATCAGTCCTGTTGCACGAAATGAGATGCAAAGCGGCGCTATGGCAGGCTTTGGGGGCGGTGTGCTAGACCAAGTGCAGCTGCTGGTGCGTGAAGACCAATACAATCAGGCCATAGCTGTGGCGCAAAAGTTTGAGGAATAAATTGAAGTTATAGGGACCTTTTTTCCAAAAGGAAGGGAGCAAACAAGGTCAAATTAGTGACCTTTAGCTTAAAGAAACAAAACCCTAAGCCCCGTACATGGACTGACGCAATGCCTTTATCTTAGCGTCACTCATATACTCATCAAAACTCATATAGCGATCTATAACACCATTTGGGGTCAACTCCACTACTCGATTCCCCACTGTTTGGGCAAATTCATGATCATGAGTAGTCAACAACACTGTTCCTTTAAAATTCTTCAGCGAGTTATTGAAGGCGGTAATGGACTCCAAATCTAAATGGTTTGTAGGCTCATCGAGCATTACCACATTAGCACGCATCATCATCATTCGTGAGAGCATACAGCGGACCTTTTCACCTCCTGAGAGCACAGTACATTTCTTCAATGCTTCCTCTCCACTAAAGAGCATCTTGCCCAAAAAACTGCGCAAGAACACCTCTTCTTTTTCCTCTTCTGTTTTAGCCCATTGTCTGAGCCAATCCACAAGATTGATATCCTCGTTAAAAAAATGACTGTTGTCCAAAGGCAAATAACTTTGATTCGTGGTTACCCCCCAAGCAAACTTGCCTGACTGAGCCTTTGACTGATCATTGATGATTTGATAAAAGGCGGTGGTCGCTCTTGAATCCTTAGAGTACACCACAACTTTATCGCCTTTGGCTAAATTCAGATCTACATTTTTAAACAAAACCTCTCCATCCAAATGAGCCTCCAGCCCCTCCACATTAAGGATTTGATCTCCAGCTTCCCTTTCGCGTTCAAAAATAATAGCGGGATAACGTCTGCTGGAAGGCTTAATCTCATCTACGTTGAGTTTTTCAAGCATTTTCTTGCGCGAGGTTGCCTGCTTGCTCTTAGCCACGTTTGCGCTAAAGCGCATGATAAACTCTTGTAACTCCTTTTTCTTTTCCTCTGCCTTCTTGTTTTGCTGTGCGCGTTGTCTGGCCGCTAGCTGACTGCTTTCGTACCAAAATGTATAGTTCCCACTAAAGTGGTTGATTTTTCCAAAATCAATATCGCTAATGTGGGTACAAACCGCATCTAAAAAGTGACGGTCGTGGGAGACCACAATTACACAATTGTCATAGTTAGCTAAAAACTGCTCGAGCCAAGAAATGGTTTCGTAATCCAAATCGTTTGTCGGCTCATCCATGATCAGTACATCTGGATTGCCAAACAGGGCCTGGGCTAAAAGCACCCTTACTTTTTGCTTTCCATCAAGATCTGCCATCATTGTGTAATGGAAATCCTCTTTAATCCCCAAGTTCGACAATAAGGCGGCGGCATCACTATCGGCATTCCAGCCATTCATCTCCTCGAAAGCTACCTGTAATTCTCCGATGCGCTCAGCATTCTCATCACTATAATCGGCATACAGCGCATCCATTTCTGTTTTCAAGGCAAAGAGATCCTTGTTGCCACGCACTACAGTTTCCAACACCGTAAATTCATCACAGGCATTGTGGTCCTGCTCAAGTACACTCATACGTTTGCCGGGCTCTAAGTGAACACGACCCGAAGTAGCGTCTTGTTTACCAGAGAGAATCTTTAAAAAAGTGGATTTTCCTGCACCGTTCGCTCCAATGATTCCATAACAATTCCCTTGTACGAATTGTGTATTGACCTCATCAAAAAGGACGCGTTTGCCAAATTGTACTGATAGATTTGAAACTGATAACATTTCTTTTTGTTTAATTCGCCGCAAAAATAGCCATTTAAAGGCAAACCAATCAAGGGCCTGTGATAATACTTTAACGAGGCATTAACAGATGCCCTCAATAAGAACCCTATTTTTGTATACAACAACAACCTATAGGAACTGTGCGCTTTAGTTTTTATGTTTTTTTGAGTCTTATTGTTGTCTCCTGTCAATCCAAATCTGGCCCAGAAACCTGTGGTAGCGCTTGGATTGGGGGTCAAATCGTCAATCCAAAAACGGACTATGTGATTATTTCGCATAACCGCAATTCAAGTGACACGGTTTATCTAGACCAAAGCAATTTCTTTCGCTACCATATAAAGGCTGCAGATCCAGGCTTATACTACTTTCAGCATTTTGAATTCCAAGCCATGTTCGTCGAGCCTGGGGACAGTATCATGCTGCGGGTAAACACACTCGAATTTGACGAGTCTTTAACCTATACAGGCCCTGGTGCAGCAAAAAACAACTTCCTCACAGAACTTTTTTTACTCAATGAGTCTGCTGATCAAGAGATTTTATCCTTTTACAATTTAGATCCCGAGACTTTTATTCAAAAAATGGATTCTGTACGATTGCAGCGTCAATCGTTTCTAGATGAGTTCAATAAGTCCCAGGAAGTTTCCAAAGCGTTCATGGAAGTGGCCAACGCCGCAATAGATTATGCAATCTACGGGAAAATGGAGCTATACGTTGCTTCAAATAATAAAAGACAACGTTTCGGGGAACAAAAAGCGATTCCATCTTCATTCTTTGACTACCGCAAAAAGATTGATTTGGGTCATGAAGATTTGCGCACCTATTACCCCTATTTTCGTTGCCTAGGCTATTATTTTGACAATCTTGCATTCGATGCCATCAAGGGACAAAAGGAATTTAACCGAATGTCTTTTGACCATAATTGGCACAAAATGGATTTAATCCAGGCCAAGATCACAAACGACGCACTGAAACAGAGTTTGCTCAAAAACACGGTAATAAACTACTTTATCAACGCCGAAAACACTGAGCATATGGCGCTGATTTTAGATAAGTTCAATAATTACAACCAAAGCAGTGAGGACAAAAAAGTAATCGCTGAACTTTCTGAAATTGCACTGAGACTCATGCCTAATCAACCTCTGCCCAATTTAGAACTGGTGAATTATGAAAACCAAACCCTTAAAATTCACGAGGTCATTACGCGCCCGACTGTGATTTATTTTTGGTCTTTAGATTCGCCCATGCATGTAAAAAATGTTCACCAGCGCATCAGTGAATTACGTGTAAAATATCCAGAATTTGATTTTATCGGCATTAATGTCGACGATCAGTTTAAAAAATGGAAAAGGTTGGTACAACACGAGTCCTATCGAGCGGAGTACGAATTTCAATTTGAAGACTTCGAAAAAGCCGGAATGGCACTTTTAGTCAATTCGATCCATAAAACAATGATGGTAGACTCCAATGGTGTAATCATAGATCCACACACCAACATTTTTAGTTTGGACATTGAACAGAAGTTGCTGAACTATCTGAACAAGTAATTACCGCCTTAGTTCCCTTTTTTGTAATCCGCTAGGAATTTAGCCAAACCAATATCCGTCAATGGGTGATTGAGCAGGCCTTCTATAGAAGATAATGGCCCCGTCATGACATCAGCACCGATTTTGGCGCAAGCCATTACATGCATTGTGTGACGCACAGAAGCCGCCAATATCTGCGTATCAAAGCCATAGTTATCGTAAATTAGTCTGATTTCCTCGATAAGGGTTAGCCCATCAGTAGAAATGTCATCCAAGCGACCAATAAATGGAGAAACATAGGTAGCCCCTGCTTTGGCCGCCAACAGAGCTTGACCTGCAGAAAAAACTAAGGTACAATTGGTACGGATTCCTTGATCTGAAAAATACTTTATCGCTTTGACTCCTTCTTTAATCATGGGCACTTTTACCACAATTTGAGGATGTAAGGCTGCGAGTTCTTCACCTTCCTTTACCATACCCTCAAAATCCGTCGCGATTACCTCAGCAGAAACATCTCCTGTAACTATTTCACATATGTCAACGTAGTGTTTTAGAATAGCTTCACGCCCCGTTATGCCCTCTTTTGCCATCAAAGACGGATTAGTGGTTACCCCATCGAGTACCCCTAAATTCTGGGCTTCTCGGATTTGATCTAGGTTCGCAGTGTCGATAAAAAATTTCATAAAATAGTTGATTTATGGATTAGGCAAAGGTTTGCTATGGTTCCTTAGTATAAGTGCTAAAATTAACTCAAGTTTTACACCGATAACCGCTTTTTGAAAAAAGTTTCTTCACGAGTTGTTCACATAATGAGCACCATTGAAAATTGCTCAGGCAACACCCGGTATAAAAAGTGATTCCCATTGATTCAATGGCATCAGAGTTTGTAGTGATTGCGCAGCATGCGCTCATAAACTTTTTGTGGCAAAAAGGCTTTGAGGACAATTGAAAATTTCTGCAACCAAGTACCCACTGCATAGTGCGGGCGCGGACTTGAATCATGAATAATCTCAAGGATTTTTTTAGCCATAGGTTCAGGACTCGGCGCACGAGCAACATGACTGTCCATTAGTGCCAGAGTTTGTCCGTAGGTCTGTGCATAAGGAGACCCCGGGATCACTGGGGCATGATAGCGTCCTGCAGCGATGTTTGTAGCAAAATCACCTGGGGCGACAGAGCAAATACGTATATTATATGGTGCTAATTCTATGCGATAGGCCTCTGTAATAATTTCGAGCGCTGATTTTGTAGCGGAATATATACCCCGAAATGGCAACCCCATATATCCTGCTATTGAAGAAATATTGATGATGCATCCAGAATTTTGTGCACGCATTACAGGTAAAACTGTATTGATGAGCTGCATGGGCCCGAAAAAATTAGTGTCAAATGCCTTTTTGCTTTCGGCCATCGGAGTTTCTTCGAGTGGGCCTGTGATGCCAGCTCCGGCATTATTGACCAAAACATCTATTCGGCCTTCCAATTTTACTAAATCTGCTACGGCCCGCTTGAGGCTTTCAGATTTGTGTAAATCCAGCTGCAGCATGGTAAATGGCAAATCGGCGTAACGTTCTGGATTACGACTGGTGCCGTATACTTTATAGTTATGGCCAAGCAAGGTCGTTGCGATCTCTCGCCCTATGCCCGAAGAAGCACCAGTAACTAAAACAACCTGGATCATGGATTAAAGTTTGACACAAAGATGAAGTAATGTTCGGTGGAATCCAAAAAAAATGGCAAGTACACCACATCACACCGCTGCGACCATCTACCCTTGCTGCGTTCCCACCCTGGGGGATTCGACAGGAGCTGGTTGTGTAGGACTTGCCGGTGCAAAGATACATTGCTTTTTAGGCCCTTACAAACATTTTCAACATCAATTATTATGGTTATCTTGGCGCTAAAATTTAAAAGCCCGATGAAGCCTTTGCGTCAAATACTTAGCCTCTTGTGCGCGTCATTTTTAATGATTCAATGTGGTAGTTCACCAAAAGGGGACAGTGCGTATTTTGAAATCGTTTTTAAAGAGGATCAAAAGACTTTCACCCAAAACGACTCCATAAATCTGGCCGTGCTCGCCAAACTCAATCTTGAGGCTGATTCTGTGGCTTGGACCATTCAAAGTCAAAAAATGACAGGGACAGCAATCAATAATGGGGTTTTACCGCTATTTGATTGGCCCATGGGTACCCATAAAGTCCTTGCTACAGTATACACTTTTGAGGGTCAAAAAAATATAGCTCGAGAATTTACAATAGTTGCTACCCAAAAACCTGTGATTTACACCTACTCCATCCTCGAGCGTTTACCTCATGACATTAAGGCCTACACCCAAGGCTTAGAATTTGACGGGGCAGATTTATACGAGAGCACTGGACAATACGGACAATCAAGTTTGCGTAAATTAGACCTCAAACAAGGTAAAGTCTTGCGAAACGAGCCCCTAGACAAAGCATTTTTTGCTGAAGGACTTACGATTTTTGGTCATAAAATAATCCAGCTGACTTGGCGCGAGAATACAGGACTGGTTTACGATAAAGAGTCCTTTGAGCTCATCGATCAGTTTCAATACGATAAGAGCATGCAGGGCTGGGGATTGTGCAATGATGGGAATTTTCTCTACAAAAGTGATGGAACACAAAAAATTTGGCGATTGGATCCAGAATCCTACAGAGAATTAGATTATATCGAGGTGTACACCGATAAACTAAAAATCGATCAAATCAATGAACTCGAATGGGTCGATGGTAAAATTTACGCCAATATCTATCAAAAAGATGCTATTGCTATAGTCGACCCACAATCCGGAGCCGTAGAAGGCGTTATTAACCTAAAAGGGCTTCAAAAAGAAGTAACCCAGCACAATGCACTCGATGTGCTTAATGGGATAGCTTATGATGGAACCCTAGGGCAACTTTATATCACTGGAAAGAACTGGGATCAAATATTTAAAATAAAAGTGCAGACCAAGGAATGAAAATTACCGCAGCCTTAAAATCTCTTTACCCCCTATTCATACTGAGCCTCGTTATATTTTGGAGTTCATGTCAGACTGAATTTGACTCGGTACCCAGCACCGGTGCCCTTCGTTTTTCCAGTGATACAATATACTTGGATACCATTTTTGAAAACATTGGGTCGAGCACTTACACCCTAAAGGTTTATAACGATAGTGACAAGAACATCAATATCCCACAGGTGGGCTTGGCTCAGGGGACAGCATCAAATTACCGCTTAAATGTCGACGGGCAGCCCGGTCAAAGTTTTGAGGATGTCCAAATCTTAGCCAAAGACAGCATTTTCGTATTTATTGAAACCACAGTGGGTGATTTAGGCCTCAACACTCAAATGATTTATGAGGACAAGCTCGTTTTTGATTCTGGAAATAATGCGCAAGACGTGACCTTAGTCACCCTAGTACAACAAGCCCATTTCTTGTTTCCAGAACCTCTGGGCGATGGTATTTATGAAACTTTAGATCTAGGAGAAGATGTCTTTATCGATGGCTTTTTCCTAGACGAAACCGAACTAACATGGACCGCTGATAAGCCTTGGGTTATTTATGGTTATGCGGCAATACCACCTGGCAAAACCCTCAATATAGAACCCGGAGCGCGCATTCATTTCCACGAGAATAGCGGGATCATCGCCGCAAATGGCGCTACTTTAAAAGCAATAGGGTTGCCTAGCGATGATGCTGAATTACTCGAGGGCGAAATCATTTTTGAAAGTGATCGCCTAGAACCGGGATTCACTGATATTCCAGGACAATGGGGGACTATTTGGCTGACTGCTGGCAGTACGAATCACGAATTTGCTCATGTAACCATTAAAAATAATTTAGTGGGAATTCTTATGGACAGTAACGATGGTGATCGTACCTTAACCTTGAAAAATGTTCAGATATACAATACTGCGACCTCAGGCCTTTTGGCGCAAACCGGCGATGTCTATGGAGAAAATGTCGTGGTCAGTAATTCTGGTCAGGCGGCCTTGGCTTTGACCCTAGGCGGACGCTATAAATTTGTTCACAGTACCTTTTCAAATTATTGGGCTAACAGCTTCAGAAGTTTTCCCACAGTTCAAGTAACCAATGCCCTGGCCATAAGCAATGATGAAATCCTTGTGGCTGATCTTGAGCAAGCTGAATTTGTCAATTGTATCATTTATGGCACCGAGCAACGCGAAATTGGGCTTTACAAGGATGATCTAGGGGCCTATAATGTGCTATTTGACCATTGTTTGATCAAATTTCAAGATCCATTGAACGCCTATTTAGATGAGCCTTTGTATGATTTTGGAGATACAAACTTATACCGCGGATTGGTCCTGAATCAGGATCCAGTTTTTGAGAACATCAACCTCAATGATTTTGATATTTCGCTGGAGGAATCAGCGGCCGTAGGCCGCGGATCTAGTGCGGGTGCTGTTGCGGTGCCCACAGATTTAAATGGGAGCCCAAGACCGAGCAGCAATCCTGATCTCGGGGCTTATCAAGCCATTAGTTTTCCTGAAAATTAAGCATGTATAAACCCATAGGTACTGCACCTAAGTCTGGTTTACCTTCTTGATTCAGCGGTTGATAGGCTTCCTTTCTGGTAAAATTCATTTTTAACAGCAAACGCTGAGCCGCAATATTGTCATCGTTCGTAATAGCGTAAATCAAAGGCAACACCATTTTTGATCGCACAAAAGTCAAATGCGCCATTGATGCTTCGTAGCCAAACCCTTGGTTTAAATAATTCGGTAAAAAAGCAAAGCCTAAATCCGGATGTTTGAGATTCTCGCGCTGATAAATACCCACTGTCCCTATGGCCTGAGCTTTGTCTTTTAGGCTAACAACATATGGACCACATCCTGTGCGCTCTAAAAGCGGCAAATAAGTTTGCTGGATAATCGTTTTGGCTTGATCTACACTCGTTATGCCACGATCGCCGATAAATCGCCTCCACAATTCACTGGTCAATAACTCGAGTATAAAAGGAGCATCGCTTATCGCAACTGGACGAATAATACAGCGATTGGTTTCAATCATGGATTAGGCCACAAAAAGCGGACGATGAGCCATCAAATCATAGACATCAGCTGCCACTGATTCAATGACCGCTTGATCTTCAGGGGCCATGATCACACGATCGATTAATTCGACGATTTGTTCCATGTCTGCTTCTACTAGCCCTCTAGTGGTTACAGCCGCTGTACCGATGCGGATTCCACTAGTTATAAAAGGCGACTGATCGTCAAAAGGCACCATGTTTTTATTCAGGGTAATTTCCGCTTGACCGAGAGACTCCTCTGCCTGTTTTCCTGTAATGCCTTTGTTGCGCAAATCGATGAGCATCATATGGTTGTCTGTGCCTCCAGAGATGATGTTATATCCTCTTTTTACAAAGGCCTCAGCCATCACCTTGGCATTCTTTTTTACTTGAACCATATAGTGCAAGAATGAATCCTCTAAAGCCTCTCCGAAAGCAACTGCTTTGGCAGCAATCACGTGCTCCAGCGGCCCCCCTTGATTTCCTGGGAAAATACCGGAGTCAAGTAAAGAAGACATTTTGCGCAAGCTCCCATTTTTAAGGGTTATCCCGAAAGGATTGTCAAAGTCTTTACCCATGAGGATCATACCCCCTCTAGGACCACGTAAGGTCTTATGGGTGGTTGTGGTCACCACGTGACAATGAGGAATAGGGTCTGAAATAATTCCTTTAGCGATGAGTCCCGCAGGATGTGCGATATCTGCCAATAATATAGCACCAACTTCATCAGCGATAGAACGGAATTCCGCATAATCTATCTCACGGGAGTAAGCTGAAGCTCCAGCTATGATCATTTTTGGTTTATGCTCTAGTGCTAAAGCACGTATTTTATCATAGTTAAGCAGCCCAGTCTCTTGATCTACACCATAAAACACAGGATTATACAGACGGCCGGAGAAGTTCACTGGGCTTCCATGAGTCAAATGCCCACCATGGGCTAAGTCAAATCCTAAAAAGGTATCCCCTGGCTTCATACAGGCGTGAAAAACAGCGGTGTTCGCTTGTGAACCACTGTGAGGCTGAACGTTAGCATATTCAGCGCCAAAAAGTACTTTTGCTCTATCGATGGCCAATTGTTCCACTTGATCCACCACACGACAACCGCCATAATAACGTTTGCCGGGATAACCCTCAGCGTATTTATTGGTCAATACACTCCCTGTGGCAGCCATAACCTGATCACTGACAAAGTTTTCTGAAGCGATTAATTCCAATCCGTGCTTTTGACGGTCGTGTTCTTGCTGTATAAGATCAAAAATTTCGGCGTCTTGGTAACTCATTTCTATGATGATTTGATTTGCATCAAAAATACTAAATGCCCTTTGTTAGTAGTCAATAAATTATATATTTGATTAACATTTTACCAACAATTAAAATACCGGATCATGCCCTTAAGCGCCAACAACCCAAGTATAAAAACTTGGTTAAACGTTCCTGAAAACAGTGACTTTCCTATACAGAATATCCCATTTGGTGTTTTTTTAACCAGAGATGATATCATCACCATAGGCACTCGTATTGGGGATACCGCAATAGATTTAGGGGCACTGCATCAACTCGGTTATTTTGATGGCATTGAGCTTACAGATGATATTTTCTTGCAGGATAGTTTGAATGATTTCATCGCCGATGGTCGCAAAACATGGAGACTGGTGCGCAATCGCATTTCGTCTATATTCAATCAAGACAATGCTACATTACGAGATAATGCTGAGCATCGAGATAAAATTCTCTTTGGCCTAGACGAAATTGAAATGCAATTGCCTGTTGATGTGGGCGACTATACAGATTTTTATGCCAGTAAAGAGCACGCAACAAATGTGGGCAGCCTATTTCGCGACCCTGAAAATGCGCTTTTGCCCAACTGGTTGCACATCCCGATAGGCTATCACGGAAGAAGTTCTAGTATCGTCCCAAGTGGCACGCCAATCTATAGACCAAATGGACAATCGGCGCCCAAAGACGGCAGTGGTCCTGGTTTTGGCCCATCAAAACTCTTAGATTTTGAACTTGAAATGGCCTTTATTACCACGGCTGCTAATGATCTTGGCAAACCGATCTCTATTAATGAAGCACCCGAACATATTTTTGGTTTGGTCCTGTTTAACGACTGGAGTGCCCGAGATATTCAGGCATGGGAGTATGTTCCTTTGGGTCCGTTTTTAGGAAAAAACTTTGCCTCTACCATTTCACCGTGGATCGTCACCCTTGATGCTTTAGAGCCATTCCGTGTGGAAGGTCCTGTTCAAGATCCGGAACCGCTACCCTATTTGCGTCAAACTGGAGCACAGAATTATGACATCACCCTAGAGGCGAATATCATGCCCGAAAACGGTAGTGAATCACTGGTATGCCGATCAAACTTTAAATATATGTATTGGTCCATGGCCCAACAGTTAGCGCACCACACCATAAACGGATGTAATCTGCGCAGTGGTGATATGATGGGCAGTGGTACCATTTCTGGTCCTACCCCAGAGAGTTATGGTTCCATGCTCGAGCTCAGTTGGCGCGGCCAAAAACCAGTAGCATTAAATGATGGTACTACCAGAACCTTTATTCAAGATGGGGATACTGTTGTGATGCGCGGCTATTGTCAAAACAAACAAGTCCGAATTGGCTTTGGTGAATGTACCGGCAAAATTTTGCCAGCACGTAATCTTGAATTTTAATTTCTAAATCATGGCGACCTACAAAAGCTCAAAATACATACTCCCTTATTCATCACTTGCTCAAAGGTTTTTGCCCAAAACATTGATCATTGTGATGGGTACTTTATTCTTGGTTTTGGGCTCTTGTAACAGTATCAAGCGCAATGAAAAACAATTGGCTCAAGGTAATTATGATCGGGTGGTTAATTCAGTTTCTGATCAACTTAAAAATAAACCTGACCACAAGGATAAAAAGCAACTCATTGCATTGCTTGAGAAGGCTTACAAACTAGCGGTTAAAGAAGATATGCGTCAACTCGATCGCCTACAAACAGAGCCAAATGGGGCTAATTCGAGCAATATTTACTGGATTTACAAAGGCTTAGATCAAAGACAAGATCGGATTAGACCACTCACTGAGGTCATGCCGATCAGCGCTCAATTTCAGGATTATTCCATGCCCTTGCGCAAAGCAAAAAATGCTTATGCACGATTTTTATACAATCAAGCCCAAGGGATGCTGGCTTTAAATGACAAGGGAAAAGCGCGTGAAGCTCATAAGTTACTTGCTGAAATTAAAAAACTTCAGCCTGAGTTTTCGGGTATCGACAATGCTTTGGCCCAAGCACGTGACCAAGGAACTGAACATATCGGCGTAAAAATAAAATACGAAGCTTCGGCTGTCTTACCAGGACCTCTGCTCAAAGAAATACAGTGGTATCGTCCAAATAATATGGATGAATTCTGGCTCAATTATCACTTTGAGCCTGGTAATGGTCCTCTTGATCAAAGCGTACAGCTGAACATCAATAAACTTTCCTTTGGCCCTGATCAGCTCACACATGAAACCCTCACTCGGGAAAAATCTATCGAAGATGGCTGGGAATACGCCGTAGACCGATATGGCAATGTGGTACGCGACTCTTTAGATCAACCGATAAAAGTCCCCATCATAAAAATCGTTCGCGCTACACTCATGCGCAGTCATCAGCATAAAGAAGGGATCATGCAAGCCAAAATTTGGACACAAAATCACAAGTTGGGTACCAAACAAGGCCCCTTTCCTTTAAACGAACTCTTGGTTTTCGATAATTATTATGGGCGATTTGAAGGGGATCGTGAGGCACTTCTACCTGAGGACATAGAGATGGTAAATAACAGACCACTTCCATTTCCCACAGACAGTCAAATGACTAGCGACCTGGCCAATCAACTAAAATCTTCCTTTACTCGCTGGTTAAAACAGCAAGAATAGTCTCAGGGCTTATCGATTGATGGGA
>OMJU01000073.1 GCA_900299425.1 Candidatus Rokuibacteriota bacterium
CCGGCATTTTTGTGGGATGCTACATACTCAAAAGCGTTTCAATTTTTCGTTTTAGGGGGCATTTTTATTTTGGTTTCTGCGGTTATTTTTGGTCTAATTGCTTTGTTTGCAGAACGGTTTTCAATTTTGCGTCAGTGGCTTACCGAGCATCCCAAAACTTTTAAAGTAATACAGTCAGGAATCTTTGCCCTATTGGGGGCTTATGTGCTTTGGCCTTAGTCTCGTTTTGTTGTTAAAATCTTGAGTTAAGGCAACACTATTTTGTATCTTTAAACATGTCTTCGGTTAAAATCATCGAGTGCCCAAGAGATGCCATGCAAGGCATAAAAACCCCTATTCCCACCGAGCAAAAGGTCCGTTACTTACAGGCGCTTTTGGGCTGCGGATTTGATACCCTTGACTTTGGCAGTTTTGTCTCACCCAGGGCAATTCCTCAGATGGCAGATACGTCGCAAGTATTGGCGGCATTGGATTTAAAACAGACCAAGACTAAGCTTTTGGCCATTGTGGCAAATTTAAGAGGGGCGCAGTTTGCGCTAGAGCATCCTGAAATCCAATATATCGGTTACCCGTTTTCAATTTCAGAAAATTTTCAAATGCGCAATACGCATAAAACTATTGAAGAGTCCATAGTTGTATTACAGGATATTTTGACCTTGGCAGCGCAACGAAAGGTTGAGGTGGTCACTTATTTATCGATGGGTTTTGGCAATCCCTATGGCGATCCTTGGAGCCCAGAAATTGTCGCAAAATGGACCCAAACCCTTGTGGATATGGGTTGTAAAATTATTTCCTTGAGCGATACAGTCGGTGCAGCGACCCCCGAAGTTATTTCAGCGTTATTTAATTTAGTGATTCCTGAATTTCCTGAGGTCGAATTTGGGGCCCATTTGCATACTGCACCTGGGTCTTGGCGTCAAAAGGTAGATGCGGCGTATCGAGCAGGCTGTCGTCGATTTGATGGAGCCATTCAAGGATTTGGGGGTTGTCCCATGGCAAAAGATGAATTGACGGGCAATATGCCCACAGAAAAATTGTTGAGTTATTGTGCAGAGCAAAAGATTGATCATGGCGTTCAAATGTCTAGATTTGAGAGCGCATTTAATAAAGCTTCTGACCTATTTTTAAATTACCACTGATGAAATTAATCCTGTATTTGTGTACTTTCATTCTGCTTTTAGGATGTACAGAAGAAAAGACCAAAGTCTATTTTGTGCAACTCAACGACGTCTATGAAATTGCCCCACTGGGTGGAGGCCTTTATGGAGGTATGGCACGGGTAGCGCACGTGGTTGATTCCCTCAAGGCCCTAAATCCAAACACCTATCTATTCATGTCGGGGGACTTTTTAAACCCATCGCTCTTGGGAAATCTCAAGCACAATGGAGAGCGCATCAAAGGAAGACAAATGATAGAGGTTATGAATGCTATGCATTTTACCATGGCCACTTTTGGGAATCACGAGTTTGATTTGTCCTATGATGATTTTCAAAAAAGACTCGATGAGTCGAGCTTTGATTGGGTGAACACTAATTGCTACCACAATACAGAACAAGGCATTACGCCCTTTGCAAAATGGGCAAATCTTAACACGACCGCGTATGATTCAGGCCTAGATTCAATGCAGCATGAACCCCAAATAATCCCACAAATTAAGCAGCTGTCCATACCACATCCATCAGGCCAAAGTCTTGATATTGGATTTTTTGGGGTGACCATACCCAGTAATCCTAAACCCTATGTGTATTATGCCGATATGTATCAGCAAGCAAGCTTTGCCGTGGATTCTCTCAAAAAACTCGATATAGATGTATTGATTGGTTTGACGCACGTCAATATTGAAATGGATCAGGCAATCGCAGCACAAAACCAAGATATAGATTTAATCATGGGCGGACACGAGCATAACAATATGTATGTCTCTCAAGGCCGTACTTTAATTACAAAATCAGACGCTAATGCCAAGCAAATTTATATCCACGAGTTGACGTATGACTTTAAATTGGATTCCTTAACTATCGATTCTCATCTCGTGCCCATTACAGCCCATACACCTGAAAACCCAGCGGTTGCCGAAATTGTATCCCGTTGGGACGAGGTTTTATACAAGGCAGTAGGCCAAGTGAGTACATCACCGCATGAGGTAGTTTACTACACTAAAGAGCCTTGGGATGGACGCGATGCTCAAAGTAGATCCACACAAACCAATCTAGGACAAGTCATCACCTCTGCAATGGCGCACGCTTTTGAGCCTCCTTTAGAGGCGGCTATAGTCAACGGAGGCTCGATTCGTTTGGATGATTTTTTGGAAGGCGGCGTCACTCCGCTTGACTTTTTTCGTGTCTTACCTTTTGGTGATGGCGTCTTAAAAGTCCAAATGACGGGTGCATTACTCGCCCAAGTTTTGGCCTATGGACAACAGCAAAAAGGGGATGGAGCTTATCTGCAACGCTATGGACTCAATCCAGAGGCTAATGGTCTTTGGACTATTGGAGGAAAAAAAATCGAATCGCAGCAGCTGTATTGGGTAGCCACTAGTGAGTTTTTATTGCGCGGTTATGACATTCCTTTTTTAACCCCTGAGCACCAAGATGTGCGCCAAGTGATTTATCCTCAAGAGGGTACAATTTCCACGGATATCAGACAAACTATAATACAATTTTTAAAAAAATGAACAAAATGATTAAATGGTTGCGTCCTCTCGCAATAGTGGGGCTCATCGCTTTAGTGGCGCTACAATTTATCCCTATTGAACTCAATGATCAGGGCTATGAATCGGTAATTGCTTTTGAAAATGAAACTAAGGTGAGTCCCGAACTGGCCGCAATTTTTAAAGCCAATTGTTATGATTGCCACAGCAATCAAACTCAGTATCCCTGGTATAGCGCAGTGGCACCAATCAATTTTTGGCTCGATGAGCATGTCCGGGATGGGAAAAAACACTTCAATATGGCGCAGTGGTCGGAATATTCAGTCAAACGCAAAAATCACAAGCTCGAGGAACTCATCGAGGAAGTTGAAGAGGCAGAAATGCCTCTGCCGTCTTACACTTGGATACATGGTGATTTAACCGAAGCTGAACGACAGACCCTAATTGATTGGGCACAAATGACGCGTTTGTCCTATAAACTAGAGGAGGTGACTGAGCCTGCAGTACAATAATTGAATTAATAAAATCATTTAGAAATAATCCTGAGTTTAGTTGTATCTTTGCATGCAATTAAATGAAATCGCCTATTCACAGGCTTCAAATTAATTGCAATGAAGGCACACGAAAGCAAAATTCTAGGAGAGGGATTGACGTATGACGATGTTCTGTTAGTTCCCGCTTATTCCGAAGTACTTCCCCGGGAAGTATCGATAGCAACCAAATTTTCACGTAACATCACCCTCAATGTACCTATCGTCTCAGCGGCTATGGATACAGTGACTGAAAGCGCTATGGCCATTGCCATCGCTCGTGAAGGAGGTATTGGTGTGCTGCACAAAAACATGACCATCGAAAAACAGGCGGCTCAAGTGCGTAAAGTAAAACGCGCCGAGTCTGGCATGATTCAAGATCCGGTAACCTTAAAGGCCGACAATACGGTAAAAGATGCCCAAAATACTATGCGCGATTATAGCATAGGGGGTATTCCGATAGTTGATGATCACGGTAAACTCATCGGAATTGTGACCAACAGAGACTTGCGCTTTGAAAAGAATTACGATCGTTCCCTTGCACAAGTAATGACGCCACAACCCTTGGTTACTGTCGGAAAAGGCACAAGTCTTAAGGACGCCGAAATAATTTTGCAGGAGAATAAAATAGAGAAACTTCCAGTGGTCTCTGAAAACAACACCTTATTGGGGCTAATTACTTATAGAGACATTACTAAACTCACCTTAAAACCAACAGCAAACAAGGATGCCTTCGGTCGATTGCGTGTGGCTGCTGCTTTAGGGGTGACGGCAGATGCTGTAGAGCGCGCTTCAGCCCTAGTGAAAGCGCAAGTGGATGCGGTAATTATCGATACAGCGCACGGACACACTAAAGGTGTTGTAGAAGTGCTAAAAGCCGTTAAGGCTGAATTTCCAGACCTTGATGTAGTTGTGGGGAATATCGCAACAGCCGAAGCCGCTCAGTATCTTGTTGAGGCTGGGGCCGATGCCGTTAAAGTAGGAATTGGTCCGGGCTCGATATGCACCACACGAGTGGTTGCGGGAGTTGGGTTTCCACAATTTTCAGCCGTACTCGAAGTCGCTGCGGCGATCAAAGGCTCTGGCGTGCCTGTAATCGCCGACGGAGGTATACGTTATACTGGCGATATCCCTAAAGCCATTGCAGCAGGTGCAGACTGTGTCATGCTCGGTTCTATGCTGGCAGGCACCAAAGAATCACCTGGTGAGACCGTGATTTTTGAGGGCCGTAAGTTTAAAACCTACCGCGGTATGGGGAGCGTAGAGGCCATGAAGAAAGGATCTAAGGATCGTTATTTCCAGGATGTA
>OMJU01000074.1 GCA_900299425.1 Candidatus Rokuibacteriota bacterium
AAGAGACTTTTTGCACACTAATGAGTGATTACCTTCCTGCAGAAATTTGTCAGCAGAAACTTTTCGCCATAGAAATGAAGAATTTACCCATTTACGGGTATGGGATAAAACCTTTCGCGCTCTCATTAATCGAGGCAGCTATAAATTTGAGTCATGGCCAGGTCTCTAATGCTGTTATTCAAAAAATTATCGAACTTGGGCAGGGTATGCTTACAGCCCATAATCCTTTACTAGATCATGTGGATCAAGTGCTTGCAACCTTAACACCTGGGTTTCGGTTAGTGGTGGCAACCAAAGGCGATTTACTGGATCAAGAGCGGAAACTTGAGCGCTCTGGCTTGGCCAAGTACTTTCATCACATCGAGATCATGTCGGACAAAAAGCCTAGGAATTATCAAAAATTAGTGGCGCATTTGGACATACGGCCGGATGAGTTTTTAATGGTGGGCAACAGTGTAAACAGTGATGTACTTCCTGTGCTCGAAATTGGGGCAAGTACCGTGCACATTCCTTTTCATACCACATGGGCTCACGAAGTAGGGCGAGAGCCTATCGAACATCCTAATTATTGCAAGATTGATACAATGAGCGCATTACCCGCACTCTTGGGGCTGAAAGCTTAGTTCATTAATTTGGGCGATCGAGCTGCATTTGAAAATTTTGAATAAAGTCAGCCACATCTTTTCCATAGACCAGGCCATGATGAACATGAACTGAGACTGGCATGAGCCATCGGCCGTCTTTTTGGGTAATTTTTCCAAAAGTGATTTTGGGGCTACAATCCTCGCTTTCTAAATCTCGAGCATGGGTAATCCCCGTAAAATCAATCCAAGGCAAGGCTGAAAAGTGGACTACGTTTTCACGAGAAACAGATAAATCCAGTCCTTTTGATTGGCGCACGCGTGTAAATTCTTTTTGGGCCTCGGCTTCAAAAACAGCAAAATCTTCATTAAACGCTACAAAAGAAAAGCCAAAAGGCACATTTTCACGCGCAATTGTCATTGTGACATGGGTTGTGTCAAAGAGATAAACAACACCTTTAATGATTCTCAGCCGGAAAGCTTCAATGTTATTTACGGCAATGATGGCCCGATGTAAATAAGTCATAAAAAGAGAATCCCCCTTTTTTTTGCACAGCTCTTTAAGTGCAGTAATATCTACTGAAACGTTGACGCCATGGTAGGGTTCTTTGAATCTTGAATAAAATTCAAAGTGATCTTTTCGATCCCAATTTTGCACGTCAACTTTATGTTTCATGGAGTGGGCGTTAATGCGATGTTGTGTTTTTTTATTTGTGCAAAGATAAGGAGCTGTTCAAGAACCTAATTAAAAAAAATGACAGCCTAAGCTGCCATTTTGATGGTCGATCGATCACTTAACCTAGTACATGAATGTATTTATCTCGATCTTCCTTTGTGCGACAATTCAAACAAGACCCATACATACTGTGAATAACTCCCCAATTACTATTTAAAAGATGCAGAAGTCTCGTTGAATTGTTTTTCAAATATCAAGGCATAAATGCAGCCTTGCAAGAAACCTTAAGTTGCATTCATAAATCATGGCCTTAGATTTATGAATTGTCGTAAAAGGGGCTTATAATTTTGCCCGCTGCAGGAATTGAATGATCAAGGCAATGGCTATTACCGCGGCACAGCCGATAACATTGAGCCAGAGATAGGGAAGTTTAATGACCCCTGAAAGGTCTAAGAGAAATAATGTTATGACAAAAGCCTGATTGATTATGGCCGCCAAAAAAATGGAGCTACCTCTGATGGATTTCAAGAAAAAAGCTGCCAAAAATACCCCGAGTATGTTGCCGTAAAATATAGATCCGATGATGTTCACCAGCTGAATCAAATTGTCAAATAGAGGGGCCGTACAGGCAACCAAAATCGCAATTACGCCCCAAACTAGGGTAAAATAACGGGTAATTTTTAAATAGTGTTTTTCGCTGCGACCAGGACGATGTCTTTGATATAAATCCACTGCTGTAGTGGCTCCTAACGCATTTATTTCGCTAGCCGTTGAAGACATGGCAGCGCTTAAAATTACCGCCAGCAGTAATCCGATCAGTCCAATGGGCAGTTGATTGAGTATGAAATGAATAAAGACATAATCTTTATCATTAGTTTGGGCATTTTTGTCTGCCGCCGTTATTAATGCGCGCGCCTCTTCTCTCAGGCCTAATTGCTGCTGATTCAGGGCAGAAAGTTCAGATTTAAGCGCGGCTTGTTTTGCGGGATCCGGGGTTTCTATAAATTCTATTTGTAAGGTCTGAATTTGACCCATTAACACATCTTTTTCTTCGTCCAAGGCGCGATACTCATCAGCATAAGCCGACTCAAGGACAATGCGCTGATTCGTGGGGTTAAAATTTAAGGGTGAAGGATTGAATTGATAAAATACAAAAACCAGAACCCCAATCAGAAGAATAAAAAATTGCATTGGGACTTTGAGCATCCCATTCATGATCAAGCCCATTTGACTTTGCCTTATGGATCGGCCAGAAAGATAGCGCTGAACTTGACTTTGGTCCGTACCAAAATAAGAGAGCGCCAGAAAACTCCCCCCAATAATGCCGCTCCAGAACGTATATCGATTGTTAAAATCAAATGAGAAGTCAAGGATATTCATTTTGTCTTGTGCTCCAGCTATAGACAGTGCTTCGCTTAATCCGACCTCTAGGGGTAAAAAATTAAGCAGCATGAGAAAGGCCAAAAACATCCCACCAAAAATGACGCCCATTTGTTGTTTTTGCGTAATGTTTACGGCTCGAGTTCCTCCTGTTACTGTATAAACAACCACCAAAGACCCGATTAAGATATTGAGCAAGATTAGATCCCATCCCAATACTGCTGAAAGTATGATTGATGGCGTAAAAATGGTTATTCCCGCGGCCAGACCCCTTTGAATAAGAAAAAATACCGCCGTGAGCGTTCTGGTTTTAACATTGAACCTGTCTTCTAAATAGGCATAGGCAGTAAAGACTTTAAG
>OMJU01000075.1 GCA_900299425.1 Candidatus Rokuibacteriota bacterium
GAACCTCTTTACATCAAGTCCATACAATTTCAAGGCGGAAGTCAGCAAGCGCAATTGCCTATTGTAAAATTGGGTGAAGCCATCAGCTTGAGTTTTGATGATTTGCGTGGCACTGAGGAAGACTTTTACTATAAAATTACCCATCACAATTTTGATTGGAGCCCCAGTGATCTTTCAAAAGGTGAATATCTTGATGGTTTTGACGACGTGCGTATAGAGCAATATTTGAATTCGCTTAACAGCCTACAGCTCTATTCACACTACGAAGTACGTTTCCCCAATCGTGAAACCCGGGGATTTAAAAAAAGTGGTAATTATATGATCCACCTTTACAACGATGACGGGGCGCTGATTTTTACGCGAAAATTTATGATCGTCGAAGAACAGGTCGGTGTGGGGGTTTCCATCAAACGCTCGCGTGATTTGAAATACATCAATGAAAAACAAGCGGTTCAATTTACAGTCTACTGTAATGACCTATTGCTGATCAACCCCAATGAGGCTGTAAAGACGGTAATTATTCAAAACAACAATTTGCATCGCGTGATAGACAACTTAAAGCCTCAGTATACCATGGGGCGCGATTTAATATATCGCTATGATAAAGAAGCCTCATTTTGGGGCGGTAATGAATTTTTAAATTTTGACAGTAAAGAGGCACGTGTAGCCAATGTCGGTATAAGACGCATCGAACTCAACGAGGTTTTTGAACACTATTTATTCACCCAAAATCCACGCGCTGAGCGGCCTTACACTTTTAATCCTGATGTCAATGGCAACTTTGTCATCAGAGCTCTTGGCACCAACAACTCCAGTATAGAGGCAGAGTACATTTTGACGCATTTTTCCTTAAGGTACGTGCCCGAGGAAAATGAGAGGGTATTTGTCTACGGGAATTTTAATAATTACGCAGCGCACCAAAACAATGAGCTTTATTACAACCCCGACTCGGGGCTTATGGAGACCATACTGTTTCTAAAACAAGGATTTTACAATTATACTTTTGCCAGCCAAATTGGGGACGGTTCTCTTGATTTAGGACGTATCAATGGCAATTATTGGGAAACAGAAAACGAGTATGCAGTTCTGGTTTATTACAAAGGTCCTGGAGAACGTTTTGATCGGCTTATTGGCTGGGGACGAGGCAACTCCACCAGCATCACTAACAATTAATTCAGACAATTATTTATTGAAGTGATTTGCAGTCTAAGCCCTTGATCTCCTCTTGGCTTTAGGCTCAATTTTTAGTAACTTTGACCCGTGCATATTGCACCAATTAATCATCACAATTAATACCCAAAATAACCATGGATAAAGGTGTTTTTTCAGTACCAAAACCGCATAATGAACCAGTGAAATCTTATGCTCCTGGCACTCCAGAGCGAGCAGCTGTTTTAGCTGCTTACAACCAGATGTACCATCAATCTATCGAAGTTCCACTTTGGATTAATGGTCAAGAGGTGCGCACCCAAGACACTCAATCAATGAATCCACCCCATGACCATCAACACAGCTTGGGTGTTTTTCACAAGGCCTCAAAAAAAGAGGTTAAACAAGCTATAGATACTGCACTGTCCGCCAGAGAGAAGTGGGCGCAAACCCCCTGGGAACAAAGAGCTGCGATATTTTTGCGCGCTGCTGAATTGATTGCTGGCCCCTATCGCGCACGCATCAATGCTGCCACCATGTTAGCCCAGTCAAAGACCGTTCATCAGGCCGAAATCGATGCAGCCTGTGAGTTCATTGATTTTTTGCGATTTAATGTGGCCTACATGACCGAAATGTATCAAGAGCAGCCGCACTCCACAGCAGAAACCTGGAATCGCCTGGAATACCGACCTCTAGAAGGATTCGTTTACGCCATCACTCCATTTAACTTTACTGCAATTGCTGGAAATCTTCCTTCAAGTGCCGCGCTAATGGGTAATGTCGTGATTTGGAAACCCAGTGACGCTCAGGTATTTTCAGCACAAGTCGTTTTAGACGTTTTTAAAGAAGCTGGCGTTCCTGCCGGGGTAATCAACATGATCATGGGTGATCCTGTGATGATCACACAAGAACTATTGAGTCACCCTGATTTCTCTGGACTTCACTTTACAGGGTCTACCGATGTTTTCAAAAATCTTTGGCAACAGATTGGTAACAATATTCACAAATACAAAACTTATCCTCGAATTGTGGGAGAAACTGGAGGAAAGGACTTTATTGTCGCTCATCCATCAGCCGATTTGGATGGTCTAGTGACTGCTATTGTGCGCGGAGCCTTTGAATTCCAGGGCCAAAAGTGTAGTGCTGCAAGTCGATGCTATATTCCCCAAAGTATTTGGCCTTCGGTCTCTGAAAAACTGATGCACGAGTTAAAAACCATTAAACAGGGCTCGCCTGAGAATCCACAAAACTTTATGACCGCGGTCATCCACGAAGGATCTTTTGACAAATTAGTGCGCTATATCGAGCAGGCAAAATCAGACCAAGATGCAGAAATCATTTTTGGTGGAGGCTACGACAAAACCAAAGGATACTTCATCGAACCGACGGTAATTAAAACCACAGACCCACATTACACTACTATGGAAACCGAACTCTTCGGACCCGTTCTGACGGTTTATGTTTATCAAGACAGCGATTGGGAACCAACATTAAAACTTGTGGATCAAACCAGTGACTACGCCCTTACAGGAGCTGTATTCAGTCAAGACCGATACGCTTTGGATCAGGCAGTGGTTGCGCTAGAAAACAGTGCGGGTAATTTTTATATAAACGACAAGCCTACTGGCGCTGTTGTGGGACAACAGCCTTTTGGCGGTGCTAGAGCCAGTGGTACGAACGACAAAGCAGGAAGTAAACTAAACCTCTATCGCTGGGTCTCACCAAGAACGGTCAAAGAACAGCTCGCGGTGGCCAAAAACTATCGCTATCCATTTATGGATTAATCGATAGAAAAAAAGTTATAGAAATTACTACTCGTAAACAACAGTCTCCTCTAATGCTGCGTGCTGAGTGTTGACCGCTAGGTTGTTTTGATCGACAACCATGACAACCAGGTGTAACTGATCCAAAGCAAAGTCCTCTGGAACGGTATAACTGATTTGTGTGTTGTAGTCTGTCAGTGCATTTAAAGCAGGGATCGGATCACCAATGGCATCGGTGAGCGAGGCGCGTAAAACATGCTTCTGCTCAAAATCTACCATAGGATTGCCTTGCCCGAAGTATGGACTGCTTTGATCATTATCATAATAGTTCGTTTGATCGCGTAATAAGCCATCTTCAGTCATGTACACCACAAGTTTGTGATCTGCCAAAGCCTGTTCTGAGGCTACAGAAACATTAACACTGAGCGATCGCCCATTCAGTATTGAAGAAACACCTATTGCCACTGGCGAATCAATGCCCGCCAGACTCAGTACATCCGAGGTAGGAAATACAGGTGGTGTGCCTAATCCCCAAACTATCGTTCTATCGATGCGTGCTCGAGGAGAACCTGAAGGAATTCCTAAGCCATCGCGGATATCTGGTTCAATAGCTAAAGATAAATCATCGCCATTGTGCAGGGCAACAATTGATATATGCTCAGTAAGTGCTTGAACTGCATCAACAGCAGCAGAAACAGCAGGACAATAACCACACCAAGTTCCCGTGTAGTCTTCAACGAGTACATTTTTTGTCGGGATAACTACAGAAAAACTACCTGTATCTGTGGTGGACAAAGTACCCTGGTCTTCGTATTCGGCATATATCGAAAATACCCCTTCCTGGTCGGAACTAAACGTATTGCCGACTATAGGTGCCCCATCGACGTAAAACGTGATGTTATCCACTATTTCGTTTGACTGATCGTCATATACTCTGAAGGTAACCTCTTGATTGCGCAGAGAGGCAGCTCTGTAAGTAAGACCAATATTTATGGGCTCAACGGTATTGCTGGTAAAACTCGAAAAATCTTCCTTTTCACTGCATGAAGAAAATAAAATGACACCCAATGTAAACAAGAACAAATTGCGAAGTGATAAAACCATGGATTTAATCTTTTGTAGATTTTGATTGTCTGCTAAAATAGCCAAAAATTATATGCCGCTATCAAGATTTTTTTTCTCCCATGCAAAGACTTGAAATAAAATTAATAAATACGGCAAAAATTTCATTAATATTGTTACAAAACTTAATCAAAAGACGTCCATTTTTATGAAAAATCTAATTATCGGTTTATTCCTTTTATTATGTGGTAGCGCAAGCGCACAGGATCCCCTTCCTGATATCGCCCTAACCACCCTCGATGGTCAATCGACTTCACTTTTAGCTGAGGCCAGTGGGTCACCGCTAACAGTAATTTCGCTTTGGGCCACTTGGTGTGTGCCCTGTATTAAAGAACTCGATGCTATCAGCGAGATTTATACAGATTGGCAGGAAGAAACCAATGTCTCTTTAATTGCAGTTTCTATAGATGATGCACGTACTGTGCGTCGTGTGCGGCCCATGATCAATGGCAAGGGCTGGGATTATAACATCTTGTTAGATACCAATAATGATGTAAAAAGGGCCCTTGGTGCCGCCACAGTGCCTTTGACTGTGCTGGTCAAAAATGGTCAAATTGTTTACCGTCATTCAGGTTATGCCCCTGGCGCCGAACAAGAACTTTATGAGCAAATTTTGGCTAACGCTGAATAATCCTCTTTAAATGATGAAAAAATTATTATACGCGATTGGTTTTTTGGCCCTAACACCACTTTTGGGACAAGACAATCAAGGATACCTCTATGGAGGATACGAGTCAAATAGCCAATGGCTGCTTGACGACACAGAATTAAAACTCTCGGATACCGATCCAGGATTTTTAGCCCCAGAAGACGCTTTTCGCTCTAATAACTACTTACAACTCAATTACAATATAGGTGATTTTACTGCAGGCGTGCAATATGAAAGTTATCTGCCTTCAGCACTTCTTGGTTATAGTCCGACTTTTGACAACAATAACGGGATTGCATACTATTATTTAAATGCCAAATTACAAGACCTAGACATCACCGCCGGTTACTTCTACGAGCAATTTGGCAGTGGTTTGATTTTGCGCAGTTGGGAAGACCGTCAGCTCGGAATCAATTCTGCCATTCAGGGGGCACGGGTAAAATTTGCGGTCAATAGCTATGTGTCATTTACAGCCTTGGTGGGGCAACAGCGCAATGGCTTTGAGCTCACAGAAGGGGTAATCAACGGCTATGACCTCAACTATGACCTGGGACAGCAATTAAATTTTGAGCGTGGTGATTTTAGATTTGGGGCAAGTTATGTTAGTCGCTATCAAGAGCGCGGCACTAATGACCAAATCCCGAGTAATGTTGGGGCCCTTTCTGGTCGTTTGGATTGGCGTTTTGGCGGTTTATACGGCAATGTTGAGGCCATCAAAAAGGACCCTGATGTGATTGCCAATGAGGGCCAGCTAGTTTCAAACCGACTTTATGACGGAACCGCACTTCAGGCCAATTTGGGCTATTCTAAAAAAGGATTAGGGGCCAGTGCAACCTTTAGACGTTTGGAGAATTTTAATTTCTACGCCGACCGCTTAGCCGAAGGAAATCAATTCAATCAGCAGCTGATTTCCTACACTCCTGCTCTGACTAAGCAGCAGGATTATTTGTTGACAAATATATATGTATACAATGCGCAGCCTAGGCTAATTACTGATCCACTAGATCAGCGCGCTGGTGAAGTAGGTTTTCAATCTGATGTGTACATCTCTTTTCCTAAAGAAACAGCTCTGGGAAAACTCGGGACAAAAATTGCAGGAAACTTCTCCTATTGGGCAGGACTCGAGGCAACTTTTTATGACGACCAATCTTATGATGTGGAATTCATTGGCTCGGGCGATCGCTATTTCAGAGATATAAATGCTGAAATAAAAAACCGTTGGAACAAGAATTTAAACACTGTATTGACCTATCAAAATGTCATTGCGGACAAAGGAGTTGTATTGGGTGGACCACTGGGCAGTCAAGGAGACATCAAAGCATCAATCATCGTAGCTGAAGGAACCTATAAACTCGGTAGCGGGCGCTCTGTGCGTCTGGTGGGACAACATTTATCTACAGAGCAAGACCGAAAAAATTGGGCCGGAGCGGTCATGGAATACAACTTTAATTCAAAATTGGCGGTGTATGGTGCCGATGCCTATAATTACGGAGGAGAAACTAAGGTACACTATTACAATTTTGGAGGAAGCTATACCCAAGGACGTGTGCGCTTTGCCATGAATTACGGCCGCCAAAGAGGAGGATTGATCTGCGTGGGCGGTGTTTGTCGCTTTGTCCCTGAAAACAATGGTCTGAGCATGAATTTGAATGTGACATTCTAATTTATCAGGAGTTAAAAGATCAAAGAGATAAAAAAAGCCCGCGGTTTTCGCCGCGGGCTTTTTTTATTCCTTGTAAACCACAAACTGATCATGGCCCAAAACGAGCCGAAATCAGCCTTCCAACATTCATTAGCGCTTTACAATTTTAAATGTCTTTTGTTGTCCAGCATCGTTTTGCATTACAGCCATATACATAGAAGCAGAAAGGTGAGTCAAATCAACAGACTGGTCCCCTTCGCTCAAACTGTACTGCCCCACTTTTTTACCCTGCAAATCATAAAGGCTGAGTGTCATGCGCTCCTGAGTGCGCAATTTGAGCTGAGTGCTGACTAAATTTTGCAATAGTGCTACAGCCGGAGCATTATCTCCAACACTGAGGTTTGGATCATAACGATAGGTCATAGACAAATCCTCTCCAGTTGGGTTTCCACTTGCATCTACTTGATAGAATCTAAAGACGTATTCAATAGGATTACCGCCTCCATCTACAAAATTTGCGATATGATCTCCGGGAAACCCTTGATTTTCGCCTGGCTGTATAGTCACGACTTCAGTTCCTGGAGGATATGAAGCGCCAAACACCAAATCTAGATAACACAGACCAAAGCACAATTGAACTCCAGAACCATCCCCATTGACGGCACTCACAAACTCAATTTTCATATAAATTTCCTCTGTGGCAGATTCATTGTTAACCCAAAATGGGAGTTCTGCAATGCCCAATCCATAGATATTAAATGTCCAAGTCGACCCATCTAATATAGGATCTCCATCGTGAGTTTCTACTGAAAATTGAGCAAATGTCACTGACGTCATTAGCGACATCAAAAAGAACAAGATATTTCTCATTATTAATAGGTTTGAAATTGTTTTGAATTAAAGGTCAGGCAAGATAAAAAATCGATTCGAAAAACATTACTATTTTCTTGTAATTTCTGACCTTATTAATTTAACTTGTATTTTGCAATACAATGGAAGCCAGATGATTAGTGGCGTTTTTTTGCAAAAAAAGCAAACTTCTATAGAGCTTTTTTGGACTATTTTATTTACATTTCATGTCTGAAAAAAATAATATTATGAAACAATTCTATTTCGCGCTTGGGCTCTTGCTTACCACCCTAGGAATGATTGCACAAACTATTGTGTCGACCAATCCGGAAAACAAAAAAGTTATCCTTGAAGAATTCACAGGTATTTATTGTGTGTATTGCCCTCAAGGCCACGCAATTGCGCAAGCCATAAAAGATGCAAACCCAGGTAATGTCTTTTTAATCAATATACATCAAGGGTCATATGCGGCCCCTAGCGGCAATGATCCTGATTTTAGAACACAATGGGGAAATGCAATTGCTGCTCAATCTAATTTAGTGGGC
>OMJU01000076.1 GCA_900299425.1 Candidatus Rokuibacteriota bacterium
AAACAAAGAAACTGTGGTTGTCAGACTCGAATCCAAAAGTGGCAGTACGGCTACTGGACTAGCGATTTTTGTTGAAGAATACGGTCAAGTGCGTTTGGTTAGCGAATTTGAAGGGCTTACTCCGGGTATTCATGCCATGCACTTACATGAAAAATCAGATTGCTCTGCGGCAGACGGCACTTCTACTGGGGGTCACTGGAACCCAACATTTGAAAAGCACGGCTCATGGGGTGATCCTAAGGGGTATCACCGTGGTGATATCGGCAACTTAATGGCCAAAGCTGATGGAACAGCTAAGCTGATGTTTGAAACCGATCAGTGGTGTATCGGCTGTGGTGATGAAACACGAGATATCCTGGGCAAAGCAGTAATCATTCACGACGGTAGAGATGATCTTACCACGCAACCCACTGGAAATGCTGGTGGTCGCGTGAGTTGCGGTGGGATTATTAAATAAGGTTTATCATCTAAGTCCATTAAGGGTATTGTTTTATCAAGGATCTTTGATAAAACAATTTGCTGGCCCTGCGCTAGTCCAAATCAATCACTACATCGGAAACGCCACGGCGTACTTTTGCAAACGAAGCGAATTGATCTTCTGTGGAGCGGTAGCCCACAGGTAACAATAACACGGCCTTTAGACCTTTTTCTGAGAGGTTAAGTATTTCATCGTATTGCTCTGGATGGAACCCTTCCATGGGACAGGAGTCTATGCCTTCTGCAGCACAAACAGTAAGTAAATTGCCTAATGCGATGTATGCCTGTTTTGCCATCCATGCTTGGAGATTTTCTGGAGACATCTCGCCCATTTCTTTCAGTAAAAAATCGCGAAAAGGAGCGAGTATTTTTTCTTCAGTTCCGCGCTGCTGCATGACTAATTGAAAGTACGAATGAATGTATTCATCACCCAACTCAGTTCTTGTGCAAATGACTAGCAAATGCGAGCATTGTTCGATTTGCTTTTGATTCATAGAAGCTGAAAGAAGTGATTTCTTGAGCTCCTTGTTGCTGATTACTAGAAGTTTAAGCGGTTGTAATCCATAAGACGAAGCCGTTAAATTAAAGGCCTCTTTGAGGGTTTGCACTTGTGTTTCACTTAGATCGCGCTGATGATCAAAGGCCTTGCAGGCATAGCGCCAATTAAGTTTATCAATTATACTGGTGGGCATAGCTTTTCTTTTTTTTTTGCAAAGGTAATACTCTTGAACTTAGTTTTGAAAGAACCAAAGCTTAATGGCCAAAACTCCGATCATAACAATCAAAAACTTTCGGATAAACCCATCTCCTTTTTTTACGGATAATCGACTTGAAATCCATGCCCCGGTGGCATTACCCAAGGCCAAAACAAGCCCTATTTTAAAGTCCACTTTATCGTTTAAAATAAAAACAATGAGTGCCGCCAGAGAATAAAGCAGCACCACAAAAACTTTAGTGGCATTTGTACGCACCAAATTGATATGATGGGCGTAATGAAGATAAAGAATGATCAAAAATCCAATTCCAGCGTTGATGAAACCCCCATATATACCTAAAAAGAAAAAGACGACTATCCCTTGCCATAGGTATTTTCCAGTGAGACGCTCTGCTTTTTCCGTCAAGTCGATATCAGGCTTAAATATGATAATGAGCATTACTACCAGCATTACGATCGCTAGGACTTTGTTAAATAAACCTTCATCGATATCCACAGCAATTTTTGCGCCAATCAACGCCCCTAACAAGGCGGAAATACCGATATAAGTATTAAACGGAAAAGTAGAAACACCTTTACTGCGAAAACCCATAGTGGCCATAAAGGTTTGTATGACAATAGCCACACGATTTGTCCCATTGGCAATCGCAGGCGGCAAGCCCATAAAAATTAAAAAAGGCAGGGATAATAGACTCCCGCCACCCGCAATGGTATTGATAAAGCCCACCACGAATCCGATCAAGACCAGTAGCAGATATTGTAATAATGGATCCATGAAACAAAGGTAATTCGAATATTTAAACAAGACATAATTACAAGGTGGATGTATCATGAAAATAATCGATCAGGACTTGTATATTTCTACAAAAGCATCCTATATTTGCAACCGCTAAGGAGAAATGGCAGAGTGGTCGAATGCGGCAGTCTTGAAAACTGTTGAGGGTCACACCTCCGGGGGTTCGAATCCCTCTTTCTCCGCAGAATAATCAAAGCCCGACGCTCTGCGTCGGGCTTTCTTTTTTGAGCCTAATCAAGTCGAACCTGCTCATGCGCTAATTTAGACTAAAAAAATCATCAAACGCTAAGGCTCCGGTTAGGGGATCCGGAATTGTGATTTCATCGTCTTTGCAGCTTGAATTTGATTATTCTGTAGCCCTCCCCCCTTAAAAGGATTATGAGCGCAAGCGAGTAACCCTTTTCTCCAAATTTAAGCGATGACTGTAGGTATTTTATCGCTTTTGGAGTTTTGTTTAATCTTTTTAGTCTTTTGTTAAACAATTTGTATCTTCGTAGGACTATTGAAAATTAAAAATCCGCATTCTATGTTTGGTTTATTTAAGAAATCCAACCCGAAAGAAAAGCTCGAAAAAAAATATCGGGATCTAATGGGACAGGCCCATAAGTATTCTGCTACCAATAGAAAGTTGAGCGACCAAAAAGTTCATGAAGCAGAAGAAGTTATGAAAGAATTGGAGCGTTTGGCCAAAAATCAAGACTGAACCTCAACACGATACCCTATCCATAACCAAGTCTTTATGCCAGATAAAAAAAAGCCAGATTTAGTTGTTTATAATGAGGAGACCGGGACTTATGATGCCGCCCTTCGTCCTTATGCTACCTCGGTCAGCGCCCCCAAAATCACCACGGACGACCTGACCACTTGGAAGAACAATTACGTCAAGGCTTTTAATCATCGGACTCAAGCCAGATTTGATGCCATTAAACAGGAGTATCAATCTCTGCTCGAGGAAATTCAAGAAAATAATCGCATTCTCGAGGCCGAATTCAATTTCGAGCCCAATATTGGCAGCGTTTATCATTTGTACGCCAGAGAACAGAAAAAACCCTTTTTATCGCTAATTGAGCCAGACCAATGTAAATTCGAGCATCTAGGGAGTTACGTTTTGAATCACGAGCGTATTTGGCAAAGACACCTGGACCATGAGTGATCAGAGAGAATTTACCGAGGCTGAACTCGATCGCATCATAGAAATGGCCTGGGAGGATCGCAC
>OMJU01000077.1 GCA_900299425.1 Candidatus Rokuibacteriota bacterium
CGACGACCAAAACTAGAGGTCCAAGCCCTAATGAAACTTTTGGTCAAAGCTTTGGATAAAGAGATCCCTACCTTGCAAAAAAATGGCATTCGCCTTAATGCTATTGGCAATTTGGAGGCCCTGCCGGATAATGCCAGAAAAGACTTAATATCTGTGATGGAACGCACGGCCCAAAACAACCACATGACCCTGACTTTGGCCCTGAGTTATGGATCTAGAGAAGAAATTACAAAAACCATAAAAGAGATTAGTCTCAAAGTTAAAAATAACCTAATTTCGCCGTCGGATATTAACGAATCCATTATTAATAATCATCTTTACACCCGGGACTTACCCGATGTAGATTTGTTGATAAGAACAAGCGGCGAACAGAGAATCAGTAATTTTTTGCTGTGGCAAATAGCATACGCAGAATTACATTTTACTGAGACACTTTGGCCCGATTATACTAAGGCCCATTTGTATAACGCCATTTTGGACTATCAAAATAGAGAACGAAGATTTGGAAAGACGAGCGAACAACTTAACGCCTAAGCACGCCAAAAATATAATAACTCAGCTCCTCCTTTGGGTGGGGCTTTGCTTATTTTGGTCCCCGTCTGTTTTGGCCCAAAAGAAAGAGCTCGACAGTGGGACTAAGTACACGATCAAAAGCATCAAAGTTACTGGCGCCCAAAACTTCAACGAAAATACCGTGATCGCCTTTACTGGACTCAAGGTCGGCGATCAGGTTTATATACCAGGAGAAAAACTCAGCAGTATCACAAAAAAGCTTTGGGCGCAAAACCTATTCAGTGATATCGCGTTTTACGTCACAGATATCGACGGGACAGACGTGGATTTAGAGCTGTATATTGTAGAGCTTCCTAAATTAAACAAAGTCATCATTGATGGGGTGCGTAAAGGTCAACGCACTGAAATCATCAATGACAATGATCTCAAAGAAGGCACGAAGATCACTAAAAACCTGATCACCACCACAAAAAATCATATCATCAATAAATACGCAGAGCACGGTTTTCTCAACACCAATGTGATGATCACTACGATTCCGGTGATAGATTCCACTGGAGCCACCATTGCTCAAGACATGCGCATTTTGATCGATCGCGGTGAGCGGGTAAAAGTCGCCGAGATAAATTTTGAGGGCAACAAGGATTTGAGCGACCGCAAACTGCGCCGTTTTCTTAAAAACGTAAAGCGCAAAAATCCCTTACGCGTCTGGAAAAAATCAAAATATACCGAAGCTCTTTTTGAAGAGGATAAGGCAAATTTGATTCAAAAATACAAAGAGAGTGGCTATCGTGATGCCCGAATAATTAAAGACACCCTGCGTGTTTTAAGCGACAAAGCCATCGCTTTGGATTTGACCGTAGAGGAAGGGAAAAAATACTATTTCGGGGATATTCGCTTCATTGGCAATAGTGTTTATACCGATGAGTTTCTAAAACAATACATGGCCATTGGAAAAGGCGATACCTATAATGGTACCTTACTTCAAGAGCGAATCGCCGACAACAGTGATCCCGATGCCGCAGATTTAACGAACCTCTATCAGAATGAAGGGTATTTATTTTCACAAATCAACCCTGTAGAGGTGGCTGTGCGCGGAGACACTATTGATTTTGAAATTCGTATCAAAGAAAACAAACTGACTTATTTTGATCACGTAACGGTGTTGGGTAATGACAAAACTAACGACCACGTTATTTATCGAGAATTACGCACGCGACCTGGAGAAAAATACAGTAAGCGCAATGTGATCAGAACCATTCGAGAGCTAGGACAGCTGGGTTATTTTGACGCGGAACAATTGACGCCAAATTTCAAGAATTTGGACCCAAATAATGGAACACTCGATTTAGAATACTCTGTTATCGAAAAAGGATCCAGTCAAATTGAACTTCAAGGAGGTTATGGTGGTGGTGGATTTGTAGGAACCCTAGGGCTTTCCTTCAACAACTTCTCATTGCGCAATATTTTCAACAAAGAGGCTTGGCATCCACTGCCTATGGGGGATGGTCAGCGTTTTTCATTACGCGCTCAGGCCAGTACCTTCTATTCGACCTACAGTCTTTCTATAATGGAGCCATGGTTGGGTGGAGAACGTCCGATTCAGTTCAGCACCTCATTTTCGCATACCGTTCAGTACCTGTTTAATTTCCAAACTCGAGAACGCGATACCGACCGAAGATTCTTAATTACGGGAGGTTCTGTGGGTATTGCCAAGCGCCTTAAATGGCCCGATGATTATTTCCAGTTGTCCCAATCCTTGAGTTTCCAGCACTTTGATCTGCGCAATTATAACACTGGACTGTTCACTTTTGGTGATGGATTTTCAAATAACCTGGCTTACACCATTGGTATCGGGCGCAATAGTACTTCAGCAAACCCAATATATCCGCGCTACGGATCTGATTTTAGCCTCAATGCCAAACTCTCTTTACCTTACTCTGCCTTTAATGGTGTAGATTACAAGGGACTTGATCAAGAGCGAAAAGATTTACAAGAGGTATTGGCTAACGACCCAAGTGATGGTGAAGCTGTCGATGCTCAAGAGCGGATTTCGGAAATAGATCAAACCCGTTTTAATTGGTTAGAGTATTACAAGGTCAAATTTCAAGCGACCTGGTTTACCACTTTGGTCGGGGATTTAGTGCTTCGTCCTAAGGCCGAATTCGGCTTCTTGGGGGCCTACAATAAGTATCGTGGTATTCCTCCATTTGAGCGTTTTTTCCTGGGTGGTGATGGACTAGGTGCCTTTAGTCTTGACGGGCGTGAAGTTGTACAGTTACGCGGCTACCCCAATCAGTCTTTGAGCACTAATGACGGTAGCGCGATTTACAATAAATTCTCTTTAGAATTAAGATATCCGATTACCCTAAAACAATTAGCGTCAATTTACGTTCTCTCTTTTGTCGAAGGTGGTGCGGCTTATGATACCTTTAGAAATTATAATCCGTTTGATATTAAGCGTTCTGCAGGCGCAGGAATTCGTATATTTATGCCCGCCTTTGGTTTATTAGGGATTGATTTTGGCTACGGATTCGATCCAGTATTGAACGGTTTAGGAAGAAATGGATGGGAAACCCATTTCATTATCGGTCAACAATTTTAAATCGTGGCACGATTATTTCTATGCAATAACACAGAATTATGAATGCACTTAAGGTCTTGTTTTCCATCATCTTTGTCGCGGCCAGTATCACAACCAGCCACGCACAAAGGGGCGCGCGTATTGGCTATATTGATATGGAATACATTTTAGAAAATGTCCCTGAATATCAAGAGGCAAAAAATCAGCTAGCCTCCAAAGTAAGCAAGTGGAAGCGTGATTTGGATAAAATGGGTCAGAAGATTAAGCAACTCAAACTCAATCTCAGTAATGAGCGTATCCTACTCACCAAAGAACTTATCGAAGAACAAGAAGAAGAGATTAAAATTTTGGAAGACGAAATGATCGCTTACCAACAAAATCGATTCGGTCCTAATGGAGATTTAGATGTGCAACGCCGCCAGCTCGTACAACCTATTCAGGATCAAGTATTCAATTTAGTTCAAGAATTGGCCGAGGCTAAAAAATACGATTTCATCTTTGACAAATCAGCAGATGTCGTAATGTTGTTCGCGGCAAAGCGCAACGATGTATCAGATCAAATCTTGCGCAGTATCAATCGTGCAGCGAAGCGTGAAGAGGCCTTAAATCGTAAGGAAGGGAAAAATATTGAGAAGGAAGAGGCATTAAGCGCAGAGGAGAGTGAAGCTTTAAGTGAGCGTGAACAAGTAATCGCCGATAAGAAAAATCAGCGTGAAGCCATGATGGAAGAGCGTCGTCGCACAAGAGATTCAATCCGTTTGGTGAAACAAGCAGAATTTGAAGCGCGTCGCCAAGAACTTCTGGACAAAAGACAAAGACGACTAGATTCCATTAATGGAGTTCAGAATAACAGTAATAATGAAGGTTCCTCAGGAACGCAAGGCCCGCCGAGTGGCCCTCCAATTCTTCCCGAAGGTGGAGATGGCTCGGGACTTTAATACTTAGTAAACTTTAAACACAGAAATTTAATACCCAAACAAATGAAAAAACTCAACGTATTACTTTTAGCCGCCCTATTGCTTTTCGGCGCGCAAACTACCGTTTTCGCTCAATCAAAGGTGGCCCACATCAATACCACTGAGCTCGTTTCCGTAATGCCAGAGATGAAAGCAGCTGAAGGCCAATTGGAGAAATTACAGAAAACTTATGACACTGAAATTAAAGCGATGACCAAAGAACTTCAAGCAAAAATTACGCAATATGATGCTGAAGCCGCCAATAAAACTGAGGAAGAAAACAGAAAGCGTATTGAAGAAGTACAAGGCATGCAAAATAACATCGGTGCTTACCGCCAACAGGCCTTGCAAGATCTTCAACAAAAAGAAGTTGATCTTTTTCAGCCCATCCTAGAGAAAGCCCGTCAAGCAATTCAAAAAGTTGCTCGTGCTCAAGGCTTTCAATATGTATTGGATGCTACTCAAGGTTCAGGAGTTATTTTATCAGATGGTAAAGATCTTTTAGCGGATGTCAAAAAAGAACTCGGTATTTAATTCGCGGCTAAAACCGTAGATGTAATTCCGGCTTTTTATTTTACCGAAACTTTAAAGAAACTGCCCGCGTCTCGCGGGCAGTTTCTATTTTTACACTATGCAAAGCAATGAAGCGCCCATAGGTTTATTTGATTCCGGTGTAGGAGGCACTTCTATTTGGCGTGAAATTCAACAATTACTGCCTGGGGAACGCACCTTATACCTGGCCGACAGCCGCAATGCACCCTATGGCGCCAAATCCCAACAAGAAATAATTGACCTCAGTATAAAAAATACTGAATTGCTTTTAGCCCAAGGGTGTAAACTCATTGTAGTGGCGTGCAATACAGCAACCACTAATGCCATTGCAATACTCAGAGCAAAATATAAAGTACCCTTTATCGGCATTGAGCCTGCTATAAAACCTGCCGCACTTAATTCAAAAACGAAAGCTGTGGGAATTCTTGCGACCAAAGGCACACTGAATAGTGCTCTATTTCACGAAACCGCCAATCAATATGGCAGTTCCATTAAGCGGATTGAAATAGTGGGAGAAGGCTTGGTGCCCTTGATTGAAAAAGGCATTGTAAATGGCCCTGAAATCGAGCATCTACTTCGTCAGTACCTTGAACCTATGATTGAAGCAGGAGTGGATTACATTATACTGGGATGCAGTCACTATCCCTATCTCATCCCCGCGATTAAAGCCATCATACCCGACCAAATAAATATCATCGATTCGGGGTTTGCTGTTGCTCGTCAAACTAAGGCGGTTCTTTCAGAAAAAGACTTACTGCGTTTTTTTACAAGCCCCTTAAAAAATTCCGGCACTGGAGATAAAACCAAGCCGTATAATAGGCAAATTGATGGATTTAGTAGTGCTCAGTCATTTCATCAATTTTGGACCAATACAGACCCTGCGACATTAAAAAAGCTCCTAGGTCTTGACCCTAACCGCTCAAATGAACATTTTACTCTTGACGCCCCCCGAGCGGCAAAAAGCAGTAAAAATAATCCAGAAATAAGGGACACTTTAAGCGCTGTAGATTTAAATCATTTGGATGTAACGGTTATTCAGCAAGACTTTTAGTCCTGTTTAAACCAAGATGCGTACATGGCATAACTGCGCGCAATGCGCTCAATCTCCCCCTCCATTAATTCAGAACTCACGGATTTAATGCACTTTGCAGGAACACCCGCGTAGACGCTCCCTCGCTTAATGTGCGTGTTTTTTGGAACGACGGCTCCAGCAGCAATAATGCTATAAGGCTCGACAATACAGTCATCCATGACTATAGCACCCATGCCGACGAGCACAAAATCCTGTATTGTACAACCATGAACTATGGCGTTGTGCCCTATAGAGACGTGATTTCCGATGGTCGTGGCTGATTTTTGATAAGTACCATGAATTACTGCACCATCTTGAATATTGACATGATCCCCCACGGTGATGCTGTTGACATCACCTCGAACTACGGCACTAAACCAAACGCTACATCCTTGGCCCATGACAACATCGCCGATGAGCGTAGCATTATCAGCAATAAAACAATCCGCTCCATATTGCGGAGTTTTACCAAGTACCGTTTTTATGAGCATCAGAACGATTCAATTAGAGCCTTTTGTCTAGGCATGAGTTTTCCTAGAAATCAGGACGCAACATTCCGTTATAACGCATGTCTTGATCCCAACTGCTAAAGCGACCTCTTAAGAAGTTATATCCAATGGTAATTTGATGAAATCCACCAGACTCGAGACGTACAGATCCCGTTTGGTAAGAATAGGTGTAGGCAAACATCAAATTTTTATAGGTTGTCCCGATTACTGGAGTGATGTACTGCAACTTTTGGTTACGTACTTGGTTTCCATCCAAATACTCAGCACCATCAAAACTTCTGCGATAACTCAGACCCGCATAAACCGAGCCGAATTCCATAGCGCGGAAAGCCTTAAAATTCAGATCTATGCCTTGCTCCTGGGTGCGCTCTTTATATTGTAATAGAAAGGAGGGCTCGAAATAATACATGCCACCTGACCCAGGAATACCATAGGCCATAGACAGTATATAATTGCGCTGATTGTTTGATTCGAACTCCTCAGAGTATAGGCTTCTGTTGCGGAATAATAGATTCTTTACTGTAAAATGCGCTGCAAAATCCAAAAAGTTATAGGACATACCCGCATCAACATTAAAATAACCGGTAGTCTGAATGATGCCTGCAATGATTGGATCATACTGACTTGGATCAAAATTAGTCTCATCGAGTTTAGACTCCATAAGCCCGACACTCATTCCGAAAGACAGCTGATTGATTTCAGAACGGTTTCTCGAAAACAACAAATGGTGTGCATAGGTCAAATAACCCCCCACCTGAGAATGATAACCATTGGCATCATTAAAGACAATACCCCCAAGTCCTGAGTTCTGTCCTACACGATTATGATAACTTGCCGTTTGAATATTTGGCGCCTCATTTTGATCAAACCATTGTTGGCGAGCCGTTATGCGCAACTTTCCATAGGACGAAGCCCCAGCCATAGACGGATGCAGTAAGTATAAATTGTCGGCAAAATAATCATGGTATACCGGCAAGCCATCTTGAGCATACATGCCTGTGGTCATGGCAACAATGAGACTGAAAAAGGTGTTTCTTAATTTCATATGAGAATACAAATATCTATCTTTTTAATGTAAAATGTCCTGTAAAGGCCTTAGGAATATCATCTTCGGTATATTCGATACGGAACCAGTAATCACTCG
>OMJU01000078.1 GCA_900299425.1 Candidatus Rokuibacteriota bacterium
ATACGATAACCCAATCATTCAAACCGCAATACGATAGAATTAAATGGCGCAATGACCCCAAAGAGTTTGAGGCTTGGAAAAATGGACAAACAGGCTACCCCTTAGTTGACGCAGGCATGAGAGAACTCAATAAAACGGGCTATATGCACAATCGCGTGCGTATGTTGGTGGCGAGTTTTTTGTGCAAGCACTTGCTGATCGATTGGCGCTGGGGTGAGGCTTATTTTGCCGAGAAGTTGCTGGACTATGAATGCTCTTCTAATGTGGGCAATTGGCAGTGGGCCGCTGGTAGTGGCGTCGATGCTGCGCCCTATTTTAGGATATTCAACCCCATGACTCAGGTCGATAAATTTGATAAACAAAAAATCTACATTAAAAAATGGGTTCCAGAGTGTGATCTACCGCGCTACGTAAAACCCGTGGTAGAACATAAAATGGCGCGCACCCGTTGTCTAGAGACCTATAAGGCAGCCCTGAATGAGGCAGATTAATCCAGAATCTAAAGTTAAATTTCCTAGGCGACGCGGGTAATTTTAGCACCGATTGCGCGTAATCGCTCGTCAATACGCTCGTACCCTCGATCGATTTGTTCGATGTTCTGAATCACACTGGTCCCCTCGGCTGATAAAGCAGCAATCAATAACGAAACCCCGGCGCGAATGTCAGGAGAAACCATATTGGTGGCTTTAAGAGATGAGGCAAAATCATGGCCTATAACCGTGGCTCGGTGGGGATCACAAAGAATAATTTTAGCCCCCATATCGATGAGTTTATCCACAAAGAACAATCGACTCTCAAACATTTTTTGATGAATCAAAACACTGCCTTTGGCTTGGGTACAAGTCACCAACACTATACTCAACAAATCAGGAGTAAATCCAGGCCAAGGCGCATCTGAAATGGTCAAAATTGACCCGTCCATATCGGATTGTATTTCATAGGAATCCTGACGCGGGATATGAATATCATCCCCTTGGCGCTCTAATTTAATGCCTAGTTTTCTGAAGGTATCAGGAATAAGACCCAAATTATCCCAAGAGACATCTTTGATGGTGATACTACTTCTGGTCATTGCGGCCAGTCCAATCCAACTACCAATTTCAATCATGTCTGGTAAAATTCGATGCCTACAGCCTCCTAGACGCTCTACACCCTGAATCACCAATAAGTTAGAACCTACGCCTTGAATATTGGCACCCATAGACTGAAGCATGCGACAGAGTTGCTGTAAATACGGTTCACAGGCCGCGTTATAAATGGTTGTGGTTCCTTTGGCCAGAACCGCCGCCATAAGAATATTAGCCGTACCGGTAACTGAGGCCTGATCCAAAAGCATATAGGTTCCTGTGAGTCCACTAGGTGCCTCTACGCCATAAAATCGTTCGTGTTTATTATAGCGAAAGCTGGCGCCAAGCTTAATAAATCCTTCAAAGTGGGTATCTAGACGACGACGTCCGATTTTGTCGCCTCCAGGGCGTGGAATATATCCTTTGCCAAAACGTGCTAACAAAGGCCCAACTATCATGATAGAACCGCGCAGGCTACTCCCTTCTTTTTTGAACAATTCAGATTCCAAATAATCCAAATCTAGATCGTCTGATTGAAAACGATAACTCCCCTGAGAAAGGGCCTCTACTTTTACGCCTAAATGAGTTAATATGGTTATGAGTTTGTTGACATCAATGATGTCAGGAATATTCTCAATAACCACAGGTTCCGCGGTGAGTAAGACGGCGCATAAAATTTGCAGCGCTTCGTTTTTCGCACCTTGTGGACGAATATCACCGGAGAGTTCGTGACCTCCTTCAATGTGAAAAGTACCCATATTTTTTTGAATTAATAGCGCTTGCGTCCGCGTCCTTGCTTGTGTGTTTTTTTGACGAAACGCTTTTTAGTTTTTATCAAATCAGTGGCTTGAGTCAGATCTTCCTCACTATTTTTTAAGTTGATTTTACCATCGGAAAGCTCAAAAAGATGATTGAAAATAACCTGATCCTCTACTGTGTCCTTATTCCAGTTCAAAAAACTTTTTTTCATGTGATTGGCAATGGTAATCACCAAACCATCTTTTTTATCGCCATCTTCCCATTTTATTGCAACGTCAATCATGCGTTTGATGTTGTTGCCGTAAAAACGATACTTAGGGAAATTCTGAGGATATGCCAAAGGCTCTGGGCGCTGCGCTAGCTCTTCAGGAGAAGGCATTGGATAAGGAGCGTCCACATCGAGTTTAAAATTAGAGATCATAAACAATTGATCCCAAAGTTTGTGCTGAAAATCCGGCACGTCGCGCAGGTGTGGATTCAAATTACCCATGACTGCAATGATGCTTTGGGCACATTTACTGCGCTCTTCTCGGTCTTCCATGGCAATGGCTTGATTGACCATTTTTTGAATATGGCGTCCATATTCCGGAATAATCAATTGTTCGCGTTCGGTATTGTATTCTAAATTATCTACTAACATAGTCGGTGGTCTCAATCAAAAAAATAGAGGAAAAACAGTGTTTACTGCGTGTGCAAAGTAATCATTTTATAAAGAAATGACACCTTCC
>OMJU01000079.1 GCA_900299425.1 Candidatus Rokuibacteriota bacterium
AAATAATCTAGGCAAAGCGCGTCGTGATTGCCTCGTATAAAGCGACAGCTGTATTGTGTAGAAAGGGCCATGAGCAACTCAATAACCTGAGGCCCCTCAGACCAGCCATCAAGGTAATCCCCGAGGAAAATTAGCTGATCTTTTGGTTTGAGCGGTACGCGGCCGAGCAGTTGTTCTAAAGCGCGGGCGCCACCGTGAATGTCCCCGATTACATATTGCGCCACTATAGATTACTTTTGTTGACTATGGTGCTTGAGGCTTGATCCAAACACATGACCATGAGATCGGCAATATTGACATGGGCCGGTCTGCTGAGCACAAAAACAATGATTTCGGCAATGTCCTGGGCTGTAAGCGGCGGGAACCCTTTGTAAACTTGTTCTGCGCGCGCGGTATCCCCTTTAAAGCGCACCTGACTGAACTCTGTCTCGACCAAGCCCGGATGAATGGCACTGACTTTTATACCTTTACCATTAAGGTCGATGCGCATCCCGTGGTTCAAGGCATCAACGGCGTGCTTGCTGGCACAATATACATTGCCCTTGGGGTAAACTTCTTTACCTGCGGTGGAACCAATATGAATAACATGACCTTGGCCGCGGCTAACCATACCCGGAATAACAGCTTTAGAGACGTATAACAGTCCTTTGACATTAATGTCGATCATGGCGTCCCAATCATCTGGGTCGCCTTCTTGAATAAAGTCTAGTCCGTGGGCGTTTCCAGCATTATTGATTAAAATATCAATCTGATTAAATTCTTCAGGAAGCTGGCTCAATAAATCAAAAACACGTCCACGATCACGGACATCGAAATTTAAGTTAAGGACAGGGACAAGGCGTTTAAGTTCTTGGGAGATTTCCGCAAGTCGCTTGTCTCTTCTTCCGGTGATGATAAGGCGGCAGCCTTCTTGAGCCAGGGCTCTAGCCGTGGCTAATCCAATGCCTGAGGTTGCCCCAGTAATTAGGGCGGTTTTATTTTTGAGCCGTGTCATTGTTTGTTTTTCTGGGGATTAAGGAACTTTATGACCTTGGCTGGCTATCAAAAGCTCAAACCAATGAATTTCAGAAAGTTTGATTTTAATAGCTTGCGCAGCTAAGGCCAAGCGCTCTTTTTGGGTAGTCCCTACCACAGGAATTATACCTGAGGGATGTGCCATGAGCCAGGCTAATACTAATTGGTCTTTTGAGGCCCCATAATGCTCGCAAAGACGACTGAGCACCGCATGGATTCTATGGGAGGCATCGGATTTATCTTTAAAAACTTTACCGACAGGACTCCAGGCCATGGGCATTATTTTTCGGGTTATCATATGATCTAGACTGCCATCAAAAAAAGGACTCAGGTGGGTTAATGAGCACTGAATTTGATTTACAGAGATTTCTGTTTGTGAGGCGATGAGGTCCGTTTGGCTTGGGGTAAAATTCGAGACCCCAAAGGCCTTAATCTTCCCTTGCTCTTTTAGGGTGTTTATCGCTTCAGCTACAGCCTCAGGGCGCATCAGTGGACTTGGTCGATGCAACAAGAAGAGATCTAAATAATCGCAACGCAAGTGATCAATAGACCGTTCTGCACTCTCTATGATGTATGCCGTGTCGTATTGATAATGTTTAACCGTATGTGGCCTTGCTTCACAGGCATATTGAATGCCGCACTTACTGATGATTTGGAGGTCTGAACGCGATACCTGCGCTTGGTCTAAGGCCTTTCCAAATTGCGCTTCAACGGTGTAATCGCCATAAATATCTGCATGGTCAAAACTGGTGAGTCCACAAGACACACTCCACTCTATGAGCTCTGTCATTTCTTTGGTGTTAAAGTTGCTACGCCAAGAGCCCCAATCCATACATCCGACAATAACAGAAGAGAATGAATTTTTCATGACGATAATTTTATCTAAAATTAGCCATTTTATTGTGGATAAAACGCTGTCAACCCCTTTATTTATCGTATTTTTTAACCAATTATTAACAGCGCAATTGATGAATTATCTTCAATTTGCGGCATGAAATTTAAGATCGACATAAAGTGTTCGGTCTTTTTTAATGGAAGGATGTAGTTATGGAATCAAACCAAAACCCACAAGATTTAGCGACGCTCAACGAGATGATTGAGCGCGAAAGTGCCATAGTAAGTTTGCTCGCACAAGAAATGAACAAAGTTATTGTAGGCCAAAAACACATGATTGAGCGATTGCTTATAGGGCTTTTGTCTCAGGGACATATTTTATTGGAAGGGGTGCCTGGGCTGGCCAAGACTTTGGCGATCAATACGCTTTCTAAAGCGGTCAAAGGCTCATTTAGTCGCGTACAATTTACCCCAGATTTGTTGCCGGCAGATGTCATTGGGACCATGATATACAATATCAAAACCAATGATTTTAGCATAAAAAAAGGGCCCATTTTTGCCAACTTTGTTTTGGCTGATGAGATCAACCGAGCTCCAGCTAAAGTTCAATCTGCCCTGCTTGAAGCCATGCAGGAACACCAGGTCACTATCGGGGATGAGACCTTTAAGCTCGACCAACCATTTTTAGTGATGGCCACGCAGAACCCAATCGAACAGGAGGGAACTTATCCATTGCCGGAAGCTCAAGTAGACCGTTTTATGCTCAAAACCGTGATTGATTACCCGGTTATAGCAGAGGAACAACTCATTATTCGTCAGAATTTAAACGGCAAGTTGGAGTCGGTCAAACCTGTGGCAACCCTAGCCCAAATTAAAAAGGCTCAAAACGCGGTTCGTCAGGTTTATATGGATGAAAAAATAGAGCGTTACATCTTGGATATTATTTTTGCGACCCGACGCCCGGAAGATTACAATTTGTCAGAGCTAAGGCCGCTGATCAGTTACGGGGCTTCCCCGCGCGGTAGTATTAACCTGGCACTCGCCGCTAAGAGTTATGCCTTTATTAAAGGCCGGGGTTATGTTATTCCGGAGGATGTCCGCGCGGTAGTGGATGACGTATTGCGTCATCGCGTGGGGATTACTTACGAGGCAGAAGCCGAGGAAGTGAGCTCGGAAGCCTTGATTCATCGTATTGTCGATGTCATCGAAGTTCCTTAATTCATTGGTCAGAATTACGAAACTAGGGAAACATTCTATTGATCGATTCCGTGAATTATTGAACTACCGATAATATAAACCCAATCATAAAAAGTGAGCACTGTAGTGTGTTAATGAATTATACTACAGTCGAGCATTAAATAAATTAAAATGTAGTCTAAACTCCAGTATTGTGGATACAAAGACCCTCTTAAAAAAAGTACGCGCCATAGAAATCAAAACACGGCGGCTCAGCGACCACGTGTTTGGTGGAGAGTACCATTCTACGTTCAAAGGACGCGGAATGACTTTTAGCGAGGTACGGGGGTACCAATATGGAGATGACATCAGGGCCATTGATTGGAATGTAACAGCGCGCTATAATGAGCCCTTTGTCAAGGTTTTTGAAGAGGAGCGCGAACTTACTCTAATGTTGATGGTCGACGTGAGTCAGTCCGAGCATTATGGAACTCAAGATCAGTTTAAAGGAGAAATGCTCACAGAAATTGCGGCGACTTTGGCTTTTTCGGCCTTGCAAAACAACGATAAAATAGGACTCATCCTGTTTACCGATCAAATAGAATTATTTATTCCTCCCAAAAAAGGGAAGTCACATGTACTGCGTGTAATTCGTGAACTTTTGGAATTTAAACCCCAGGGTAAAAAGACCGATATCGGTGCGGCGTTTAAATATCTGACCTCGGTGATGAAGAAAAAAGCGATCGTCTTTGTCCTTTCAGATTTTATCAGTGCACCATTTTTATCCCCATTGCGTATTGCCGCCCGTAAGCACGATGTCACGGGCATCCGTGTGTACGATCAAAGCGAGGCTGCTTTGCCGAATTTAGGGATGGTCGAAATGCTCGATCGAGAAACTGGGGTACGACGCCTGGTCCACACGGGCAGCAAAAGCGTCCGGCACAATCATCATTTGGCCTACCAAAAAAGAGTGGCGGAATTTCACGAGGCTTTTTCAAAAGTTGGGGCAGGCACCATTGACTGTAGTCTGCAAGAAAGCTATGTACGCAAATTATTAGGCTATTTTAAAAACAGAGCGTAAGGCGGTGAATACTCAGAAAACAAATAGCACTATTGGTTTAGGTCTTATTGCAGAGCACTGGCTTTTTGGTTTGATGCTGAGTTTGACCCTGCTCTTGTGTCCGGAGCTTAAGGCTCAGGTCCAGGCGACTGTGGACACCACACAAATGCGCATTGGAGAAGAACTTGAGTTTTTGATTCAAGTGCAGGCTGACAGCACGGATTTTGTCATGTTCCCTGAAGGCAAATCGTTTGGTGCTTTTGAAGTCATCCGAAGTTATGCTGTGGACACGCTCAGAGATGATAGTAATAAAAGACGATGGCAATTGCGCAAAAAATATGGGTTAACCCAGTTTGATTCAGGGTACCACCGTTTGAGCAAGCAGCGGGTGATGATTAACGACAGCGCCTATGACACACCAGAGTTTGATGTAGCGGTTTTGACCATACCTGTAGACACCACCCAGCAGCAAATTTTTACGATTAAACCTTCGGCCCAAGTACCGCTTCAGGGCGGTCCAATATGGCCCTGGATGATCCTTTTGGGACTTGTGTTGCTTGGCTTAGCCTTTTGGTTTTGGCGCAGAAAACAGGTAGAGCGAGAAGCGCTCTCGCCCCCACCTCTGCCGCCATATCAAGAAGCTGTACAAAGACTGGAAAAAGTTTTGAACCAAGAGCCCAACAGTCAAGGCGCCCTTAAAGATTGTTACAGCGAACTCACAGATATTTTAAAAACCTACATTCATCGTGAGATTGATTCAAGGGCTTTAGAGAGCACCAGCGACGAGCTTTTAGACCGCTTGGCGTTGCACCAAATGGGGAGCCATTTTAGTTTAGAAACCCAGACCATCGATGACTTGGGCCAAATACTGCGCCGTGCCGATTTAATCAAGTTTGCCAAGGCACAGGTTACTCTGCAGCAATGGCATTTGGATTGCGCCCAGGCCACTACAATTATAGATGTGCTTAAAGCTGGTATTCCTGAGCCGGAAGAAGAGGATGAGCAAATGGCTTTGGATGCTGCAGCCAAAGCAGCATTGCTGGCCAAACAAAAACGCAAGCGACGCGTCATATTTTCTGTAGTGGCGGTGATTGCGGCTCTTGCTACCTATGTCTTTTACGTAGGACCACAAGAAGCCCAAGATCAAATTTTCGGTAATGCCATGCGAGACATGGCTCAGGAGCCCTGGTATAAAAGTGAGTACGGAGTGCCCGCCGTGATTTTAGAGTCTCCCGAAATCCTGGTGCGCAAGATGTATCAGCATCCCGACCAGGACAGCCTGTCGGCGCGCGGAACGGCAATTTTTGAAGCCTTCACCCTAAAAGATGAGTTTTATGTCGCGGTGACCTCAACTGAGGCGATACCTCAGCAAAATTGGGATATCGCCATGGCGTTAAATCGCTCGTTGGTCCTTTTGGAAGAGCAAGGGGCAAGAACCCTTATAGTCAAAGACGAGTCATTTGAAACCCCCGAGGGCATCAAAGGATTGCGGGCTTATGGCAGTTTTTACGTAGCCAATGCCTCGGGTAAGGTCGGGGCAGAACAGCATCAGTACGAGTTATTGGTTTTTGATCAACAAGGAGGCATACAGACAGTGATGGTGGCTTATGTAGACGATAATAGATTTGCTCAAGGATTAAAGGAGCGCATTATTAATTCGGTGTCTTTGGAAATCCCCCAGACCCAGCAAAAACCCGAGGCGCCATGACACGAACCTTCGAATTTGTTGCTCCAGAGTGGTTTTGGTTATTGGCCTTAGTGCCGCTTTTGATATTATGGTTTTGGCGAAGTCGCAGGCGCCATAATGCTGAATGGAAGATGTCCGCTGTAAACACTGTGGATCAAAGCAGTAAATACTGGGCTTGGGCTAAGTCGTTTTTGTGGGTATTGCGCATTGCCGCTATGGTTTTGATCATCATTGCTCTGGCCCGTCCCCGGTATGTCGATCAAAGCACACGCATTAAAACTTCTCGAGGGATAGACATTGTGATGGCTATAGACGTTTCTGCCAGTATGCTGGCACGCGACCTCACGCCAAATCGACTAGAGGCGCTTAAGGAAGTTGCCGCTAGGTTTATTGATAACCGCCCGAATGATCGATTAGGCTTGGTTGAATACGCCGGTGAAAGCTATACGAAAACACCGCTCACCAGTGATAAAACTCTGGTACTTTCAGCCTTGAAATCTATTGAATACAACACCATAATAGAAGGAGGTACCGCCATTGGTATGGGCTTAGCTACGGCAGTGAATCGACTCAAAGAGAGCCGTGCCAAAAGCAAGGTCATTATCTTACTGACCGATGGTGTAAATAATTCTGGATTTATCGATCCGCGCACCGCTAGTGAGTTAGCGGTAGAATTTGGCATCAAAGTATACACTATAGGTTTGGGGTCAAATGGGCTTGCGCTTTCGCCGGTGGGCATGCGCCCTAATGGACAGTTTCAATACGGAAAAGTCCCTGTAGAAATAGACGAGGCCTTGCTTCAAGAAATTGCTCAAACTACTGGAGGCTTGTATTTCAGGGCCACCAATAATTCAAAACTTGGCGAGATTTACGATGAGATCAATAAGCTGGAAAAAACTGAAGTCGAAGAATTTAAATATCAGCAGTATGACGAGGGGTATCGCCCTTTGGTTCTGGCGGCCTTAGGTTTATTGTTGTTTGAATTTCTCATGCGTCAAACCTTATTCAAAAGCTTTATCTGATGTATCAACTCGAGGAACCAATATACTTTTATGGACTTGGACTACTGTTGGTGGCACTGGGCCTGTTTGTATGGCGTATCCTTTGGCAGCGGTCGGTGCAGAAAAAGTTTTTTTCCCAAAGAGCTTTGGATCGATTAGGGCCCAATCAGTCCCTGATAAAATCTTGGATTAAATTCAGTATTTGGGCATTGGGTATTGCGGCCTTAGTTATTGCTTTGGTCAATCCAAAACTTGGGACAAAAATAGAGACAGTAACGCGTCAAGGGGTGGATGTTGTCTTCGCAGTAGACGTGTCCAAAAGCATGTTGGCGGAAGATGTGGCCCCGAACCGTTTAGAAAAATCAAAACAATTGGTCACCCAGATCATCAACAATCTTGTCGGTGACCGAGTAGGGGTGATTGGATATGCCGGAAGCGCGTTTCCGCAAGTGCCCATTACCACGGATTTTGCCTCCGCTAAGTTGTTTTTGAGCAATATGAATACCGATATGGTTTCCTCACAAGGGACTGCCATCAATGAAGCCATTAATTTATCAAAGACCTACTATAACGATCAAGAGCAAACTAACCGCGTGCTGTTTATTGTCAGCGATGGTGAAGATCATCAGGGCAATGATCGAGACATTGTCCAAGAAGCTGTGGAGGCAGGCATTCAGGTCTACACCATTGGAGTGGGCAGTGCTGCGGGCGCACCAATCCCGATAAAGCGCAATGGCATCTTGCAATATTACAAAAGAGACGATGACAACAATCAGGTCATCACCAAACTCAAAGCTCAAAATTTGCAGAATATCGCCGAATGGGGCCAGGGCAAGTTTATCGATGGCACCCAAACCAAGGAGGTCGTCGCTCAGGTTCAAGACATACTTAATGCCATGGATAAGACTGAGTTTGAAGCAAAGCAGTTTACCGATTTTAAAGATCAGTTCCAATGGTTTTTGGCCCTGGCTTTACTGCTGTTGTTAGCGGATTCATTCATGCTTGAACGCAAGACGAATTGGTTAAAAAAATTAAATTTGTTTAATGAACAAAGTGATGAGGACTAGAAAATACATGAAGCAGATCATTTTGTTAGGGGTGCTAGCTTTGGCCACGCTCTATCCTCAGTGGAGTCTATCACAAGAGGCCCCCGCTTTGCAGGCTCCTGTGCCTGAAGAGGCTCAGACTGCGCTTTCTAGTGGAGCGACCCATTTATCTGAAGGCTCATTTGCACAGGGCGAGGCGGATTATCGTAAGGCTTTAGCCCTAGGGGAGCGAGAGAATGGCGCTTATAATTTAGGGAATGAGTATCACCTGCGCGGGCAAAACAAAGAAGCACTTTTTCGATTCAAGCAAGCCGCAAACGAGGCATCCTCCTACGAACACAAACACCGTGCATTTCATAATTTGGGTAACGCCTTTATGAAGGAAAAGATGTATCAGGAAGCCGTGGAGGCCTATAAGGAAGCTTTGCGCAGCAACCCTCTTGACGATGAAAGTCGTTATAATCTTGCAGTAGCCCAGGACCTTTTAGAAAAAAATCCCCCGCCGCCAGACGAAAATAAAGACGATAAAAAGGATCAAGAGGAGAAAGAAGATCAAAATAATCAAGATCAGCAAGAACAAGATGGGGACAATAAAAATGACCCTAATCAAAACGATCAAAACCAAGATAATCAGGACAATCAAGATCAGCAAGATCAAGGGGACAATCAAAAAGACCCCAAGGATCAGCAGGGCGATGATCAAGGGAATAATCAAAACCCCAATGATCAAAATAAAAATCAGAATCCACAGCAGCCAAAGCCTGGCCAATTGTCCCCCCAGCAAATTAAAAACTTGCTCGAGGCCATGAATAACGAAGAGCAAAAGGTACAGGACAAAATGAATTTACAAAAAGTAAAAGGCGCCAAAGTAAAGCGATCAAAGGACTGGTGATATGAAAGTTTTTGTGCGATGGATCATATACGCTTTTGTTTTTGTGCTGCCTCTAGTGCTTGGGGCGCAGGTCGAATTTGTGGCCAAGGTCAGTAAAAAGAAACTGGGCCTCAATGAGCGCCTGCGTATCGATTTTGAGATGAATGAAGATGGCGACAATTTTGAACCCCCAGATTTTGAGGGCTTCAGAGTACTGGGTGGCCCCAATCAATCCATAAGCAATTCATGGATTAATGGGAAGCGTTCTTATTCTAAAACTTATAGTTTTTTCTTGGCGCCATTGCGCAAGGGTCCAATTACCATAGGTCAAGCGGCAATAGAAATTGATGGGGAACGCTATAAATCTGTTTCTGTAGATGTCATTGTGACCGAAGCGGTTGAAATTCCAAAAGACGGCAACAATGCAGATTATTTGGCCAGTGAAAATGTACACTTGGTGGCTGAGGTCTCCAAAACAAATCCCTACTTAAATGAGGCCATTACGGTTGTTTATAAATTATACGTTTCTAATCAAGTCAGTATTACCAGTAACTGGCGCGAAATTGATTCGCCCAAATACGCTGACTTTTGGAGTCAAACTCTAGACCAAAAAGGCCAATTACAGATCTATGAAGGTCAGTACCGTGGTGAGGATTACCGTTATGTGATTTTGCGTACTACCGTTTTATATCCTCAGAAAACCGGTGAATTGAGTATAGAGCCACTGACTTTGGACGTGCCCATAGACGTGCGTTCGAACCGCAGAGATTTCTTTGGACGATTTATGACCACCCGCGTGAATAAAACCATATCCGCTGGACGAAGAACAATCGATGTAAAGCCACTGCCTTTAGAAAACCGCCCTGAAGACTTCACAGGTGCAGTGGGGTATTTCGATTTTGATACTTCAATTTCTCGATCAGAACTCGACGCTCAAGAGTCACTCGAGTACAGTGTTACGGTCCGTGGGGAAGGCAACCTTAAGCTTTTTGAGTTGCCAAAACCACAATTCCCCAATGCCTTTGAGGTCTACGAACCGGCCCGTAACGATAAAATAAGCACGCGTACGGATGGGATGCGTGGCTCAGTTTCTGAGGTTTATACCCTAGTGCCGCAAAACCAAGGGACATATCCGCTAGCCTCACTTAGTTTTTCTTATTTTGACCCAAATCTCGAGCGTTATATCACAAAAAATGCCGAGGATCATGTGGTTAATGTGATCAATGGCCCGGAGCTTGCCGCTGCACAAGGGAACACAACAGGTCAAAGTGTTGCCCCAGTAACTGTTGATGCCGATCGTTTCCGGTACATTAAACTTGAGTCTGAATGGCTTGCTAAAAACCCTATCCCATGGTTTGGCACTTGGGCTTATTGGCGTTGGATTATTGCTTTTTTGATGCTAATTCCATTGTGGTTTACGGTTCGGGCTATCCGCGAGCGCTATCTGGGTGATACTGCGGCGCGCGCGCTGCGTCAGCGCAAACGCTTAATTGCACAATATTTGAGCGAAGCAAAGGCACAACAAAATAATCCTGCGGCATTTTATGCCGCTTTGGAGCGGTCGCTACATCTATTTTTAAAAGCTCAGTTAAAATTAGAGACCTCGGGACTTTCTAAAGAAAACATTAGTGCTCTCATGGCCCAGCGTCAAGTGGCTGCAGAGGCAATCGAGCGACTAATAGGGCTGATAGAACGCTGTGAGCGGGCGCGATACGCGCCTTCAACCGCTGTGGATGTACAAAATGACTACAGTGAAGCACAAGAAGTAATTTCCATGATCAATACCGCCAAAAGATGAACAGGAAAATAGTGCATTTGTCGATTTTTGTTTGGGTGATGGGGCTGATGACCAGCACAAACGTGTTGGCTCAAGGACAAGCAGACAATTGGTTCGATCAAGGAAATCAGCTTTACAAAAACCAGCAGTATAAGGAGGCTATAATGCGTTGGGAGGCTGTTTTAGAATCAGGGGCGCACAGTGGTGCCCTTTATTTCAACATGGCCAATGCCTATTATTATTTAAATGATTTGGCTTCGAGCATGTACTATTACGAAAAGGCTTTAGCCCTCGACCCAAATGACGAAGATATTAAGGCAAATCGTGCCTATGTCCAAAACGCATTGATCGATGTAATTCGAGAACAACCAAAGACTTTATTTCAAAAATGGGATGAGGTTTCAGGACAGCTGTTTTCGGTAGCCACTTGGGCGTGGCTCGGGTTACTTTTTATGGCTCTGTTTGTGTTTGCTGTTTTAAGATTTGGCTTAGTCGATTCGCCTGGCGCAAAGCGATTTAGCTTTGTTTTGGCGACGATGTGTTTGATGCTTTTTGTGGTGGTTATTTTCTTGGGACGAAAAACAGAAGCGTACCATCAAAATTATCGCTGGGCGATAGTTTTTCAGCAAGAGATGAGTGTGCGTTCTGGCCCAAGATTAAGCGATGATGCCTTGTTTGAGCTGCATGCGGGCACGAAACTTAGACTGTTGCAGTCGCAAGACCAGTGGCAGGAAATTGAACTCGCTGATGGTCGTCGTGGCTGGGTGCTCACCCAAGAACTAAAGGCATTATAGGATATCATCTGGCGCAATTGGCTTTTATAGCGCAGCTGCCTTAATCTTGATTTTTTTCTGACTCGCTGGCCTGGTCCGCACCCCAATGATTGCTCCAGAAATCTTGAATCATCGGTGTAACGCTCGGCGCAAATCCCGAGATCCAAGGATAACTTTTTGCTTCAGTTTTAGTGTTTTCAGGTAGGAGGTATTCATCGAGTTGAACTTGAGCAAAAAACCACAGGACATAACTCAATATCAGTGCGGTCTGTGCCGTATACAAAAGCGCCCCAAGAAGGCGATTTATCCACCCTAGGGCCACTAATCCTGCGATCTTTGTGATCCATTTGCCCAAAGTAACTACTGCCATAACCGTGAGGATGAACAAAACAATAAAAGACACCCAATCCGCATTTTTTTTAGACCAATCAAACCACATGGATAACCATTGTGCCAAATGCCCATTAAATTTTAAAGCCACATACACCCCAAGAATCAAAGCCAAGAGTGACGCAAGGGTTTGAATCAGACCTTTGCGCAGGCCCCAAAAAAAGCCTAATGCCAGTAGAATCAACAATAAAAGGTCAAATAAATGCATGGTTTTGGATGTCTGGTAAAGATAGGATTTCTTGGCAAATCAATATTATTCGACTTACTTTTGTCTCATGTCAAGAGATGCCTTATTAAAACAGCGCTGGGACCATTTGGTTGCGCGATTGAGTGCTCAATTTTCTGATGGAGACCCTTTGGATTTGGATGCCATAATTTATTTAGTAGGGGTTCAAGAACTGGGTCAGATTCACCGACGTTTTAAGAAAGATGAGAAAATCAATCTCATGCATATTGCGATTTGTAAATTATTGGAACCATACGGGTATTACAGTTTTGATTATGTCGATGATCAAGGGTGGCCACATTATAAAAATACTGAGCTATTGCCCAGTTTAAAAGCTGGAGAACAGGCCGTGCTAATGAAAGAAGCCATTGTACAGTATTTTTTAGCCCATAAGCTCATCGACTAGTTCAGGATAAAATCGCTATTTTTACGCCTTCAAACACGCTTATCGATGATCGATAAAATAAATGAACACATTGCTAAGGTCGCAGAATTTCAAGGGCAATCGCACGAAGAAATTGAAGCCTTTCGCATTGCATATTTGGGCAAAAAGGGGTTGTTGAATGAATTCTTTGCAGCCTTTAAATCAGTGGCCCCGGACCAAAAAAAGGCATTTGGTCAGGCGGTGAATGCCCTTAAAAATGCTGCTGAAGAGCGCGTAAATGAATGTAAATCTGCGTTGTCTGAGAACAAAGCAGTAGAGGGGGTCTTTGGGGATTTAACCCGTCCCGGCATGCCGCAACGCCTAGGGGCAAGACACCCTATTTCTTTGGTAAAAAATCGAATACTGGATATTTTTTCGCGCATAGGGTTTAATGTGTCTGAAGGCCCTGAGATAGAAGATGATTGGCATAATTTCACGGCCTTGAATTTGCCGGAATATCATCCCGCGCGTGATATGCAGGACACCTTTTTTATTCAAACGAATCCCGATATTTTGCTACGCACCCATACTTCATCGGTACAGGTACGCTATATGGAAGAACATCAACCCCCAATACGGACCATATCTCCTGGTCGTGTTTATCGCAATGAAGCCATTTCAGCACGCTCGCATTGCTTTTTCCACCAAATTGAGGGGCTCTATGTAGATAAAGATGTGAGTTTTGCCGATTTAAAGCAAACCCTCGCCCACTTTACAACAGAACTATTCGGAACTTCCAAAATTCGGCTTAGGCCTTCGTATTTCCCGTTTACAGAACCCAGTGCAGAGGTAGATGTTTATTGGGGTCTCGAGACAGAGACAGACTATAAAATGACTAAGGGAACCGGATGGCTAGAGATTATGGGCTGTGGTATGGTCGACCCAAATGTTTTGAAAAATTGTGGCATTGATCCAGAAGTTTATTCTGGATTTGCCTTTGGAATGGGGATTGATCGCATCGCCTTATTGCTGCATCAAATTCCGGATATTCGTCTGTTGAGTGAAAATGACCTTCGCTTTTTAGAGCAATTCAAAAGTAGTTTTTAATTAGTCGAGCTTTTCGGTTAGTGCAGCAAAGACTTTTTTCGGGGGCTTGCCTTCGTACAAGACTTGATATACTGCATTGATTATCGGTGTTTTGGCCTGCTTTTTGCCTTTTTCATGATTTAAGAGATAGGCGCTTTTTGTGGCATAGTATCCTTCTGCGACCATCTTCATTTCCATCATCGCACTTTTTACCGTATATCCTTTGCCGATCATGGTGCCGAACATGCGATTTCGACTAAAAACGGAATAACCCGTCACAAGCAAATCACCGAGGTAAGCAGATCCGTTGATATTGCGCTTCATGCGGTGGGCTTTTTTCACATAGCGCTTCATTTCGCGTATGGCATTACTCATAAGTACACTTTGGAAGTTGTCGCCATAACCCAAACCATGGGCAATTCCTGCGGCCAAAGCGTAAATATTCTTCAAAACAGCAGCGTATTCCGTACCCATAATATCGTCACTGACAGAGCATTTGATATAGTTGCTGCTTAGAGCCTGAGCCACTAATTTGGCGTTTGGCTTGTGGGCACAAGCGATCGTTAAATAAGACAAACGCTCGAGCGCCACTTCTTCCGCATGACAAGGACCCGTAATTACACCAATGGATTCCATCGGTAGCCCATAATGTTCGATAAGGTGTGCGCCGACGATCAAGCTGCTTTCTGGAACAATTCCTTTAATGGCCGAAAAAACTAATTTATCAGAAAGAGGCATTTTTAGACCGGCTAATTCATTGCTGAGAAAAGCCGAAGGAATGGCCAAAATCACCACTTTGGCTTGGGCAACTATTTCATTAATGTCGTCGCTCAAAAAGAGCTTTTGCACATTGAATGAAACTGAACTCAAGTAATTTGGATTGTGCTCCTCTTCGCGAATATGGTCAATAGCTCTGCTGTTGCGCATATACCACCCCACTTGGGCTTGGGTTTCGCATAGCATTTTAACAATGGCTGTGGCCCAGCTTCCGCCGCCAATGACGCCATAGTCAAATGTAGCTGGTTGTGTCGGTTGCTTCATGGGACTAATTTAATGAATTCTATTGGGTCAAATACAGAATTAGATAATGAGCTTCATGACTCAATAGGAAAAAAGAAACTTTAACAATAGATTATGATTCGATTGGCAATTTGAAAAAGACACCCGCGTTAAAGTTATAGATGTTTTGGTTCTCGAAGACCTCGAGAGCCGCAAGAAAAGTAATTTTTTTGGTTGGTTATTTAGTTAGCAAGACTGCTGAGCTTTCTCCAAGGCTCGGCAGTTTTTATTTGTAGAAGTTCATTTCATCGATATAGCGCCAAACTTTCTCTGGAAGCATGGGCCGAATATCTGTACCAGACTGAATTCCATTGCGGATAAACGTGGAAGACAATTCAAAAATTGGGGCTTTTACCCGGGTGATATTGCCGTTGAATGGAGCTTGATCGTGGCCACTTTCTGGGTCTTTTACACTGGTGATTCGTGGGTAAACCAAAATCGGAATATGCTCTAAGAGCCACTGGTAATTTTTCCACTTGTGTAAATTATCTAAGTTGTCTTGACCCATAATAAGGGAAAAGGCAAATTCAGGATGCTGTTCCTGCAGGACCGCTAGGGTATTGACTGTATAATTTGGCTGAGGCAAATTAAATTCTACGCGGCAAGTTTTCAGCCTAGGATAATCCTCTGCAGCAATATCGACTAATGCGGCACGGTGGTAATCAGCCAAAAGGCTTTTTTTAATTTTTAGGGGATTTTGCGGGGTAACCACCAGCCAAACTTCGTCCAGGTTACTGTGATGCGCAAAATAGTGGGCAATGTTTAAATGCCCGATGTGAATCGGGTTAAAAGTCCCAAAATAAAGCCCTATGGTTTTGCGCGATCCCATTATGATCCTAGAGGATGTGATTTAAGATTAACTCTTGGGCATTGGCGATGGCCTCATTTAAATTATCGTTGATCAAAATATGATCAAACGAAGGAGCAAAGGCTAATTCTAAATGGGCTTTGTCCAGGCGTAGTTTTATTTTTTCGTCACTTTCAGTGCCACGATCTATCAGGCGCTGTGCCAGGACTTTTACACTCGGGGGCTGCACAAAAATGGCCAAAACATCATCGCTGAAGTGCTTTTTAATGGACATGCCTCCTTTGACATCAATATCAAACACAACGTTTTTTCCTTCATTGCGCAAGCGCTCAACCTCTGTTTTTAAGGTCCCGTAATATTGCCCTGGATAAACTTCTTCCCATTCGAGAAATTCATCCTTACTTATGGCTTTTTTAAATTCTTCGGGGCTGAGAAAATAGTAATCCTTTCCGTGTATTTCGTTGCTACGTGGCGCACGTGAGCTTGCCGAGATGCTAAAAGCAAGATTGAGCTCAGGATTTTGTAGCAGCGCGCGGACAATGGTTGTTTTTCCACTGCCTGAAGGGGCAGAAAATACGATGAGTTTGCCGCGATTAGGCATTACAATACGTTTAAAACTTGTTCTTTGATTTTCTCCAGCTCATCCTTCATTTGCACCACAAGTTGTTGCAAGACAGCATCGTTAGCTTTGGAACCTATGGTATTTATTTCTCTACCGATTTCTTGGGTGATAAAGCCTAGTTTCTTCCCATTAGATTCCTCGGATTCCATAGTGCTCAAAAAGTAGTCAAGATGGTTGCTCAGGCGCACAGTTTCCTCAGTAATGTCGTATTTCTCCAGATAATACACCAATTCTTGCTCAAATCTATTCTGATCCACATTTTGTTCAAGTTCTTGAACAGCCTTGAGCAGGCGTGCGCGTACTTGAGGAATTCTATTTTTATCTTGCTGGGTTACTTGGTCCAAAAGCTGACGAATTAAATTAATCCGTGTTCGGAAATCTTCTGCCAAAACGCCTCCTTCTGCTGCGCGAAATTCTTCCAAAGCGATAACAGCTTGGTCGATGCCGTGAAGCAAGGCTTCAGTAGTTTCCTGGTCAATAGTATCGCGTTCGGTTTGTATGCTTTCAGGAAGGCGCAAAGCCATCTGTAGCCGTTCGATTTCTGGACCTTCGGCCAAGATTTGCAGTTGCTCCATATACGCCTGAATTACAGGAGTATTGAGCTGGGCTGAGCGCTCATCCCCGGTCGACTCCACATATACAGACAAGTCGATTTTACCGCGCTTTAAGGCTTTGGCCAATCGATCTCGCATCAGCAGCTCCTTTTCACGCAATGAACTTGGGATGCGTGCGCTCAGATCCAGGCCCTTGCTGTTTAGAGATTTTACTTCTATCGTAATTTTTTTGCCCGGCAGCGTCAATACACTTTTGCCGAAGCCTGTCATTGAATAAACCATATCAAGCCATCATTGCCTGACAAAGGTAAGGAATCTAGTCTTTTGGGGTTGTATTTTTTGGCTGTCCCTTTTTGTCATAACGCTGATCCAGATAGCGTTCGGTTCCGATGACAATAAGTAACAAGAGCCCTGTATGCGTAATCACGGTGGCCAAGAGCAATTGCTCTGGCCAAATAAAATAGTAAAATAGAGGCAAGAGCATACCCCAAAGCCCGAGTTGGACCCCGAGCTTCATGGAGTAATTATTGGCGTCTTTCCACACCGTCTCGTTGGCCATAGAGCGGGCTGTTCTATAACCATAAATATGGTTGATTTTCTTGGGCGGAAAGGCCTGAAAAATCAAAAATAAGGCCAGCATAAACCCGCAATAACCCAGACTCAAGAATAATTCATTTTCAAGAACCATAACAGCAGAAATTGGTTGGACCTCGATGAGCGGGGATCAATGACAAGCTCCCTTTTGAGTCAATTAAATGTTTGATCTTAATATTGCGGTAAGAGACTTGGTCTCCATGGTCTTGCAATCCGATATGCCCTTTAGGTGATTTGCCAAATACCGGCCAGTCGGCGAATTTAGATTTTGCCACCATAGCGTCCCAATCTGGACCGTCAAGAGGAAACGCAACAATCTGATTTCCGTTCATAAAGACTAATCCTTGATTAATTCTGTGGTCCACACGCAGTACGCAATGGTTCCATGAACCTGCGGGATTGGTATGATCCGCAGAAGGGGCAATCATATCGTATAAAGCGCCTGCTGTGTGCGTGCCTTCGCCTACAAAGGCATCTGGGTGCTTAGCGTTGTCCAAGACCTGAATTTCTGGCCCTGATTGATAGGCTTCTGGATAGGCTGGGTCTTCCATAACCCCCCAAAAGATTCCGCTGTTGCCTCCTGAGGCGATGTTCCACTCAAGGGACAGTTCAAAATTAAAAAAGACATCTTTGGTAATGATATTTTGTCCGCCCTTGCCGCCAGGGGTAAAGACCATTGCACTGTCTTGAATACTCCAAGCCTCGGGCATTTCCTCAGAGAGGTAGCCACGCCAATTGTCGAAATTGCTTCCATCAAAAAGGGTAATCCACTGATCTTGTGGCATCTCTTGTTCTGTAGGGACTTCCTTGGTCATTGATGGTTCTGATTTATTGTTGTTTTGGCATGAGGCAGTCAAAGCCAATATGAGTGAAAGGGATAATATCGTTTTCATGGGAATCATAGGTTTTCTAGTTTAGTGGGCGAACCCAAATGTTTCTGTAGGATACCCCACTGTGATCATTGTGATCTTGAAGTTTTATAGGGCCTGGGCCATGAGGACTCACCTTTGGCCAGCCAATATATTCTGTGGTTCCTTTTAGGTCAAAGCCATCTTGAATCAATACCCCATTGTGCAATACAGTAATGTTTGGGGCCACGCTCATATTGCCTTGACCGTCAAACTCTGGCGCGTGATAAATAATGTCATAGCTGTTCCAAGATCCGGTTGGGACAGAGGCCATGACCATTGGAGGAGACTGTTTGTACAATGACCCCACCATACCATTGACGTAAGTCGGGTTGTCATTGTTGTCCAAAACCTGCACTTCATAGCGGTTTTGCAAGTATACCCCGCTATTGCTTTTGGCCTGTCCATTTGCCGTATTTTCAGGACTGCTACGCCATTCTACATGGAGTTGCACACTGCCAAAGTTATCTTTGGTCTGAATATCGCCTGTACCATTGGCTACGGTCATGCTCCCATCGGCATTAATAGTCCATCCAGCCGCAGTGCTATCTTGAGCCGATATCCATCGATTTAAATTGCTGCCGTCGAACAAAACGATGGCGTCACTAGGCGCGCCGTTTTGACCATAGGGGTCCACTTGACTGGGCACAGGGGTCCACACTTCTGTTTCTTCTGGTAAGGTCGGTTCTTGGGCTGCAGCCGG
>OMJU01000080.1 GCA_900299425.1 Candidatus Rokuibacteriota bacterium
TATCATACTTCTGTTTTGCTCGTACTGAGCAGGGTCTTGAAACTTTTGTAACACAAGCCTGAACACGCGCGCTCACTTCAGGGCATAAAAAACCCAGAAGCAATGCTTCTGGGTTTCGTTGTAGCGGGAACAGGATTCATTTTCTCGCTTCGCTCGAATATGGACCTTAATAAGAAGCTATACAATGAAAACCCCCTCTTCGCTTACGCGAAGGTCGACTTTTTTCATTGTCCGCAAGCTCGAGCGAGCTCGGCTTACTCCCAAAGAAAAAAGCCACCGACGTTTGTCGGTGGCTTTCCTTGTAGCGGGAACAGGACTCGAACCTGTGACCTTCGGGTTATGAGCCCGACGAGCTACCTACTGCTCTATCCCGCGATATGAGGCAAAAGTACAAACAAAACATGATACCTTGCAAGTATATTCAACTTTAATTAATTCACGAATAATTTCAAATAAGGTCAAAAAAAAAGCCGCTCCAGAGAGCGGCCTTTTTCAATCATATCGACGCTTAGGCTTCGTTTTGCTTGGCTACGGCTAATCCGTAAACAATCAATCCAAATCCGATTTTGTTAACGGCATCTCCGATGTTGTAAATGACATCAAGATTCAATCCGCCGAAGATACCTTCGTACCATCCTGGTGTTCCGGCCATATATCCAATTGGATAAATTGCCCATCCCACAAGGACAAACCAGCTAAGCATTTTGTGCGCTGAAAGAGTTGCCCCTCCAGCTGCTTCAGCAAGTTTTTTAGCAGCACCCATCCAAATATCGTAAACGATAACGAAATATGCGATCCCTGAAATAAGACCCCATACTTGGGCGTTTGCTTGATCTACAGCCTCTCCGAAATATCCTGTAACTAACATGACAACCGATAGGAAAATCATGCGCCACATGAGCGACTTTTTAGCACCAGCCACTCTGAGGATAAGATAAAACTCTACGCACATGAGTGGTACAGTAAGTACCCAGTCTACGTAGCGGAAAAAGGTTGGGGATTCTCCAAAAGAAGCCCAGTAATCACGCATGTACCAATAGTGTACTGCTGCGATGAAGGTGATCAAACCTGAAACAAGGATCGAAGTCCTCCATTTTGAGTCAAATCCATTCATCGAAAGGAAAAAGAAGGCAGAAGCTGCCATCATGGCCATACATCCTACAAAGAATGTAAAACCAACATAATCATCCGGCGCCATTTTGGACGCCATAGTTAATGTAGTTAATAATGCTGTCATGGTTAATTAAATTTGTTTAACATAATTTTATTAAAGTTAAACATTTTTTTCTGCCTGACAAATAAAAATTACATTTTTCGTAAATTTACTTGATCAATAATACCAATGAATAAAAATTTTAACATAATAATTACGGCATTTGTAATTTGGATTTCTCTTTATACAAATGCCCAAATAGAGCTCTTTACCTCGGGAGTTTTCGTTTTATCACTCGGCCTTATGCACGGTGCAAACGACATAAACTTGCTTCAAGAATTATTGATCAAAAACAAAACTCATAAATGGCAGTTGATCACCGTATATGTAGGCCTGGGTCTTGTGGTGTTCACCCTTGCCTTCTATTGGCGCATCCTAGGGCTAATTATTTTTATGCTATTTAGTAGCTATCATTTTGGGGAGCAGCATTTACACAACAGATTGTCGGATTCAAAAATTAAAGCCTGGGATTACACTCTGTACGGTTTAGTGATTTTTTTCATGTTGTTCAGCACCCACCAGAAAGAGGTCCAATACCTCATTTTACATATGACAGGATGGAATATTGCAGGCGTTCCGTTGAATACATTAAGTATTGGTTTGGTAGCTGCCTTAATACTCTCATGGGTGTGGCAATTCCAATTGTTTCAAAAAGAGCTTTTCGAAGAACTCTTTTATTTATTGATGTTCTATGTGGTTTTTTACAACACTGAACTCTCTTTATCCTTTGCAGTATATTTTGTGATTTGGCATGCCATACCGTCGATAAAGGATCAGATCCTTATTGAGGGCCAAAAGCTAGGCTATCGGTCGGCTTTGCGCTATTTCAAGCAAAGTTATCGCTATTGGCTGGTCTCAGTTTTTGGTATTTTTCTCATGGCCAAAGGATACGACTATTTGGGCACCGGGCTCTTCCCAATTCTCTTTGCAGCCTTGGTGGCCATAACCTTTCCTCATATATTACTCATTACAGGACTTTTCCAAAAAATGGATAAATCATCTGGTTCTAAAGCGGAACATTGAGTAATTGACCGCAAGCCTGCAAATAAGTCAGCTCAGAGAGTTTCGCTTGATACTTAGCCATGTTGGCATTCATTTTTGCGTTGAGCAGATTTATTTGCGCTTGTCGCAACTCCAGTGACGTCAGTTGTCCTAATCTATAACGATCCAGCGAACGATCGTAGTTGTTTTGAGCCGTGAGAATAGAACGCCTTAGCAGCTGATAGGCTCTTTTCCTATTTAAAAAATCCCCATATGCATTGGCCACATCGCGATCAACTTGCATTTTGACTTCTTCCAAAGCCAATTCCTGATTCTCTAGACTGATTTTGGAGTTTTTCAAAGCAGTACGATTCGACCCACCATCAAAAATGTTCCAGCTGAGTTGAAGCCCTGCTGAAAATCCAGAACTGATATTCTTTGTCGCAAATCCTGTGGCTGGAAAAATTCCTTCATTCCAACCATAGGCCCCTGTGAGACCCAATCTCGGCAATTCAAGCGAGCGCTGAAACTTAACCCCAAAGGCACTGAGTTGCTTGTTTGATTCGGCGATAAGCACGCGAACATTGTCTGTATGAGACTTTTCGCTAAACGCATCTAGAGACAATTCATCTAAAAAGGCCACTGAAGTGTCTACTGCAAATTCCTTATTTAAATCATCGTTGAGCAAAACCGCCAAATCTCTTCTAGTATTAACTAGCTGTTGCGCATTATTGTTTAGTGCGATACTATCATTGACCAAGTCCACCTCCGCATTGAGCACATCGAGTTTTGTATTTTGGCCAAAGTCAAAACTATATTTTGCCCTATTCAATCGATCTTGGGTGTTGTTTAAGACCTGCTTTAAAACAGTTTGATTTTCACTCAAACGGGCTAACTCAAAATAAACGGTAAACAATTGCAATAGTGTCGATTCAATGGTGGCACGCACCTGTAATCCGCTGAGTTTTTCTGTCTGCTTTAGTCTTTGATAATTGTAATAGCGCCCCATTCCATCAAATAAGGTGTAGTTTAGATTCAGCGCAGCGTTTAAGCGTTTGGTCTCTGCACCATCCACTACATTGAGTGATCCATCGCGAAAGGTCACCTCTTGATCCTGCAAATCATAACTAGCTCCTGAAGCAACAGAAATGCCAGGTAAATATCCCGAATTCAAGACTGAAGCATTATTTCCTGCCTGTGACTGTTCATTTTGAGCCATTTGAATGCCAAAATTTGCTGACAACATTTGGGCCATGGCCTGATCCTTTGTTAAAACAGTAACCTGTTGAGCATGCACAAACCATGTCCCATTAAGGACCAAAGTCAATAGGCCTGTAATAAATGATACACTAAGCTTCATCTTGAGAAATTTGTTTTATTGAGGCATGCTCCTCAGTCCACTGCTCATCGAATTCTTTTTCTTTAATGACACGCTCAAATTGCTCTCTAGGCAACAACTGACCATGAATTACCCAATGTATGCGCCTTTTGACATCATTGGTAAAGGACAATAAAATCGGCAGCATGATTAGGGTCAGTACGGTAGCAATGGCAATGCCATAGGCTATGGAGATCGCCATAGGAATTAAAAATTGCGCTTGACGACTCTTCTCCAACAATAATGGTGCAATCCCGGCAATTGTCGTTAATGACGTCAAAAAGATTGCCCGAAAACGCATGTGTCCCGCCTTGGTTAAGGCCTGATCAAGGCTCAGACCTTCGCGCAAATAGCTATTGAATTTTCCGATGAGCACTAATCCATCATTAACCATAATTCCAATCAGGGCAATTATTCCAAGCGCAGAGAGGATGTTTATGGGCAAATCATGAATCCAATGACCCCATGCCACAGCAATAAAACTAAATGGAATCATTAACAGCAACAAAATTGGCTGGCTGTAGCTCCTAAAAGTAAAGGCAATGGTCATATAGATCAGCAGTATAATAATAGGAACTACCGTTTGCGCAGAGCGCGTTAACTTATTGGCCTCTCTGTTTTGACCTTCATAGGAAACACTTACCGATGGGTACTTAGATAAAATCGCTGGCATAACGTTATCTTGTATGTCTAACAAAATATCGGTGGCACTACCCTTTGGGTTTTTCAAATCAGCCGTGAGTTGAATTTCACGCAAACCATTAAGGTGGCTAATGCTTTCATCACCACGGCGAATGCTGTAGTTAGCAATCTCTCCAAAAGGAACTCTCGTGCCGCTGGGGGTAATGAGCCTCATTTGGTCCAAGTCGTTAATGGATTCTCGATTCGATCGATCATAACGCACCCAGACCCGAATTTCATCCTGACCCCTCTGGAAACGTTGCGCCTGTAACCCAAAAAAACCAGCACGCACCTGACTCATAACATCTTGCAAGGTTAACCCCAAAGCATAAGCAGATTCATTGAGCTGAATATTAATTTCCTTTATGCCCTCGGGATCTGTATCTGCCACATCAACCAATAAAGGATTCTCTAACATTATTTCTAAAAGCTCGTCTTTAGCAGACTTTAACTCAGCCGTATTGGCTCCAAGCAAAGACACGGAAACAGGACTGCCTCCAAAGTTTCCTCCCGAGCCAAAAGTCAATCGTTCTACACCATAAACAGGTCCCGTGGCTTCACGAATCGCATTATTGATCTCAGGAGCGCCAAAATCGCGCTGTTCCCCGGGTAATAAATTAATGTCTAATGAGGCCTTATTGTTACCAGGCCCAACATTTTTAATAATGTTTTGGACCACTTGAAAACCGCCGGTTTGTTTGGCCGTATAGACGTTATTGACCTCCCATGCAGCAGCTTCTATTCGACTAATGATAGAATCTGTAATCATCGGGTTGGTCCCCTCAGGCATCAGTAAATTAATTTGAACCTGGTCGCTTGCGATCATCGGAAAGAATGCCCCTCGTATTATGCCGCCTCGAACTGAACCGATAGTGATGATCAATAGCCCAAGAAATATCGAAAAGGTGATAAAACGCTGGCGCAGTGCAAAAGCCAATACGGGGCCGTAAATACGATCGCGCAGATAGCTCATAAAGCGATCACCATATTGATTGAATTCACGCAATTTCAAAAATACCCGTCCAAAAATAGTTTTTTTGGCCTCGAGGGACTGAGTCTTCACCAGAGCCTTGGAATGGGCAATATGCGCCGGCAATATAATCAGCGCTTCTATGAGGGAAACCGTCAAAGTCAGAATCACTATGATGCTGACTTCCCCAAAAAAAGCCCCGATCTGGCCGTCGAGAAATAGAAAAGTCGAAAACGCCAATACAGTGGTAATGATTGCCGACAATATCGGGGGAATCACTTCTATGGTACCATCTATAGCTGCCTGAATGCGCGATTTTCCTCGCTCATATTGCTGATATATATTTTCACTGATAACGATCCCATCATCCACAAGTATACCGATGACAATGATCATCCCAAACAAGCTCAAAACGTTAATGGTAACCCCAAATTGATTGGCGAAAATAAACATCCCTAAAAATGATATCGGCAAACCAAAAGCCACCCAAAACGCCAAACGCGTATTGAGAAATAGAGACAAGAAAAACAGGACCAAAAAGATACCCATTGCCCCGTTTTCCAGAAGGAGCTGTGTGCGTTGCTCTAGGGTTACGGCAGCATCATTAATTACATCGAGTTGAACCCCAATATGGGTTTGGTTATACTGTTCTATATACTGCTTTACTTTAGTTGAGGTACTGATCAGATCCTCGTTATTGGTATTTGTAATTTCTATAATAACAGCCTTATTGCCGTTAAAGTAAGTCGCATTTGGTGATTCGGAAAAACGATCTCTCACCTGCGCAACATCTTGTAAGCGCACCACACTACCATCACTTTTTGAGCGGACAATAAGTCCATTTAGAGCCACTCCGTAATAGGCGCGATTATTGGCACGAATTAAATAGTCCTCTGCCTGAGTTTTAACGTTCCCACCTGTACTCAATATATTGGCGCGCGCTACAGCCGAAGCGACCTCCGAAAAACTCAAACCATAGGCTAAAAGATCAGCCTCCCGAACTGCAATTTCTATTTCTTGCTCTGGATAACCGCTGACAGCAATCTGAGAAATTCCATCAACCTGTCTTAAATCATTTTCGATTTGTCTGCCAATATCCTTCAAAGCAACCAGAGGCACATCCTGCCCAGAAATGGCAAACTCTATCGTGCGTCTGACATTTTCGCGTTTGGCTACTACTAAAGGCTCCATGCCTGAGGGAAAATTAGGCACCCGATCCACAGCGTTTTTGACTTCTGCCAGAAGCACATCTATATCGCGTCCTGTTTCAATCTCAATAGTAATACTGCCTCCGTTCTCACGAGAAATAGACGTCACCCGATCTATCCCGATGAGCCCTTTTAAATTGTCCTCTATTTTTAAAACAATCCCCTCTTCAATTTCTTGAGGTGCTGCGCCCGGATACGCAATATTGATGTTGATTATTTCAGGATCTTGAAGTGGGAAAAAGGAAGACTTTAGTTGTTTTGCACCGGCAATCCCAAGAACGACAAAAGCCAAGATGATCACATTAACCGCGACCTCGTAACGAATAAAATAAGTAATCAGTTTACGCATGATGTCTGTTGAAGTGCAGGTTATTTTTGAGAAGCTCCATCCTGGTTTGAGGTATCCTCTTGTGCTTGATCCTGCTCATTGTTCTGGCCAAAGATTTGAACCATCATTCCGGAGTGGGCTCCTGCCACAGGCTGGGTTAAAATTACAGCTCCATCGGGCACACCCTTTACGACCATAGTATTTGGCATAAAATAAACAGCTTGTACCTCCAATAATTCCAATAATCCGTCTTTAACCGCGTAAATGGATGTTTCATCCACCAGAAGTTTACGCGACAATAAAATGGCGTTTTCAATAGTTCCTGCACTGATATCTGCTTCCAAGTACATGCCCTCCTTGAGCGCAGGGTCATTGGTCTCCACGAATACTTGAACCATTTGTGTTGATGGATCTACACGTTTATTGATTCTAGTAATTTCACCCTTAAAGGTGCCATCGCCAGTGCGGGCTTTTAAAACTACAGCGTCTCCTATGGACAAATAATTGCTGGCATCAGGCGCAATACTCAAGGCTAATTCAAAGGCCTCGGTAGAAATAAAGGCGCCGAGATTCTGTCCCTGACGCACCAAAGTTCCTTCTGTTACTGTAGCACTGGTCAACACGCCATCATATGGAGCTCTTATACTGTACTTTACCAAACGCTCTTCCAAATTTTTAATGCTGTAATAGGCCGAAATCACACCGCGTCCAGCAATAAAAAACTCAGCTTTATTATCGTTGATTTCAGGTAAGTCGGGCAGTGGTTTTTCTAGGTCAAAATTATTGAGGAAAAGATTCCATTGTTCATAAGCCTGCGGGTAGTCTAGCTTTAAATCCGCCATCATCCCCGCAATAGTATTTTGAAAGTTACTGCGCGAGGACACCAATGAGGCCCTAAACTCTTGCGCATCGATATTGATCAGCACATCACCTTTTTTAAACGCTTGACCCGGTTTAAATTCACGCATCCCATTTTTGAGCACCCCCTGAACTTCGGCAAATAATTCAAATCTATTTTTGGCCGACAATAGACCACTGGTAGTCATAGAAATAGGGACCTGAGTATTTTGCGCCGAGTCGGCAAAAACCGTTTTAATCACCTTTTTGGCAGGCGGCTTAACACGGCTGTTACTGCTTACTAGATGGTTAGCATACATAACGGCTCCTACAATGATCACAAGCGCGATGACGGTGTTTATTATTTTGCGCACAATTAAAAGCTTGAATTAGATTATTCTCAGTTAGTTAATATTAAAATTAAAGGCTTTGGTTCATGATAACGTTAAACATATCATAAAAAAATTAGTATTGCTCGAGCTCAGAGCTCATCAATTCCCAATCAGACATCAAAGTCTCAAGTTTTGATTTTTTTAGCGAATATTTCTTATAAAAATCCTCTTGTGTACTGAGAAATTCAGGGTCATTGGCCAAATCGTTATCGAGTTCATCCAGCTCTGATTCTAAAATCTGGATTTCTCGTTCAAGCTGACCGAGTTTGTTGGTCAGTGCCTTTTTCTTTTTCTGTTGCTCAAAACTCAATCCGGGCTCACTTTTTTTTACTTGTCCACCTTTGGGTTCTGCCTGAATTGTGCGTTTTTCTGCATCGCGCAAATGACTCAAATTGCGCTGCTCAAGGAAAAAGTCTATATCACCGAGGTATTCTTTTAGATGACCCTCTTTAAATTCATAGACAACCTGTGTCAAGCCTTGAAGAAAATCTCTATCGTGTGATACCAAAATTAATGTCCCCTGAAAGCGCATCAGCGCTTCTTTCAAAACATTTTTTGATTTAATGTCCAAATGGTTGGTGGGTTCATCCATCACCAGAACATTGATCGGCTGGAGTAATAGTTTAGCCAAAGCTAATCGATTGCGTTCCCCTCCCGAAAGCACCCTTACATATTTATCGACTTCTTCGCCGCGAAACAAAAAGGCTCCGAGAATATCGCGCACCTTCGGACGGGTATTTTGGTCCGCCGCGTCAATCATGGTTTCCTCTACTGTTTTATTTCCATCCAAATATTCCGCCTGATTCTGGGCAAAATAACCGATATCAACGTTATGGCCTGGAGTCAATATCCCTTGATAGGAAATCGCCTCGACCATGATTTTTGCTAAAGTTGATTTACCCTGACCATTTTGTCCAACAAAGGCAACTTTATCCCCTCTAGAAATTCTTAAATCCACACTATTGAGTACAGACTTATCGCCGTATTTTTTGGCAATTTGCTCTAGAATAAAAACCACTTTCCCCGGGTCTCGAGACACCGGAAAGTTTAAACTCATTACTGCATTATCATCCTCATCAACCTCTATTAAATCCATACGATCAAGTTTTTTGATCAAGGACTGCGCCATGGAGGCCTTTGAGGCCTTAGCGCGAAATTTTTCAATCAATCTCTCGGTCTGCTCAATTTGCTTTTGCTGATTTTTTTGAATCGAAAGCTGCTGGGTTCGACGCTCTTCTCGAGCCACCGAATACTTAGTGTACGGCAATTTCAAATCGTACATTCTACCAGTGGAGAGTTCAATGGTTCGATTGGTTACATGATCTAAAAACATCTTATCGTGACTCACCAAGACAACGGCTCCGGGATAACTGTTGAGAAAATCCTCTAACCAAAGTATTGATTCAATATCGAGGTGATTCGTCGGTTCATCCAAAAGTAAAATATCGTGCTGCTGAAGCAGTAATTTAGCCAGTTCAATACGCATACGCCACCCCCCGGAAAAAGTATCGGTCATCTGATCAAAATCCTCGCAGGTAAAACCCAAACCTATCAAAATGCGCTCGGTCTCTCCTTGATACAGATAGCCCCCGTGAATTTCGTACTGATGTTGCACCTCGCTCAGGGCCTCAATTAAATCAGCATAACCTTGGCTTTCGTAGTCCGTTCTATGGGCCAATTCGGTATTGATCTGCTCGAGTTTCTGTTCAAATCCTTGCAACAATTCAAAGGCCTTGTATGCCTCTTGAAGCACTGTACATCCTTGTTCAAAGTCAATGTCTTGTCTGAGGTAACCCACGGATATCTCCTTATCAGTGGCGATTTGACCAGTGTCATACTCTTGAGCACCGGCGATAATTTTTAAAAGTGTCGATTTGCCTGCACCGTTTTTTCCGATAAGACCCACGCGATCGCCACCTCTCAACTGAAAGGTAATCCCTTCAAACAGAGGCGTTCCTTGAAAAGAAACAGATAAATTATGAATATTCAGCATTCGGGTAACAAAGGTAACATTTGAGTCGTGCAAAGATGCTTAAATTTGTCAAGGCAAAAAAACAGAAAATGAATCTATTCAAAGGCACTAAACTCATTAGTATTTTTACAGGAAAATGCCCTGTTTGTCACAGTGGGCCTATGTATCAAAGCACAAAAGCATACCAGCCTACAAAGACTTTACTCATGCATGAACATTGTCCGAATTGCGGGGTTAAATACAAAATTGAGCCCTCATTTTTCTATGGCGCTATGTATGTCAGTTATGCCGTGGGCGTCGCTTTTGCTATTGCCACTTTTATCATCAGTTATTTTTGGCTTTCGCTGGACCGTTTGCAAACTTTTATCGCCATTTCAGCTATACTGGTCCTGAGCTTACCTATCATTTTGCGTCTTTCACGCAATATTTGGATCAACCTATTCTTCCGCTTCGACCCGTCCAGGGTTAAAAAAAGCGATTGATTGAAACCTCAGGGGGGAGTACTTTGTTCTCTAGCATAAAGTCAGCCAACCAAAAGGAAAGTAGAGGCGCCATCAGCAGACCTCGAGAATTTAGCCCGTTGAATACGCAAATCTTTGCGGTTTGATCAAAAGCACCCAAAATCGGTTTGCGGTCCTTTGTTACCGGTCGTGTGCCCGTCCAATAGTCTATAATTCGGTAAGGCAACTCAAGAAATGTATCCAAGTCCGAAAATACACGCTTTTGCGTTTTTTCAATATCACTCTGTTCCTGGGCTCTAGGGTAAGTTGCCCCAACCTGATACCGGTCTGCACCTAAGGGTATTACAAAAAATTTAGACTTCAATACGCGTGTTAATTTTAAACCAGGGCATTCGATAATTACATATTGACCTTGCTTGGCCTGAATTGGACTTTCTTGAATTAAGCCAGGCCAAAAATCTTGTTGATGCCCTTGCGCAAGCACAATGCGCTCTGTCTTATAACCTAAAGCGTCAATTTGTCTAAACAGGGACTCTTGAGAATCAAAACTTAACTTAGCTGTTATATATTGATCGGTTTCTTTGAGTTTATTCCGATATGTACTGAGTAAAAACGCAGGGTCAAAGCGCCAAAAGTCCTCAATGCTGCCATAGCCATAAGGCGCATTGATCTGTGACAAATCCTCAGCCTGTTCCTCTATAAGTGGCCTTAAATACTGTTGCCAAAAAGCATCCTTTCGCTTTTCTATCCATTGATTAGGTTCATTGGCGGAATCAAAAATGCGTACTAATCCTTTTGATTTGATTAGTGAAACCTGCAATTCTCTTTCCCAACTTTGATAAAATGATTTTGCTATTGGCCAAAATTCATCGGCACGCCAAACCTTATTATAATAACGCAGTACGGCAGGGTGGATGGTCCCTCCAGCAATGGCTGTAGCAGTTTTCTCCCCAGAATCAATCACGAGAATGCGCGCGCCACGTTCTGCTAGTTCTCGCGTGATTGTGGCACCGGCAATGCCGAATCCTAATATGACAAAGTCAAATTGCTTCATACAAAAAACCCTCCTGTTTGGACAGGAGGGTTTGAATACTTAAAAATACTTATTAGTAATTCCAAAGATCGATTTCAATATTGCGAATTTGATCTTTGATACGATCTGATTCCAAGAGCTGCATCAATGCATTGTCATTGATATAATCCGCTACACCGCGATCACCTTGTACGTTATCATCTTTGTAGATTATGGCATTAAACCTACGTGAGTTCAATAAATGATCAAAGGAAATCGGTTGCGAGGTATTTTTACGGTTAAAGGCCTTGGCCTTGTGCAGTATCTCGCGCGCTCCAGGGTACCAAACCCAAAACAATTCTACTTTAGCATCGACTCCATCGTCAGGGAAAGCCTTAGATCGCGCTTCATTGGCCACAGGGCAAATCGCGAGTAAACGATAGCGTAATTCTCCTTGACGCTTATCTAAATACCAAACACCACGAATACGCCATTCTTCAATATCACCTGCATCCAAAGTAAATCGTCTGACGTACTCTGGATCTACTCGGCCCACCGCGTTAAACTGCTCAATTCCTAAATCAGTGGTATCACTATAAACGAGTGATCCTTCTATGTCTCTCAAGGTTCTTTTCTCAGAGAAATAAGAGTCTGCATAAACCTCTGAAATATTACCATTCTTAATGTTCTTAACCAAAACGTCATACAAAGAACGGCGCTCCGAACCAATATTATTGGTGTCTATTGGATAATAAAGCGGGAAGTTAACTCGCTCATCCAAATCAACAATTTCCCAAGTAGTTTTTGACCATAAAATATCTCGGTCATCTACATAACCATAAGGCAGCGGGTTATCATTGTCGTAAGCGATCTGAGCATCTGTCTTTAGCCCAATTTCATCTGGAGTTTTAGCATTGAGTATGTTTAACTGGGCCTGCAGACTGGGGCTCAGCAACATCAATGCAATTCCAAGAACTACTTGTGTTAAACGCATGGTATCTTATTAATTTGTTAGTTCAATACAAACAGGAGAAATCTTCTTCAATTTGTACGAAGAGTTACCAACTAAGTTGGCGTTAATATCAAAAATCTGAACAGTCTCTCCACGACGCGCACGATTCAAAGCACTTTTCGCGGCAGCATTTAATTTATTTCCTTGAACCATAACGGTAGGTTGCCCAGAAACCTTAAAACTAAAGCCGGTCACTTTAAGTCCAAGATCGAAATCAAAATCTTCCAAAGCGGCACCTACACTCGCGATTTCTAGACCCTGACGCTGCATACGTACGCAGGCCCCATCACCCGTTTCTCCACGAATAGAACCAACAGGGCGAGGAATGTCCTTAATGCGGAATTCGGCAGGTGTATTCACCTTTTGACCATCAGGCAAAACCCCAGATGCGTTAATGGTTACCGTTGTACCACTCGCTGGCTCAAAAGAATAGTTAGTGCCTGAAAGTTTTTTCCAAGTTCCACTAGAGGCCGTTGCAGTTACTTTATTATCTGGAATACCAGGAATCGATACAGTCATTGGGTTTTCGACACCGCGATAGACCACATTCATCTTGTCCGCAGCGATAACTGCAGAATTTGGTTTGGTAATGGTCGCAAAAGAGACATCAACAGGAATCTCGACTTCCTTACCGTCTTGTAAGAAAATCAAATTACCTTCCACTTTATGGTCACCGGCTGCTCCGGCGTTAATATTTAGCTTTACCTTACCACTCTCAATAGTGTATTGAGACGCTGAAAGTGGTTTGCCATCTAGAGTCAATTCAACACGATTCGGCTTGGTATTCGGATCTTTACGGCCCAAAACAATACCCCCATCAAAAGCTTCACCAGCGTAAAACGCAGATTTCGACTGCTCTAACAAGGTGTTATACTGAGTAAAGGAAAGTGCCGCCTCTTGCTGGCTCCCGAGCATCTTCGAAAGTATCTCGCTCTGAGTGGTCTTAACATCAGCTTGAATTTGACTCAATTTAGTTTTTGAGGCAATAAGCGGAAATCCTTCAAATTGATAATTCAGCCATGGCTTCTTCACATTATCACTGCGCTGGCGCACATCTTCAGTCGAAAATTTCTTTTCGATATCTGTGGCAATACTAGGATAGTCTTCACCCACTAAGGCCAAAACCCCAGTGCGGTAGGCGTCCATCTTGGCAAGAAATTCCTTGCCTACAGGCGAAATATTGTCCCCATTAAACAAGGTTTGATCTAAAAAATCTGGTTTGTCCTGTACCTCGTAATTGTCCTGTTCGTCAGCCTTCAGTGTGGCCATCATTTGACCTTTAAGGTTTTCAATAAAACTGTTTAAATCCGCGCCCAAAACATTGATTTGATCTGCTTTTTCTTTAACCGCAGAATATTGCTCAGGTTGCTCAGATGCCTTTGTGGCCAAATTCTCCATAAAGGCATCGTTTCGAGCCGTAGAAGCCTCGTTTGCATCAATCAAACGTTCATCCATCACGCCAAAAGCGGTTAAAACTTCTTTGGACATATTAAGGGCAAGCATCGCGATGAACACCAGATACATCAGGTTAATCATCTTTTGTCTTGCGGATTGTTTTCCTCCTGCCATGCTAATACTTTTTAATTATGAATTGTTATAGAGTTGAAAAACAAATTACTTTTTATTCATTGCAGACAACATACCTCCATAAACGCTGTTCAATGAGGCTAAATTGTTTGCCATTTCTTCCATTTGATTTTTTAGTTGTTCGGCATTTGCAGCAACACTTTCGTTCAATGCAGTTTGACGGTTTGCCGCTTCCATTTGCATCTGATATATGCCATTAAGCGATTCCATCTGAGCAGCAGCGCTTGCAATTTGCTCACCGTATTTTTTAGTTGATTCTAATGCGTCCGCAGTAGGAGACATGCTCTGTGCAGCAGCACCAAAAGAACGAATACTCTCTCCAAGATCGCTCATTAGTTTAGCATCTAACTGAGCTTCACGTAAAATTCCATCAAGCTTTTTTGAGAGCAATCCTTCAGGATCTTGATTTTTTGACTCACCCCCAGCAAGCTCTGGATAAACCAGTGACCAATCTGGACCATTGTCTACTTTTTCAAAAGCGGAAATAGCAAAAATTATAGCTTCAGTAATCAAACCAACAGCGAGTAATACACTACCGTTTAACGGGCCTAATTCCCAGTGAAGGATTTTAAATAGCGCTCCAAGGATTACAATGGATGCTCCAAGACCATAGGCCAAGTTAAGGTTTTGCGGAGTCAATAAAGATTTTTTGTTGGTTTTAGACTTTGCTGCCATGATAAATTAAAGTTTCGTTAAGTAAAACAGAATTAATGTGATTGTGACGATACACAGGGTTTAGCGTGCATCACCGAAATTGTTATTTAAAATAATATTGGTGCCCATGTAGTCTTGAACGGTTCTAAAGCCGATATAGCTACGGGCAGAATCAGCATACTCATAGTCTCGTGTGCTGACTTGGAGGAAATAAGTGAAATCCTTCCATGAACCTCCGCGCACTACCTTACGCTTATTGGCAGGGTCATTAACACTTGGATTCATTGATGAAGAATACTCGTAAGATCCTGGATCATATGAAGAATCAATCCATTCACTCACGTTTCCTGCCATGTTGTAAAGGTTGTAGTCATTTGGTTCGTAGGAATCAGCCTCAACAGTATACAAAGCCTGGTCAGCGGCGTAATCTCCACGCAAAGGTTTAAAGTTTGCCATAAAACATCCACGATCGTTTTTAGCATAAGGACCACCCCATGGATAGGTCGCAGATTCTAAACCACCGCGTGCTGCATATTCCCATTCAGCCTCACTTGGCAATCTAAAAGTATTCACATAGGGCTTACCCTTAGATTTCTGGTAGGCATTCTTGTAAAGAGTTCTCCAAGCGCAGAAGGCTTTAGCTTGTTTCCAGTTAACGCCAACTACGGGATAGTCTCCATAAGCCTCATGCCAGAAATAATCGTTGTGCATCGGCTCGTTGTACGAATAATTGAAATCTTTAATCCAAACCGTAGTGTCAGGATAGATGTTAATGTCTTCTTTGATGATAAAATCTTTACGGCGCTTGCCCTTGGCGCGTGCCGCAGCTTGAATATCCATGTAAGTGTATTGGAAGTTCAATTTACTCACATCAATAGTGCGCTGACCATTATAAGCTTCTTCAGCTGGGATATACATGGTATCCATGACCTCAGAATAGTACTCATCAGGATATTCTCCAGGCTCCCAAATCAAATCAACGTCGTTATTTATTTTACGACCGGCATAGAAATCATCCCCCATACCGTAATAATTATCGTAATTGTATTGCTCCCAAGGCGTCATCTCTTGGTTCTCCTGATCAACAAAAGCAAACTCGCCAATACCTCCTTCACCCGGTACTGCGCCAACTTCATCGGCCAAAATAGCCAATCGTAGACGTACCGTAGAGTCCTTTACCCAGTTCACAAACTGTCGGTATTCTGCATTCGTGATTTCAGTTTCATCCATGTAAAATGAACGGACAGTGACTGTTCTTGTCGGTGCATCGTTCACCGCGACAAAATCGTCATCGGCTTTACCCATCAAAAAAGAACCACCAGGAACTAGGGTCATTCCATAAGGTTTTTCAGGGTACCATTTTTTGCCTTTTGCGCCAACCAATTCGCCGCGATCTCGATTTGAGCTACAGCTTGCAACAAGGGCGGTGATCGCAAAAATTGCAATTAACTTTTTCATAGATGATTCGGTTAAGAAATTACTGAGATTTAAGGGCGTAAACCTATCCATAAATTTTCAGAAAAGCAACAAATTTATAGAAAAAACCCCCTAAATCAAATACACACATTTATTGTTAAACTTTGTTTCTCAAACGGGCTTTTAGCCAACGATCAGGAATATTTTGTTCCGTGGCACTTAGATAATCGTCGTAAGTGCAGGGTAATAACGCAGTAGTTGATAAATTATTATGCGAAGAATTATTATTTGGCAATTCTATCCACCATCTTCCGGTGCGCTTACTTTTTTTGAAAACCAATACCATATCGTCCACAGGCACAGAGTACACAATAAAATGATTTGGATTCAAAAAATCACCATCACTGACCCGAAATGAAACGCCCTCAATAAAATACCACATCATTTGAGCCACAAGATTCGGAGCGCTTTCGTGTTTATCAAAGGACTTGAGCTCGTAAATCCCAAAAGATTTTACATCATTACTGATGCCTGCATAACGCGATAAGGCACAAATTTCTCTACTGTCAAATCCGTTAGGACTCTTGTGATAACGAAAACTCATCGCACTGCTTTTGACGCTAGAGACATCGACCGCCACTAGTTGTGCCTGTCTCATAATCGGCTCGGCAAGGGTAATATCTTGAATTAAATTTCCCAATCGATAGGCCTCAAAGTGTAATTTTTCCATCAGGTCAATTTCTTCTGGAGGGTTTAAATAAGACTGGTAACCCAAAACTCCATAATTCATCAAATTATAGGGCTTCTCAGCGATCATTTTTCCCACATATGCCTTATTTGACAAAGGTTTCTGATGATCACCTAGGTCAAATCGATGATCGACATTGACCACATTAATCATGTCTTGAACCCCATCAAATGCCCTGTAATGCGCATAAAGAAGATCTTGACTACCTCCTAAAACAATGGGCAATAAGCCCAAATGCAAGAGTTCATTGATGACTTCTCGCATCGCAAAATCAGTATCACTTACAGACGCCCCAGGAATAATATCACCAAGATCGACCATGGACCATTGCCAATTGCCCGGATATAGGCCATAAAACGCCATGCGTACGGAGTCAAATTCTATGGATGCTCCCATATAATCTTCATCCCGCCTGTGCTCGGGAACACCTAATAACGCAAATTTAAATTTGGAAACCTCAGGAAACTCTTCCTCGTTTTGATACAGACCTATTTGCTTACCCAATACTCCTGCAGGAAGTATTTCTCTGTGGGCACAAGCTGCCTTTGAAACCGGTCTGAGGTATTGTTTCATTATTGCTTGCTCTTGGCTTTAGTCCTACCCTTTGGTTTTTTTGCCGTTTCTGCCGCGATGATTTCTTGCGCCTGGGCCAAAGTAATTTTATCGGCTTTGGTAGTTTTCGGCAATTCAATTTTGAGTTTACCTTTAATCAGGTTAAACCTACCCCAGCGGGCTTTTTCAATACGAATGTTTTCTTCAGGCCAAAAAGCAATTAGCTTGTCTTTCTCCTTTTGTTTTTTATCCTCAATTAGCGCTAAGATATCCGCATGGCTTAAGTTATCAAAATCATATTTCTTGCTGACGTTGATAAACATTTCATTCCACTTGATAAAAGGACCAAAACGCCCCTTACCTTTTTGGACAGGAAGATTTTCATATACATAAATTGGGGCATCAGCCTGCTGTTTCGCTTGAATTAACTGCCCTGCTACCGCCATGTCTACCTCCAGTGGATCCATTCCTGTGGGCAATGAAATGAATTGTTTTCCCCAACGCACATAAGGACCAAAGCGCCCATTAGCCACCTCAACCTCTTGTTCTTCAAAGCGACCCAATACCTTGGGCAGTTTAAACAGATCCATGGCCTGTTCAAAATCAATTAAATGCAATTGTTGGTCTGGGCGTAGACTCGCAAATTTCTTATCTGGATCGTCTGCATCACCCACCTGGGCTATTGGACCAAATTTTCCTAAACGCACTAAAACAGTCTTTCCGGAAACAGGATCGGTGCCCAAAATTCGTTCTCCGCTCTCGCGTTCAGCATTTTTATTGACCTGTTCTACGTTAGGATGAAACTTTCCGTAAAAACCTTTAAGCATCTCTCTCCATTGCTCCTTACCCTCGGCAATATCGTCAAAGTCTGCCTCAACTTTGGCTGTAAAATTCAGATCGACTATATCCGAAAAATGAGCGACCAAGAAATCTGTCACAATGATACCAATATCAGTAGGTACCAGTTTGCCTTTATCGCTGCCCACTTGTTCACTTAACCCCTTTTGGGTTATCTGATCGCGTTGGAGTTTCATCCATTGATAAGCTCTTGGCTGCCCTTCAACGGTACCTTTTTCAACGTACTTGCGCTGAATAATGGTCGAAATTGTCGGGGCATAGGTCGATGGACGCCCGATACCCAATTCCTCAAGTTGCTTGACCAAAGAAGCCTCTGTGTAACGATAAGGTGGTCGGGTAAATCGTTCGGTAGCCGTTATGTGATCACAATCAAGGGCCTCTCCCTGTGTTAATGGTGGCAGCATACCTTCTTGCTCTTCCTCATCAAAATCTGTTCCCTCGAGGTACACTTTTAAAAATCCATCAAAGGTCAATATCTCGCCGTTAGCCACAAAGGTGTGCTCTATATTGCTCGTGGTATTTATATCGATTTTGACCTGAGTTCTCTCAAGTTTCGCTTCGCTCATTTGCGAGGCAATAGTGCGTTTCCAAATCAGTTCATAAAGACGCCTCTGGTCGCGATCGCCTTCGATATGGGTGCGGCTTAAATCCGTAGGACGTATGGCTTCGTGGGCCTCCTGGGCACCTTTTGATTTTCCCTTAAATTGACGTGGCTTGCTGTATTCGGACCCATAACTCTTGGTGATGGCATCTTGCGCCGCTTGCTGTGCTTCTTGAGATAGATTAACACTATCTGTTCTCATATAGGTAATGAGTCCAGATTCGTAAAGTCGTTGGGCCACAGTCATGGTGCGGCTTACAGAAAAATAAAGTTTTCTTGCTGCCTCTTGTTGTAATGTAGATGTAGTAAATGGAGGAGCAGGTGATTTTTTGGCTGGCTTTTTATTGAGCTCAGAAATTACGTACTGCGCATTTTTATTGGCCTGGAGAAATTCCAGGGCTTCTTGAGCGCTATCCAAATTCTTTGCCAGTTTTGCTCTAAACTTTGCCCCATCGCCGGTTATGAACTCTGCATCCACCCTGTAGGAAGCCACGGGATCGAAAGCCTCGATTTCCCGTTCACGGTCCACTATGAGTCGTACTGCAACACTTTGGACACGACCTGCAGACAAACCACCTTTTACTTTCTTCCACAATACGGGTGAAAGCTCGTAACCCACCAATCGATCCAGTACTCTTCGCGCTTGCTGGGCATTGACTAAATTATAATCAATTCCTCTTGGATTGTCAATTGCCTTGAGGATGGCTGACTTTGTGATTTCATGAAATACTATACGCTTGGTTTTATTTTCAGGCAATTCTAGAGATTCTGATAAATGCCAGGCTATAGCTTCTCCTTCACGGTCCTCATCACTAGCTAGCCAAACCATTTGTGCTTTACCAGCCATTGACTTTAAATCATTGACCAAGGCTTTTTTATCCTTGGAGACACGATATTTAGGACTAAAATCCCCCTGTACGTCTACGCCTAATTCTTTTGAGGGTAAGTCTGCAATATGACCAAAGCTCGAAGCTACCTTAAACTCTTTACCTAGGAATTTCTCAATGGTTTTGGCCTTAGCCGGGGACTCAACAATCACTAAATTCTTTGCCATAAGCGCCGTATTTTGGTGTACAAAAGTAGACGAATTTTTTAATTCACTATCGCGAAGGTAAAATTTGAACACCGTCAAGACCCCCTTAACCTAAAGGTTAAAAAAAATGTCTGATCGATAATTTGGTTGTTGAAGATTGAATTAAAGATTTGCAAACCGCCCAAAGCATTTGCACTGTATTGCTGCTTTAAGTCCATTTACCGGCAGTAGACCTATATAAACGCACATCTCAATAATTGCTGACATTTTGACAGATTGTTGTATATTTGTCCACTTAATTTTGTGAGGCATCACTTTTGTGGACTCACAAGAAAAGCCACGAGGAGCATGGAAAAAATTATCGATGAACAACGTCAGGGCACTGCCCTTGAGCGACCTGATCGATTAGGAAACACTAAGAAATTGTATATCGAAAGTTACGGATGTCAAATGAATTTTAGCGACAGTGAAATTGTCGCTTCTATTTTGGCAAAAGAAGGTTATGACACCACCACTGACCTGAATCAGGCGGACTTGGTGCTGGTCAACACATGTTCGATTAGAGAAAAGGCAGAGCAAACAGTCAGAAAACGCCTAGAAACTTACAATGCGGTCAAAAAAACTAACCCATCGATGAAAGTAGGTGTACTCGGTTGTATGGCTGAACGCCTTAAAAGTAAGTTTTTGGAGGAGGAAAAAATTGTGGATTTGGTGGTTGGTCCGGATGCCTATAAGGATTTGCCCAATCTTCTGGATGAAGTTGAAGCCGGGCGCGAGGCGGTTAATGTAATTCTTTCAAAAGACGAAACTTATGGCGACGTAGCTCCCGTGCGTCTGGGTGGCAATGGCGTGACGGCGTTTGTGAGCATTACACGAGGATGTGATAATATGTGCACTTTTTGCGTGGTTCCATTCACCCGAGGGCGAGAGCGTTCAAGAGACCCACAAAGCATTATTGAAGAAATTAATGACCTTGCCAATAAAGGATATAAAGAAGTGACGCTTTTGGGACAAAACGTCGATAGTTATTTATGGTATGGGGGCGGACTAAAAAAAGACTTTAAAAATGCCTCTGAAATGGCTCAGGCCACATCAGTGGATTTTGCGCAGTTGTTAGACATGGTTGCTCTGGCCCAACCAAAAATGCGATTTCGGTTTTCAACCAGCAATCCTCAAGACATGACCCGTTCGGTATTACACGTCATGGCTAAACATCCCAATATTTGTAACTATATCCATCTTCCAGTCCAAAGCGGTAGCAGCAAAATTCTTGAGGCGATGAACCGACAGCACACGCGCGAGGAGTATATGGCCTTGATTGACGATATCAAACGTATCATTCCTGATTGCGGCATTTCTCATGATATGATTTCTGGTTTTCCTACCGAAACGGAAGAAGATCATCAGGATACACTGAGCCTAATGGAGTATGTGCAATACGATTTTGGTTTCATGTTCATGTATTCAGAGCGCCCAGGAACCATGGCCGCAAGAAAAATGGTGGATGACGTGCCCGATGAAGTCAAAAAAAGACGACTTACAGAAATCATTGAGCTGCAACAAAAACACAGCGCCTTGCGTACCAAGAACTTCGTGGGCAAGACCGTCGAGGTATTGATAGAGAAAGAAAGTAAAAAAGACCCGAATTTTTGGAGTGGCCGAACCCCTCAGAATACGGTGGTGGTATTCCCAAAAGAATCCTTTAAGACAGGTGATTTTGTTATGGTGCAAATACAAGACTGTACCAGTGCCACGCTCATAGGAAAAGCGGTTGAGGCCGTACTCGCTTAAAAAACACAAACCATGGAAACCATTCAGTCGGTTAAACAACGTTTTGAGATCATCGGTAACGATGCAAAACTCAATCGCGCCATTGAGAAAGCAATTCAAGTGGCCCCTACTGATATTTCAGTCCTAGTCACTGGAGAAAGTGGTGTGGGAAAGGAAAATATTCCACGAATCATTCATGCCCTCTCCCACAGAAAACACAATAAATATATCGCCGTTAACTGCGGCGCAATACCTGAAGGGACTATTGACAGTGAGCTTTTTGGTCACGAAAAAGGTGCTTTTACCGGAGCAACCGCCACAAGAAGTGGTTATTTTGAAGTTGCCGATGGAGGAACTATTTTTTTAGACGAAGTTGGAGAACTCCCCTTGCCCACTCAAGTACGTCTATTGCGCGTTTTAGAAAATGGTGAGTTCATGAAAGTGGGGTCCTCCCAGATTCAAAAAACTAATGTCCGTATTGTGGCAGCGACTAATGTCAACATGGCCACCGCCATTGAAAAAGGGCGATTTAGAGAAGATTTGTACTATCGACTCAGTACCGTAGAGATTGGTTTGCCCGCGCTCAGAGAGCGCGGCGAAGACATCCACCTGCTCTTTCGCAAATTTGCCTCAGACTTTGCTCAGAAGTACAAGATGCGAACGATTCGACTGGACCATGAAGCGGTTGGATTGTTGCTCAAATACCATTGGGGCGGTAATATTCGACAATTGCGCAACATCACCGAGCAACTTTCTGTTTTGGAACAAAAAAGAGAAATTGGTTATCAAAAACTCAAAGAATACTTACCACACGTAGGGAGTCATCTGCCGGCAATTATCCCCTCACGTAAGGAGACTTCTGATTTTAGCAGTGAGCGAGAAATACTATACAAGGTTTTATTTGACATGCAAAAAGACCTCAACGACCTGAAGAAACTGACCTTGGAGCTCATGAACTCAGGCAATACCACCAAAGTCAAAGCGGAGCAAGCACAACTCATCAAACAAATTTATGCCTCCGAGGAGCAAACTACTGCCCTGGCCACTTTGGATGATGAATATGAGCAAGACCCACAAGCCCATGACGTGGAATTAATTGATTTTGAGGATTCGCATGACAGCACATCGGACAAGTACCATTTTGCTGAAGATATTGAGGAAGAAGAGAGTTTGTCCCTACATGACAAAGAATTAGAATTGATCAGGAAGTCATTAGAGAAATACGATGGCAAACGCAAAGAAGCGGCTCAAGAACTTGGTATAAGTGAACGCACTCTGTATCGTAAAATAAAACAATTTAATCTCTAAGTCCATGGCAAAGCTATTCAAGCCGGTTTTTTTGATCAGTATTCTATTGATTGCGGTCTCCTGCGGTGTTTACTCGTTTACGGGTGCAGACATAGACTACAGTACTACAAAATCGTTTCAAGTCAACAATTTCACCAATAACGCACCGATAGTAGAACCAAAAGTAGCCCGTAATTTCACTTTGGCCCTACAAGATATTTTACTGAATCAAACCAACCTTAGTCTCACAAACAACAATGGCGATCTGATTTATGAAGGGGAAATCGTCGATTATTATATCGCCCCGATCACCGCAACCTCGAGAAATACAGCCGCAGAAAACCGCCTCACAATTGGGGTTAATGTGCGCTTTACCAATACTAAATCTCCTGAAAAAGACTTTGAACAAAAATTCAGCTTCTATTATGATTACTCAGGAAGTGCTCAACTGATCGGAGGACAACTCGATACAGCGCTTTCCATTATCTTTGAACGATTGACCCAAGATATTTTTAATAAATCCCTGGCCAATTGGTAATTCTATGAATTTAACCCACTACAATAAGCTCCTGACCCAGCCCAAAAACTTCGCTCCAGAGGATTTACAGGGCCTGGATGCTATTGTGGCTCAATTTCCTTTTTTTCAAAGTGCACAAGCCCTTCGATTAAAAATACTCAAACAACAAGAATCTCTGGGCTACAATCAGGCCTTGAAGAAAACGGCAGCGGCAACCACTGATCGAGATGTCTTGTTTGATTACATAACCTCAGCAGAATTTTCTCAACAAACCATATCAGAGACACTCATAGGTCATCAAGATCACGTCAAACAAATTGAAGTAAATTTAGATCTTCAGGACAATGTCCAGAAAGCTCAAGCGGATGAATCATCCGCGATGCCATCTGAAGAGGATACCTTAGCGGTGGAAACAGAGCGCAAAGCTATTTCAGCTCTTGAAGAAAAACCCTTCGAATTCGATAAGTCTGAGCGTCATAGTTTTGAGCAGTGGCTTAAACTCACTTCAGCCCAACCGATTCGTCGCAGTAGTGACTCAAATAGTGTATTGGACCATGCAAACAATCAGGGCGAACAAGAGCAACACCCCTTAGATACTGAATTCAGCGAACCTGTCAAAGTTGATGAGTCTGTAGATAAATGGGAGAAAATCGATCGTTTTTTAGCGCAAAAAACAAGTATCAAACCGCAAGACGCCGAAGTGGGACAAAACAGAGCTGAGGCTTATTTACAGTCGCATGAAGAATTAATGACCGAGACTTTGGCGCGGGTTTATGCCCAACAAAAAAACTATCAAAAAGCAATTCAGGCATATAAAATTTTAATTTTGAAATATCCCGAAAAAAGTGGTTTCTTTGCAGACCAAATTCAGGAATTAAAACGTTTGTTAAACGCATAGATATGAGCACATTTTCAATTTTTTTGATTTTGATCATCTTCATCGCTTTCTTGCTAGTGGTGGTCATCATGGTACAAAATCCAAAGGGTGGCGGATTAGCCTCATCATTCGGTGGTGGCGGAACTCAGCAATTAGGAGGCGTCAAAAAAACAACTGACTTTCTCGATAAGAGTACATGGACCTTATCGGCAATTTTACTCGGACTTATTTTGCTATCAAATATGTCCTTATTTGAAGGCACCACAAGTGGTGAATTCATGCAAGATGAAATCGAAAGTATTACGCTTCCCGAGGCCACAGATTTACCAGTGTCACCAGTGGCACCTGAGCAAGAATAATCCATTGGGTTAAACCCTTGGCAATTATATTAAACCTCACAAAACGGCACTCTATGAGTGCCGTTTTTTTTGTCACAATTTATAAATCGTGACCACAACCATATTGGTAGAATCAATTACAAAATCCACCCCATGTGAGTGGATCATTGGACAAGTGTGCATTAACGATTGGATCATCAATGCCATTGATCATGTGAATTCATTTATTCCCACGGTGAGTTCTCTAGGCATTAACGACCCAGATATGGATTGGACTGCGGCAATTGCAAAAAATTTAATTTGCCAGCAGGGGACTCCTTTTGATAGCTATTTCGGACCAAAGGATAATTAAAAACACACCTCCTTTACTGAGCAGAGTATTGCATGGCTATTGGAAGAATTAGCGGGCAATGCTCAAAGGCCCAGTGTATATCTCGACACAGATGATCTTCTGGGACCAGATGCGCTATGCATTTCAGGGCCAAACACTTTCTGGTTTGACACCTGTGTAGCCCCTGAAGTATTGGAATGGAATATTTCGAATAATTTAATTCTAATCGACTCAGATCAGCACAGTGTCACTGTGGAAGTAACAAATCCCACAAATGAGCAAGGTTATATTGAAGCTGTTTTTCACGATCAAACCTTAAGAAAAACATTTTGGGTCGGAACCCCTGGACCTTCACCTGCACTTCAGGGCCCCGAGACTGTGCGCACGGGTAGCACTGTAACCTACTCCGCAGACCAAGCTCCTGGAGCAAAAAGTTATCAATGGTACTTACCCTACCCTTTTGACATCCAAGCCCCATGTGACTACACTTCAACAAATTGGCAAGTACCCCCAGATGCCGGCCGCAACACCCAAGTATTTACCGGCTATGGCGGCTATAACGGACTTGTACAAGTCATGGGTGTTAACGACTGCGGTGCAGGAGATGCCACAATTTTATCTGTTAGTCATAGCAACAATGGATCTGGCCAACAGCATTCCCCAGTATTTCCCTACCCAAATTCTTCTGACGATGCGTTTCATTTGGATTTCAGCAGTTTGAGTCCCGGAAACTATACCATTGATATTTATGACGCCATTGGCCAAAATGTATATTCCGGACAAAGCACTAATGTTCAAAAAACAATAAATACACTCTCTATCGAAGGCGGTACATATTTCTTGCACGTCTCTGATTCAGAACAATTATGGCAATTTCAACTCATCATTGATCATCATTGACAGATCCCATGAGCAAATAGAGTAAAAAATGTCAATTTGACACGTTTGACAGGGCGCGCGCTGTCAAAAATGCCATGGCACAGTTTATGTCTTATGCAAGACACAAATAAAAATTTAACTTAAATCATTTACATATGGCTTTAAACATTCAGCCACTTTCAGATCGCGTGGTGGTCGAGCCTCAAGCGGCGGAGACCAAAACAGCATCAGGAATTTATATTCCGGATTCAGCTAAAGAAAAACCACAACAAGGAACTGTTGTTGCTGTCGGCAAAGGCAAAAAAGATCACGAAATGACCGTAGCTGTGGGCGATACAGTTTTATATGGCAAGTATGCAGGGAATGAATTAAAACTTGACGGCAAAGATTATCTCATCATGCGTGAGGACGATATTTTGGCCATCATTTAATCTTAAAAAATTTACAACTATGGCAAAAGACATAAAATTTGATATCGAAGCAAGAGACGCGATCAAACGCGGGGTTGACGCATTAGCAAATGCGGTAAAAGTAACCCTAGGTCCAAAAGGACGTAATGTGATCATCAGTAAATCTTTTGGCGGTCCACAAGTGACCAAAGACGGTGTTACCGTAGCTAAAGAGATTGAACTTGAGGACGCCCTTGAGAATATGGGTGCACAAATGGTTAAAGAGGTTGCCTCTAAAACCAATGATTTGGCTGGGGATGGAACCACAACAGCCACCGTACTGGCACAAGCCATCGTAAAAGAAGGGCTAAAAAACGTAGCGGCAGGTGCAAACCCAATGGATCTAAAAAGAGGGATTGACAAAGCTGTTGCTGCACTTGTAGCGGACCTAGAAAAGCAATCCACTAAAGTGGGTAACTCGTCTGAGAAAATCCAACAAGTGGCATCAATTTCAGCCAATAACGACGAGGCGATTGGGAGTCTTATTGCCGAAGCTTTCGGAAAGGTGGGTAAAGAAGGGGTTATCACTGTAGAAGAGGCCAAAGGTACTGAGACTTATGTCGATGTCGTGGAAGGAATGCAATTTGACCGCGGATACCTTTCTCCGTATTTCGTTACCAACAGCGAAAAAATGCACACCGAGTTAGACAACCCGATGATTTTGTTGTACGATAAAAAAATCAGCAATATGAAAGATTTGTTGCCGATTTTAGAACCAGTTGCACAACAAGGAAAATCACTTTTAATTATCGCAGAAGATGTTGAAGGAGAAGCCTTAGCGACTTTGGTAGTCAACAAACTGCGCGGATCATTAAAAATCGCTGCAGTTAAGGCTCCAGGATTTGGCGATCGTCGCAAAGCCATGCTCGAAGATATCGCTATCTTGACTGGTGGGACTGTTATTGCCGAGGAGCGCGGATTTACTTTAGACAATGCAACCATCGATATGTTGGGTACTGCCGAAACAGTGACTATTGATAAAGACAATACTACCATTGTAAATGGGGCTGGTAATAAAGCCGACATCAATGCACGCGTAGGTCAAATCAAATCTCAAATCGAGACTACGACCAGTGATTACGATAAAGAAAAGCTGCAGGAGCGATTGGCTAAATTAGCCGGTGGTGTTGCGGTACTTTACGTTGGAGCAGCGAGTGAAGTTGAGATGAAAGAGAAAAAAGACCGTGTCGATGACGCATTACACGCCACTCGTGCTGCGGTAGAAGAGGGTATTGTTGCTGGTGGTGGTGTTGCCCTGGTACGCGCTAAAAATGTACTGGGCAAAATGACCAGTGACTCTTTAGATGAAACTACAGGTATTCAAATTGTGGCCAGAGCCATTGAAGCACCTCTGCGCACTATCGTAGAAAACGCCGGTGGCGAGGGATCTGTTGTGATCAACAAAGTAATGGAAGGCAATAAATCCTTTGGTTATGACGCCAAGAATGATGCTTATGTCGATATGCTTAAAGCGGGGATTATCGATCCTAAGAAAGTAACTCGCGTAGCTTTGGAAAATGCCGCTTCAGTAGCGGGTATGATTTTGACTACAGAGTGTGCTTTGGTGGATATCAAAGAAGATGCCCCTGCAATGCCTCCTATGGGTGGCGGCGGAATGCCAGGCATGATGTAATCATCAATCGATTATTAAAAAAAATCCCGCGGCCGTTGGCCGCGGGATTTTTTTGTTACTGGTGCGCCTTTACCACCTCTTCGTCGCGATACTTACAACATGGGTTAACCGCATTATAAGCCTCATCTGTTGCGGTAAATTTCTTGGTGTCATGACCAGCAATGGCCACATACTTAGCGACACTGTCCAAATTAGTCTTACGCGCGTCATAAATCACGTCAAGCTTATGGGTTTCCACACTCCACTTAACAGATTTCACTCCTGTTATTTTAATCGCTGCTTTTTCAATTCGGGCTTTACACATATTACATACACCATCTACTTCTAGGCTGCCTTTCGCATTTTTATCCTGCGCCGAAAGGCTAATTGTCATAAAAAGAACTACAAGGGTCATTAATTTTTTCATCTTATTTGTTTTAATTATTGTTTACTATTTGTTTGTTTATCAATTTTTTATGTCAACACAGCATTGCTTGTTCGTAAATATTGCTACTCACTCATTATTGTCTATTACTGAACTTTGTATCGAATCCCAGTATACCACATGCGTCCGAAAATAGGTCCATAAACCATACTGCTATCAAAATTGGCGCTAAAGGGCTGATCCCCATTAACAATAGGATCCTCTTGCCGCAAGTCCCCTAAATTTTCTATCCCAAAATACCAATCAAAAACCGAGCCCCATTGTTTGGTGATTTGTCCATTTATAGTCGTTACTGAGGGCGTTGCCCCTTGACCGTACAAAGCCGCAGTCTCAGGTAATTCCGGCAATCGTTGGTTACCCAACCAATTTAGTGTTAAATCAAATTTTAATGGATGATCCTTACGTCTGCCCTCAAGTGAATAGGCAAGATTAGCAAATACGCGATGGTCTGGAATCAATATGGGACGTTTATCCCCGGAATCAAAGGCCGTACTAAGATCATAATACTTATAGGCCATTTGCAAATCAAAAAGACCCCACGGACTGTAGGCCAAATCAAATTGGTAGGACTGTACCCAACTCGGTCTTGAGTTATTGTAAAATCTTATTTCCCCTACTTGTTCCCAATCCACAACTACCTGATTGGTAAAATCTGTTCTGTAATAATCCAAGCCTAAGGTCATTGAACGCGCACCCAATGCAACTTTTTGTTGCAGTGAAACACCGTAATTCCAGGCAATTTCAGGATCTAAACCATAGAAATTTCCCGAAGCTCCATAAGTACTATCCGAGGACCCCGCATCCAGGCCTTCAACCATTATCTCACGGCCAGTGGCAAAAATGTTTAAATGCTCTGAAAAAATATTTGGAATACGCTTACCGCGTCCCACAGAACCACGGAGCGTTGTTTTTGGTAGTATTTGATACTTCAGATGCAATCGCGGGGTAAAAAACAAGCCCAATAAATTATGCTGGTCTAGGCGCATACCTAGAGTCACTCCGAGCTTATCCGTATCATTATATGCGTACTCAGAAAATAAACCCACACCGCGCTCTGTGCGCTCAAAGCTCTGCAAATTCAATCCAGGAGCATCAAAAGACAGGCGCTCCTGGTAACTATCATAAGTGCCATTTAAGCCAAATTTAATTTTATGGCGCGTGTCCCCAATAATTGTGTTATAGAGCAAGGTCAGATAAGCGCTTTGATGCTCAATGTCATAGGGTCTTAATCCGAAGCTGCTTTTTTGATTATGTGCGCTCCACGCGCCTTGGATCCCTGCAGTCTGCCATGTGATATCTGGGTTGACATAACCCAGCTTTGCGGACAAATCCGCACGCTGCGTATCGATCAAACTACCCCAAGCATTTTGGGATTCAGGGGCCAAATCCGCACGAAAATCTCGCTGGCCTGAAACCCGATGATCCCTCAGCACACGCGCATTGATAAAACTGACCCATCCATGCTCTGTGTCTGTATATTGCCAACGATTCAAAATGTTTATCTGCTCAGCCAAAGGGGTATCTAGATAACCATCACTGTTGCCATCTACAAGACGTTTTCGTTGATTCCCATGAAGGTAAAGTCCTGTGTCCCATTTATCACTGACTGGAGTATTTAAATGAGCATTAAATTCTTGTCGGCCGTTACCCGCCAAAAAAGCGTTAAAGTAAAATGGCAGATCACTTACTGGCTTTTGTAGCTCCACATTAATTTGACCAGCAATACTCTCATAGCCATTAGTAACGCTTCCGGCGCCTTTGGTGATTTGCATGCTCTCAACCCATGTGCCCGGGACATAACTGAGTCCCAAACTCTGAGCTGCACCGCGTACCACAGGAATGTTTTCTGCAGTAATTAAAATATAAGGACTTGTAAGGCCAAGCATTTTGATTTGCTTTGTACCCGTAACCGCATCGGAAAAATTAACATCAATGGCAGGATTCGTCTCAAAACTCTCAGAGAGATTACAACAAGCGGCCTTTAGCAACTCATCACTGCTCACTCGTATTATTTGCTCTGTACTAAAAGAAGAAATAAACTGTGAACTTCGTCTTGTTTTTACCACCACCTGTTCCAAATCGTTTTCAGGAGTGAGCCCAAATGAAATAAAGGACGGGCTCAGGACCTCTAGTGTATCGGTTTTAAATCCAACATAACTCAATACAAGTTGTGTCGGCAATATTGAAACATCCAAAGTAAAGTTGCCGTTTTCATCGGTAATGGTCCCTGTTTTGCTTTTTAAATGATAAATATTTGCCCCAAATAGCGGCTGATTTTGCCCTGCTGCACCATCGTAAATTTTACCGGTCAACTGGACTTGCCCGCTCATAACTCCTGTGACAAAAACGGTGCAAAATAGGCCGAAAAATAGGCGTCGTCTATTGAACCAAACAAGCATCATCCGAGCAATAACATTGTGGCCATGATCAGCATCACCAGGTTTTCAATTAATGTTGCCTCAGTCATGGGCAAGTTTAAAACACTGCCCAGGCACGCACAAACAATTTTATTGCGCCGGCGCAATTGGTCTATGACTCCTATGGTGGTCACACCTAATATAAATAGGGTGGCATATAGGGCATAATCCACAGCATAACTAGTCAGGAGCAATAGCCCTAACAGCAATTCCACAAATGGATACACCCAACCGTAGAAATTAATCCGCCCGGCAATTGGATCGTACCCAGAAAAAGCTTGAACAAAGCCCTTTAAATCCAGTAATTTAAAAAAACTAAACACAAGAAAAAATCCAGCCATGAAGTCTAACATAAACTCCTGAAAACTCAAGTTATAAACCAAAGCGTTGAGGCCATTAACCCCCCAGAGAAAAGCAAAAATTAAAAACAATGGCCGCAATTGCTGCCACTTGGACACGGTGCTCTGGCTGATGGACAAGGATCCTGCTGTGCTGTCGGTTTGATTTTTGGTCGCCTTTTTTTTCTCTGAGTATTGTTCCTGGGTTAGAACTCCATACTTGGCGGGAATTAATTTTATAATCGAATTTAGCTCGATGCCGGGAAGCAATGAAAATTCAAATCGACCGGTAGTTAAATCAAGATCAATAATGTGAATTCCTGCCACATCTGCCATAGCTTGGCGAACACTGTTCACACAACCCATGCAGGTCAGTCCTTCTAAATATAAAATATGATACATAATGGATTATTTTGATAGAATTTAAAATCGTTTGAGCAAACGCTATTTTATCAAATTAACCATTGCTGGTAAACTATAAATAATTGTGATTCTCTGGGCGGGGGTTCCTGGGCGGTGTATCCTAATGGCTGAGTCAATGCTTCTGCCTCAATCAAAAAACTGACTTGGGCAAGAAAGGGCGAAAAGCCTAAAACAAACACATTGGGTGTAAAAACTAATCCTTGGGCAAGTAGATGTTGATCTAATGAAAATTTATCAAATTCATTGTGGCAACAACCCGGTTTTTGCTCCATCGCTTCAGAACAGCCACTGCTCATGACCATACCACAATTTAAGTGGGCTATTTCCAAACCTATATTTGCCTCAACAGGTCGTCCGAGACAATAATGAGTCGATTGAATCCATCCCAGGTTACTGGTTAGGATTAAAATACTCATAAATATAGCGGCCAACGACTTCACGATTCTAAATTAACGAAATATGTCTGTAAAATGTTTATTCTCTGTATTTTAAAATATTTTTTAACTCAAATAAAGGACATTACTCCCCTTTAGTGAGCTCCTGAGCCTTGTCAATGGCGCCAAGCATTTGATTTTTTAAACGATTAGCTGAGTCTTCATAACGATCTAGTAAAGACTGTTTTGCTTCATCAATCTGCGTTTTGCCCATGATTTCGTCAGTGGAGAAATCCTCGCTAAAATCCATCATCCATTGCATCATGACCCCGTTTGCCTGTTTTAAGTCTTCTACGGAGGACCCGAATTCAACAAGGGTGGAATCAGCCATAAACCTTGGCTCTAACTGGCCGATCAATCCACTGATTGTTCCCATCTCTGGCATCACTTCATCATGAACGGCAAGAATACGCTCCATTTGAGCATATTTTTCTGAGTCTTTTGGGTTTTGTTGACATGAAAGAGCTGCTGACAAAGCAACAAACAACAATAAGATACGCATGATTTGATTTTTAGGTAAAATTAAGGCTTTTTTTGAGAGTTAGTAATGAAGAAACTCGGGATTAACAACAACAACAACAGCAAAGGGTGAATTAAAAAGCGACGCACATAAAACAAAGCGTGATAGTCCCCAGGAACGTATACATGTAGCAGTAAGATTAGCGTTGGCAATAAAATCCCCAGCAATATGGCGTGCAGTATTGCGGAAAACTGAACAATAGTTTTTTTTCTAAAAATTGCATGCAACAATAGGAGTGCTAAAATGGAATTTAAAAAATATCGTCCCATAAGGCTCAGTACCCATTTAGCTGTATTGATTTCAGGTAGGTCCTCAAGCTTATATGCTCCATTAAAAAAAGGCTTCAATGGGTCATAAAATAAATCTGTTTCAAAATGGCGCACGGCAAACAGGCCCATTACACTTAAAGCCATTATTGTGATGCGCCCTCTACTCATCTTTGTTTAATTTCAATTTATAACGCCACATCCATAAAATCCATAACAGCAAAATCGTGCCGTAGATGATTCCAGGGAAGACTAAGTCATGCAGCACTTCCGACCAATTTGGCCATAAATAAATACCGATACTGATCAGTGCGATACGCAGAATATTAATGCCATAAAGCAGGATACTCCCTAAAAAAACATAATTAAGAGTGTACTTTATACCCTGTGGTATGGCCAATATGAATGCCGCAAATAAAATCATCACGCTTACGGCATTACACCCCTCAACGAGCTGGGCCACAGGTACGCCCATGACCCAAATTACAGTATCACCTGTGCCATTCCATGGAGCTACATCAGCATCAAAGCCAAAAAACTCCAAAAGAATGAGCAGTTGCTGGCCCACAAAATTTGTAATGGGATCTACAATCATTCCTTGAGCGGCCCAATAATCCAGCAGATAAAAGTAAAGTCCGCTCAATACTCCGTACGTCCCGAAAAACAGAAGCAGGAACTGCCAAACCGGCCGATAAATCTTCCATAAATTCATCATGAGTTCAAAGTTAATTTTTTATCTCTTAGTATTCCCGATCAATCCATAGCATTAACGCAATATTTAAATACCTTTACATAAAAATTCAATGATGAATACCCTTAGGGAAAAGGTGACTCAAATCCTTGAAAATGAAACTGAACTCTTCAGTAAAAGACTTCAAAATTTATGCGATTTATTGCGCAACAGCTTAGACCGCTATACTTGGGTGGGTTTTTATTTTGCCAATGCTGAAAACAAAACCCTACACCTTGGACCTTTCAGTGGGACACCCACCGATCACACCTGCATCCCTTTTGGCAAAGGAATATGTGGACAAGTAGCAGTCTCTGATGATTATTTTTTAGTGCCTGATGTCACAGCGCAAGACAATTATATTGCCTGTAGTTTGAGTGTGAAATCTGAATTAGTCGTTCCCTTGTTTGTCAATGGAATGAATATTGGCCAAATAGATATTGACTCCGAAAAAATCGATGCCTTCAATGAGCAAGATGTCGATTTTTTAACATGGGTCAATGCCCAAATTGCTCAGTCTTGGCCCGTAGATTATATTCCAAAAGAGATAAATGGCTAAAGCACTCAATAAAAATCAAATTCAACATGGGATTATCCTCAATGCCTATCCCGACAGTTTAGGCGGGCATATGGCCTATTTAATCGATCTTTTGTCCGGAGATCATTTCAAAGACGTATTTCAAAGTATCTATCTACTCCCCACGCTGTTTAACTCGGACCTGGATCGTGGTTTTTCCATTATTGATTATAATTTGAATGACGCCTTAGTGCAAAAAGAGGATTTAGATAAGTTAAAATCTAAAGGAATCGGACTGAAACTCGATATTGTACTGAATCACCTCTCGGTAGGTGCCCAAGAATTCAAAAATCTGATGATGCACGGTGATGCATCACCCTATGTTGACTTCTTTATAGACTGGAATCGCTTTTGGCAAGGAAAAGGAACACTCAACGAGCACGGGGTGATTGTGCCTGATCAAGAGTTCAAAGAAAAACTTTTTACACGCAAACCGGGTTTACCCATACTCCAAGTTCCATTTCCAGATCACAGTTTTCGGCCGTATTGGAACACCTTTTATCAAAAAGTAAAACTCCGTGAAACTTTTATCTCTGCCGCCTGTCAACAATTAAACTCAGAAAAAGCAGAGATAGAGGTACTTTATAATTCCATAGAGCAAGCGCTTATCAACGGCCATAACCCAACTAAAGCCATAGAGTCTCTTGGCTTTAGTACTGCAGATGTGGTGCCAATTATTAGAGAGCATCTTTTACTATTGGGTCAAATGGACCTCAACGCTCAGCGTCCTGAAGTTTGGAGCTATTACCTAAATACTTTTAAAAAACTGAGTGATTACGGGGGACAGATCATACGTCTAGATGCATTCGCCTATTTACACAAAGCAGTTGGGGAGCCTAACTTTTTTAATCTGCCCGAGACTTGGGATTACTTGAATCGACTAAAAGAAATGGCTCAGGAATTCTCGCTTGTACTATTGCCTGAAATTCACACTCAATACGGCAAACATCTACACGATCAGGTCAGCGCAGAGGGTTTCCCTATTTACGATTTCTTCCTCCCAGGTTTAATCATCCACACCATTGAAAACAAGGACAAGCATGCACTGTTGGGTTGGGCTCAAGAAATTCAAGAAAAAGGATTTAAGCTGATCAATATGCTGGGCTGTCACGACGGTATTCCCCTTTTGGATTTAGACGGAGATCCGGATCAAAAAAACGCAGGACAAGGCCTGCTCAACACCACTCAAATAGAGGACTTGATCGAAAAAATTGTTGGCAGAGGAGGTCGCGTTAAAAACCTTTTTGGCCCAGATGGGGAAAAAATAGCCTATTACCAAGTCAATGCAACCTATTTCAGTGCCCTAGGGGAGGATGCTGACAAAATGTTAATGGCCAGAGCGCTTCAGTTATTTATGCCTGGCACACCTCAAATTTGGTATTTGGATTTATTTGGTGGCACTAATGATTATAAAGCAGCCGACGCAGAAAAGGGCAATCATAAAGAAATAAACCGCACTAATTTGACCCATGATCAAATTCAATCTAGCCTCAATAATTCACTAGTTAAACAACAACTAGAGCTCTTAAAGTTTCGGGCCCTGCATCCTGCCTTTAATGGCACGTTGACTATAGGCGACTGTGTTGAACATCACCTTATAGACATATGCTGGAGGTACCAGGACCAATGGGCACAACTTCAAGTCAATCTGCAGGAAAAAAGCATCAATCTCATGCATTCGTAGACATCATGGCCTTCTGAAAGTAAGCTACATGCCCGTACGGATGGCTTCTACAGGGTCGAGCTTAGAGGCTTTCAAAGCCGGTAAAATCCCAGAAATTAAGCCAATTATTGCAGCGACCACTGTCCCTATGAACATATTGAATGGGGAAAGGATGAACTCGAAATCACCCGTAAATTGGGAGGCAATAATTGAGGCAAAAAACACCAATATCAGACCAAAAATACCCCCGATAATGGCCAAAATCATGGCCTCAAATAAAAACTGATACAATATAAAGCGGCGCTTGGCACCCAACGATTTTTGAATACCGATCAAATTTGTGCGCTCTTTTACACTGACAAACATAATGTTTGCAATCCCGAAGCCGCCCACTAAAAGAGAAAATGCGCTGATGATGATCCCAATTAAGTTCATGGTCCCTGTTATGTCATCGATGGCGTCGGCAAAACCTTGTAGCTGATTGACAAAAAAATCATCCTCCTGTTCTGGTCGAAGTCCGCGTTTGAGGCGCATTTTAAGTTTTAAATCAGCAATAAATGCTTCGTTATCTGTTCCTGAAAGAGGCTTCATGATGATAAATGGAAATAAATTGCGATTGTTCGCGCCAAAAATATTGCGAATCACATTTACAGGAACAAAGACAAAAGTGTCTTTCGAATCATTAAAAATAGACCCCTCTTTTTTGAGGACGCCGATGACCGTAAATTTCTTTCCGTAAAGGCGAACCTTCTTGCCCACGGCTTGCTCTGCCTGAGCAAACAAAGAAGTCGCAATCTCATGCCCAATGACAACCACTTGAGCCCCATTATTTGATTCTAATTCATTGTAAAAGCGACCGTGGTCTAATTGAAGTGATTCTATATCATAGTATTCATGAGAAAATGCGCCAATATTGGCGTTTTCTATGGAGCGCTCTTCAAACTTTATGGTTTCATTACGGACATTGAGATTAAAAGCAACCGCTTGCGCTTGATTTAAATTTTTCTTGAGGTATTGATACTCTTCATAGGAAGCTACTGGAAATTGTTCCCACTTCCATCTCGGTACTTCAGTCGGCCCAAAAGAAAAATTGCCTAAATAAATCGTACTGTTGTCCAGTCCCTTGAGACTGTCCTGAATTTCTGATTTCAAGGAGTCCACCGCAGCGAGCACTGCAATAATTGAAAAAATTCCAATGGTCACTCCAAGAAGCGACAAAAAAGTTCTTAACTTATTGTTTATCAATGCGTTAATTGCAAAATTAATGCCTTCTCTTAAAACGCGTAAATAAACAATCATTCTTGATTAGGGCTTTGATTTTAAAGCCTAAAGGTAGTGCTTTTTAAAGGAAAAATAGCCCGGTTTTTAGCGCATATTTCCTTATTTTTGTGCCTTCAATTCACAAGAAAATCCCATGGAACAAGCGCTCCCTATTCGATCAGCTCTGATCTCTGTATTTCACAAAGACGGCCTAGCCCCAATTGTTCAAAAATTAAATGATCTCGGTGTTACTATTTATTCTACTGGAGGTACCGAAGATTTCATTCGCGAATTGAACGTTCCTGTTGTTGCTGTAGAAGACTTAACCCAATATCCATCAATCCTCGGTGGGCGCGTCAAAACCCTGCACCCCAAAATATTTGGTGGTATTCTCAATCGACAAAATAATCCGAGTGACCAGCAGCAAATGAGCGAATTTGATATTCCTCAGATTGATTTAGTTATTGTAGATCTGTATCCTTTTGAACAAACAGTGGCCTCTGGAGCAGACACCCAGGCCATTATTGAAAAAATCGATATCGGTGGGATTTCTCTGATTCGTGCTGCTGCCAAAAACTTCGCAGATACTTTTTGCCTGTCCTCTGTGGCGGACTATGAAAGCTTCTTAGAGATCCTCAACACACAAGACGGAAGTACCACTTTAACGCAAAGAAAACTTTTTGCTGCTAAGGCCTTTGCTACTTCTTCACATTACGATACTGCTATATTTAATTATTTTAATAAGAACACAAGTCTAGAGCACTTAAAACTGAGTCTGACCCAGGGACAAACACTGCGATACGGCGAAAACCCACACCAAAAAGGAGAGTTTTTTGGCAATATGGATCAAATGTTTGACAAATTGCACGGAAAGGAATTGAGTTACAACAATTTACTTGATGTTGACGCCGCTGTACAACTCATGAATGAGTTTCAAGGCCCACAGCATCCTGCAAGTTTTGCCATCTTAAAACACAACAACGCCTGCGGTATGGCTCAAGACGACACCCTCAGTGGCGCTTATAGCAAGGCTCTTGCTGGGGATCCCGTCTCTGCATTTGGCGGTGTTTTGATTGCTAACCGCACTATTGACCGAGAAACAGCAGAGCAAATCCATGAACTTTTTTGTGAAGTAGTGATCGCTCCTGGATTCGATAAAGAAGCCTTTGAACTCCTGAACCAGAAGAAGAATCGAATTTTGTTGGTGCAAAAGTTGTTCAAAAGCCCGGATCACACAATACGCACATGTCTTAATGGAGTTTTGAGACAGGAAAGAGATGCAAAAACAGACGGTCAAGATGATTTGACTGTGGTTACGAATCAGGCTCCAACCCAAAAACAAATCAATGATTTGCTCTTTGCGTCAGTGATTTGCAAACACACTAAATCAAATACCATAGTCTTAGTTAAAGACGGCCAGCTCTATGCCAGTGGCACTGGACAAACCTCTCGCGTCGATGCATTAAGACAAGCTATTGAAAAAGCCAAGTCGTTTAATTTTGACCTTGACGGAGCTGTCATGGCCAGCGATGCATTTTTCCCCTTTCCGGATTGTGTTGAAATCGCAGATCATGCAGGAATAAAAGCCGTTATTCAGCCCGGAGGGTCAATAAAAGATCAGCTGAGCATTGACTATTGTAATGCACATAAAATATCCATGGTATTTACAGGAACGCGTCACTTTAAGCACTAAATTTTATTACATTTGTTAGGAATCGCCACCTTTTTACCAATACAAGCATATCAGCATGGGATTTTTTGATTTTTTGACGGAAGAAATTGCCATCGATTTAGGCACGGCAAACACCTTGATCATACACAATGACAAGGTCGTAGTAGATGCCCCGAGTATTGTTGCTCGTGACCGCATGAGCAATAAAATTATTGCCGTGGGTCGAGAAGCTGCGCGCATGCAAGGAAAAACCCACGAAAACATAAAAACCATACGTCCCTTAAAGGATGGAGTAATAGCAGACTTTGATGCGAGTGAAAAAATGATCAATATGTTCATTAAAGACATTCCTGCACTCAAGAAAAAATTACTCACGCCATCCCTGCGCATGGTTATTTGTATTCCAAGTGGCATCACCGAAGTTGAGATGCGCGCGGTAAAAGAAAGCGCTGAACGTGTCAACGGTAAAGAGGTCTATTTGATTCATGAGCCAATGGCTGCCGCCATAGGTATTGGAGTAGACATCATGCAACCTAAAGGCAATATGATCGTGGATATCGGTGGGGGAACCACAGAAATTGCCGTATTGGCCTTGGGGGGTATCGTATGCGACAAATCGGTAAAGATTGCTGGGGATGTCTTCACGAATGACATCGTTTATTACATGCGCACTCAGCACAACTTATATGTGGGGGAACGCACTGCAGAAAAAATAAAAATCCAAATTGGCGCCGCGACTGAAGACCTGGAATTACCGCCGGATGAAATGGCCGTTCAAGGACGTGATTTGCTCACTGGTAAGCCCAAACAAGTGCAAACCTCTTATCGTGAAATTGCCAAAGCTTTGGATAAATCTATTTTACGCATTGAAGATGCCGTAATGGAAACCTTATCACAGACGCCCCCTGAATTAGCTGCTGACATCTACAACACTGGGATATACCTTGCTGGAGGAGGTTCTATGTTGCGCGGTTTAGACAAGAGACTTTCGCAAAAAACAGACTTGCCTGTTTATATCGCTGAAGACCCGCTACGTGCTGTGGTTCGAGGAACCGGGATTTGTCTTAAAAACTTAGCTAAATACAAAAGTGTATTGATCAAATAATAGAGCACATAAGCCGACATGCAGCAGATTATTGAATTTTTTATACGCAATAAAAATTTCCTGTTGTTTTTGGCGCTCTTTTCTCTGGGCTTATCCTTAACACAAAATGCCCATTCGGGCTTGTATACCAGAAATATTGCCTCTACAAACAAAGTCTCGGGAACCCTTTTTACATGGCTTTCAGACGTTCAAAGCTATTTCGCCCTGCGCCATCAAAACGAAGAATTAAGCGCCACAAATGCCCGCTTATTGGCTCTAGTCAATGAATTGGAATCAATGCCCACGGACTCGATTCAGCCGCGTTTCAGTCTATTAAAAACTTCTGCCCCATCTCTGGACACTGCCCAATCTAATCATTTGACAATCTTTCAAGGGCATGTGATTAACAACGCCTATCACAAAAGAAAAAACACTCTAACTATAGACAAAGGCAGTAAAGATGGAGTAACTCCAGATATGGGGGTCGCAAGTCCTATGGGTATTGTGGGCATAATCACTCATGTCTCAGAACATTTTTCAGTCGCTCAATCCATCTTGAACACGAACAGTCGTGTGGTTGTAAAAAATAAAAATTCAGATCATTTTGGTACATTAATTTGGGATGGTGTAAGTCCCGATCAATTGCTCTTGACCGAGATCCCCAAAATAGCCCCCATAAGTATTGGCGACTCACTTGTAACCGATGGAAAATCTACCATATTTCCGCGGGGATGGCCCGTAGGAACGGTCTCAGACATCAAACCAGCCAAAGCCGAAGATTACCTCGAACTCATTGTGAAACCTCACACAGACATGCGCAGTCTGTATCACGTTTATTTGATCCAAAGGCCCGAAGCTAAAGAAATACGCGAACTCGAAAACCTCAGCCAAAATGAACTCTAGTACACAGTGGCTTTCTATTATTGGACGCTTTATTGTCGTGATATTGATTCAAATTTTGTTTATGGATCGCATCCTTCTTTTTGGTTTTGTGAACCCACTTATTTATTGTTATTTCATTCTTTTATATCCCTTATCCGGGAGTCGGGTTTGGCTTATAATTTCGAGTTTTATACTTGGTTTAAGTATTGATATGTTCAATGATACCGGCGGGGCACACGCAGCGGCTTCTGTGTTTTTGGCTTGGATACGCCCCACACTTTTAAACTTTTCATTTGGGGTCAGCTATCAATACAATACCACCAAAATTCCCAATGCCCCTATGGGTCAACAAATACTCTTTGTCTCTGCAGCAGTGCTTCTCCATCACTTGATGCTATTTAGCTTAGAAGCAGGCTCATGGAGCTACTGGTCTTTAGTACTTAAATCCACCCTAGTGACAAGTTTTTTAAGCGCGGTATTGCTACTGAGCGCATTTCAATTTTTTAGCCGAAAAACCACATGAGAAAAAGCTTGTTGTTTTTTCTGGTATTGATCGTTGGCTTGACTTTTGTCGGACGATTATTTTATTTACAGATTTACGACACAACTTATGCCCAACTTTCGGATAATAATGCCATAAGGGCGGTTTTCGATTATCCTCAACGCGGATATATTTTTGATCGAAATGGCGTCCTGCTGGTGGCCAATCAGCCCTCTTACGATGTCATGGTGATCCCTCGGAATATGAAACCTTTGGACACCCTCGAGTTTTGTGCCTTATTAAATCTGTCAAAAGAAAACTTCATCAAAGCCGTAGAACGGGCAAAAAGGTATTCACCAAACCTACCTTCGGTTCTCGCAGCACAATTGACGAAAAGCGAATTTGCGGGACTCTCAGAAAAAATGTACAAATTTCAGGGGTTCTACATACAAAAGCGCTCATTGAGGGATTATCAAGTGGATCATTCGGCGAATGTCCTAGGATATATATCGGAGGTAAATGACTACACCATCAAAATGAACCCGGACTATGAAATGGGGGAACTCATCGGTACAGCCGGAGTTGAGAAACAATACGAAGCGGTCTTGCGCGGACAAAAGGGCATAAAGTACCTACAAAAAGACAACTTTAATAGAGATATAGGCCCTTATAAAGAGGGCACCTTTGACGTTACTTCTGTCCGCGGGACGGATATTACTTTAACCATTGATGCCAAACTCCAAGAATACGGTGAGGCGCTAATGGTCAACAAACGAGGTGGAATCGTTGCTCTAGATCCAAAAAACGGAGAAATACTGGCCCTTGTTGCTGCCCCAAATTATGACCCAGCACTGCTGGTGGGGCGCAAACGTTCGAAAAACTTTACTCAGCTCTATTACGATACTATTGCCAAACCGCTTTTCGATCGAGTGCTACAAGGAGAATACCCACCCGGTTCTCCATTCAAAACCCTAACCGCTCTTATTGCACTTCAAGAACAAGTCATAAGCCCAAGTGATTATGTCTCTTGTTACGGAGGTTATAATTATGGAGGGTCCAAACCTCTGGGCTGTCATGACCATCAAACACCACTAGCACTAATTGGTGGTATCGCCCACTCCTGTAATGCTTATTTTGCCAATGCTTATAGAAAAACTATCGATAAATATCCGACCCCACAAGAAGGAATTGAACGATGGCGCCAACACCTGCGTAGTTTTGGTCTTGGGGATTATTTGGGTTATGACCTCCCTGCAGGAAACAAAGGATTAATTCCAGATGCCGAATTTTATAATCGATACTATCAATATCCAAAATATCGTTGGTATACCCCAGCCACCATTTCTAATGCCATAGGCCAAGGTGAAGTGCTTTTAACCCCAATGCAAATGGTCCATTTCACCAGTATTATTGCCAATCGCGGTTACTTCTATACCCCACATATAATTAAGAAAATTGGGGGGCGGGATTCAATACCCGAGGTATTCACAACGCGTCAAAACACTACCATAGACCCCAAATATTTTGAACCAGTGATTCAAGGTATGGCCGATGTTTATCGTTATGGAACGGCCTCAAAACCCTTTATTGGCATCCCTGGAATCGAAATTTGTGGCAAAACTGGGACGGCAGAAAATTATATCAAAATTGATGGCAAGCGCATGCAACTTACCGATCATTCGGTTTTCATTTCATTTGCCCCCAAGGACGATCCAAAAATTGCATTGGCCGTATTTGTAGAAAACGGTTATTGGGGTTCTCGCTGGGCGGGGCGTATCGCAGGTCTTATGACTGAAAAATATCTTCGTGACAGCATCAGTCGTAAAGATATGGAGCAATATGTGCTTAATGGCAGTTTGATGAGTGAATACGAAAAGCCCTACTCTGGCAAACCATTTAAAATCAACCAATGATGCGCTATTCAGAGAGAAAATCCAAAGTTGACTGGCTGATTGTACTGCTTTATTGCGCACTGGTAGGATTTGGCTGGCTGAATATCTATTCTGCCTCATTGAGTGAGGCCCAAAGCATTTGGGATCTGAATCAGATCTATGGCAAGCAATTGTTGTGGATTTTTTTGAGTGTCATACTCATAGTATTTATACTGGCGGTCGAAGCTAAATTTTACGAAAGGTTTTCCAGCCTTATTTACCTTTTTGCTTTATTGGCGTTACTGGGCTTGTACGCATTTGGGCAAACAGTAAATGGGGCAACCTCATGGTATGCCTTTGGCGGATTCAGTATTCAACCCAGTGAGTTTGCTAAAACCGCAACCGCTTTGGCCCTGGGTAAATTTGTTGGAGACATTCAAACCAATATTCGTTCATGGCAAGATCAATGGAAATCGCTAGTGATTATGATCCTGCCTGCTTTTTTAATCATACCCCAGCCAGACCCAGGGAGTGCACTGGTTTATGCCGCATTTATATTGCCTCTTTATCGAGAAGGACTTAATTATTTATTTTTGAGTTTTGCCACCGCTTTGGGCCTACTTTTTATCGGAACACTTTTGCTGGAAGTACAAGGCATGATCACACTCTTAGGACTGGTGCTTTGTATTTACTTATGGCGACAAAAGCGCAAACGCAAACGTATTGCCTGGGGCAAGTCCTTAATTACTTATGCTCTAGCCATTGGTTTTGTATACTCTGTAAACTACGTCTTTTATTCGGTATTCGAACAAAGACACCGTGACCGCATCAACTTAGTGCTGGGTAAAACAGTGGACAGCAACTCTATTGGATACAACACTCATCAAAGTGAAATTGCCATTGGTAGCGGAAGATGGTGGGGCAAAGGATGGCTTCAAGGCACCCAAACTAAAGGTAATTTTGTGCCCGCACAGCATACCGATTATATTTTTTCAACTGTGGGGGAAGAATGGGGTTTTATGGGTTCACTTTTTCTCATTAGCCTTTTTGTAGCACTCATTCTGCGCGTCCTCTATAGAGCAGAAAAACAAAAATCAATCTTTGGTAGGGTGTACGGGTATTCTGTGGCCTCGATTATCTTCCTTCACTTTTTTGTCAATATAGGTATGGTTATTGGGCTTTTACCCACAGTGGGCATACCCCTTCCATTTATCAGTTATGGTGGTTCTGGTCTTTGGGGCTTTACTATTTTGCTGTTTATTTTCGTGAAGCTCGACAGTGCAAACTACGTCAATATTTCTTGATGCGCTACCGCGATATTGATGCGTACAACTTTTTGTGCGACACAGAAAAAGTTACTGTTTAACGTCCAAGACATCCCTGAGAGAATTGCCCAGAAGCATAAAGGCCATCACTAAAATCATGATAGCAAAACCGGGCACTAGGGCCAAATAGGGTTTGCCCAGTACAATATAAGCGTAATGGTCTTTAATGATGCTCCCCCAACTCGGTATGGGCGGTTGTGCCCCAATCCCAAGAAAACTCAAACCACTTTCTATCAAGATTGCTGAAGCAAAATTTGCTGCAGAAATAATAATTACTGGGGTTAGTGCATTGGGTAAAATATGACGCCAAATAATGCGACCATCGGAATATCCTAGGGCACGAGCAGCCGTTACAAATTGCCTTTGCTTAACGCTCATTACTTGTCCCCGAACCACTCGGGCCACTTCAACCCACATGGTAAGGCCCACGGCAATAAACACTTGCCAAAAGCCCTTGCCCAGCGCTAGTGTAATGGCAATTACCAGCAGTAAGGTAGGAATGGACCAAGTCACATTAATCAGCCACATTATTATTTGATCGATACGTCCGCCAAAATAACCTGAAATTGCCCCAAGGGTGATGCCAATTACTAGCGAAATCAATACCGCAATAAGACCCACAGATAAAGAAACCCTCAATCCTATAAGCATTCTACTGAGCAGATCTCTACCGTATTTATCGGTGCCCAACCAAAATGTTTTCGACTGAATCACTTGATCTAACTTGAACTTTTCTCCGTTAGAGACAAATCTGTCCAAGGTAAAAAATTTAGTTTGTGCTCCATCCGCATCAGCCTGTAATAAGGTCAGCTCTAGACCCTGATCTGTTAACGCATAATCAGCAATGGGGAATTCCAAAGCCCCTTTTGGTCTGCCGTATAAAAAAGCCTGCCATGCGGAGACTTTGGGGGCCTCAATATTGGGGATCACAAACATAAGTACCTTATATCCAGGGGGCTTTGCCGCAATGGATAAATGCATATTGTTGGCGTTGGGAGAGTCATCAGGAGCCAGGCAGTAAGCAAAAACAGCCAAAACCGTTGCAGTAATCAGCAAGGCAGCACTCAAAAGACCAAGCGGATTTTTAATGAATTTTAAAATCCGTGGTTCGACTTGGGCTGTTGCCTTAAACTGCATAAATTAATCCTGAATCTTGGCGACCTTATTGGGTCGAATATTATTCATTTTGAGGTCTGCCAAAATCTGAACAGCTTCCTCTACATAAACATCCTTCGCCAAGGCCTTGTGCCAACGTCTGTGCTGCTCGCGCATGGTGGTATCTTGATCCATAAGACGCAGGTCATCCTTTAATGAAGCGTAGTTCAATTGATTGTCATAATCCTTGATAGACTCAAATCGCTTGTTCTCCTCTTCGCGGCGTTGCATTTCAGCAGTATGTGCCTCAAGGGCCAGGCTGAGTTCTTGATCGTCTTGAGTGGATTTGATCCACTGCGCATTTTCCTCAATTAATTGGACTTGAGGATTTGAAGCCAATCGCTTTTTGCTGCGCTCTATAGTGCCCTGATAGTCGATATACCCTGGCCATAATTCATACTCGGCAGCAGTTATGTTATCATGCGGCAGCGGATTTTCATAATCGCGCTCACCAATTTCAATGTAACTGTATCGATCAGGCATTACCACATCACTTTTAACTCCTTCTAGTTGGGTCGAACCTCCATTCACGCGATAAAATTTTTGGGTGGTCATTTTTAGCGCACCCATATCCCCTAAATCGTTATTGCGCAACCATTGGTTCAGATCGATCATGTTTTGGACAGTTCCTTTACCATAAGATTGTGCGCTGCCCAAAATTATTCCTCGCTTATAATCTTGCATGGCCGCAGCCAAAATTTCAGAAGCGGAGGCAGAAAGCTCATTGATCATAAGCACCAGTGGACCGTCCCATACTATTGAATTGTCTCTGTCCTTGAGCACCTCTTTACGAGCGCCATTACTAGCTACTTGCACCACTGGACCGTTTTTAATAAACAAGCCTGCGATATCTACAGCTGTGCGCAAAGAACCACCTCCGTTATTGCGCAAATCCATGATCAACCCATCGATTTGCTCTGTTTTTAATTTTTCAATTTCTTGACGCACATCCGTTGCGGCATTGCGCTCGCCATAATCGGTCATATCGAAGTAAAAAGCCGGCAAATTGATCAGCCCATAGCGTTTACCCCCCTGCTCAATAATTGTAGATTTGGCATAGGTCTCGGCCAGCTCTACCACATCACGCTCAATAACCTCTTCGTCGATGGTTCCATCGACCCGCTTTACAGTCAAAGTGACTTTAGTACCTTTTGGACCTTTGATTAGTTTCACCGCATCATCAACACGCATGCCCACTAAACTCACGGCCTCATCTTCACCTTCTTGCTTAACTTTTATCAGGGCATCCCCAACCTCCAAATGTTCACCACGCCAAACTGGACCTCCGCTGATGACCTCAACAATAGTGATGTAATCATTTTTCTTCTGCAAGCGTGCGCCAATGCCTTCGAGTTTACCGCTCATGCGCAAATCAAAACGATCGCGATCTGGAGGGGCAAAATAATTGGTGTGTGGATCAAATTCAGAAACTATTGCATTGAGATAAACCGCAAAATAATCCTTGCGCTCTAGGTCATCCGTAAAGTCGTAATTATCCTCCAATGTCGACAAAGTAGTTTCTCGAGCCTTTGCTTCGAGTTCTGTCATACTCATGTCGATGAGTGCTCTAATTTCTTCAGTAGGTATGCTATCGGCATTCATGGCACGGGCCTCCTTTTGCTCCTCAAGCAGATCGTACAAATTTGACAGGGCGGTATATTTGAGTTGTTTGCGCCAGTGCTCCTTCAGGTCTTGGGCGGTAGCCGCGTAAGTCAAATTTTCGTAATCCGTATCGATACTTTCCTCTAAAGTGTAGTCAAAAGGCTTGTCGAGTATGTCCCTGTAATAATACTTAGTGGCTTGTGATCTCTGCAGGTAAGTTTGGTAAACCACATCAAAAAAGCTCAGATCTTTCTCTCGGATTTGATCGTCAATGACCGTACTGTAGGCTCGAAAACTCCCAATATCCTCGGCCAAAAAATATCGTTTCAGGGGGTCCAAAGACTCAATAAAGTTTTCCCAGACATGCGTTGAAAAGGTATCATCCAAGTCCTTTGGGTCGTAATGACCTCTCTCGAGCACATAACTGATTAGGTCAATAAGCAAACGATCTTTGCTGGGGTCATTAAATTCTTTGGCCGTAAAACTGCAGGAAGCCACAGCCACAAACACCCCGAGCAATAAAATTTTCCAGTTCCTTCTCAATATGCGCATGCTTCTGATTTTAGTCTTCTAAAATAGCTAAAAATTAAAGGGGAGCCTCAGAGTTTTGCTGCTAATTTTTTGTTAAACAAGGGGCTGTAAAAATTAAATTCAAATTGTGTAATCACCTCAGATAAGCGTATTTTTAACCCTAAATCACACCATGTCAAAAAAAAGACCGCTGATATTAGTCACAAATGACGATGGCATTACGGCCCCAGGAATCAGAACGCTAATTAAGGCCATGCTGCCCCTTGGGGAAGTTGTTGTGGTAGCTCCTGATGCACCACAGAGCGGCATGGGCCATGCCATTACTGTCAATGACACACTTTATTGCGATCCAATACAAGTTGATGAGTCGCTCGCCATTCAAGAATTCAGTTGTAGTGGAACCCCCGCTGATTGTGTGAAGATTGCTGTCAATGAGGTGCTACACCGCAAACCGGACTTGCTGGTCAGTGGTATCAATCACGGAAGCAATGCCTCCATTAATGTAATTTACAGCGGCACCATGAGCGCGGCAGTTGAAGCTGGCACTATGGGCATCCCGGCCATTGGATTCTCTCTGCTGGACTTCAGTTATAATGCAGATTTCAGTCATACTGTAGCCCCTATTCAACATTTAACCCGTCAATGCCTAGAGCACGGTATGCCGCAAGGTGTGGTTTTAAATGTAAATTTTCCGAAAATTGATCAAGGTCCTTTCAAAGGCATTAAAATTTGTCGACAAGCTAATGCCCAATGGGTTGAGCAGTTCGATAAACGCAAAAGCCCCTGGGGAAGGACATATTATTGGCTCTCTGGAGAATTTGTGAATTTGGACCAAGGCCAGGATACCGATCAATGGGCGCTTGACAACGGCTATATTTCTGTGGTCCCTGTTCAATATGACTTAACAGCCCATTACGCTATCCCGCTTATCAATCAATGGAATTTAAAATCATGAGCAAAAGAATATTTAAAGGCTTTGTGGTTGGGCTCATTTTTAACGGGCTAGGCATCTTGCTTTGTCTTTTTATTTTTAGCCTACTCAATAACACTACCGTTGAAACTATGTGGACTGGATTCCTTGAAACTCATAGGCTTTGGATGTTGATTTCTCTGGGCGCTTTGCCAAATCTTTTGGCCTTTTTTGAATTTTTACGCCGCAATCAAGAATACGAAGCGCGGGGGGTACTCTTAGCGACAATTGGTGCTGCGTTAACGACTTATTTCTTATATTTCTTTTGACATGAAATACTACGTCATTTCAGGAGAAGCCTCAGGCGATTTACACGGATCTAATTTAATTCGATCGCTAAAGCAAATAGACCCCCAGGCCGAAATTCGCGGTTGGGGTGGGGACCTGATGCAAGCCCAAGGGATGACTCTTGTTAAGCATTATCGGGACTTCGCCTTTATGGGATTCATTGAGGTTTTATTTAACCTCAAGACCATACTTGGCAATATTAAACGCTGTAAAAAAGATATTGAAGCCTATAAGCCTGATGTGCTGATTTTGATTGACTATCCCGGATTCAACATGCGCATCGCCCGATGGGCTAAACAGCAAAATATTCCAGTGCATTATTATATTGCACCTCAAGCTTGGGCTTGGAAAGAAAACCGGGTTAAAGCCATTGGTCGCGATGTTAGCGCCCTTTATGTTATTTTGCCTTTTGAAGAGGCGTTTTTTGGCCAGCGGGGTTGCCCAGTACATTTTGTGGGGCACCCACTTAGAGATGCGCTCGAAAACAAGCCCACAGTCGATGACGATGGATTTAGAGCTAAATACGCTTTAGACCAACGCCCGATAATCGCCTTACTGCCCGGGAGTCGTCGCCAAGAAATCTCAGCCATGCTTCCAGTGATGGCACAAATGGCAGATTCGTTCACAAATTATCAATTTGTTGTGGCTGGAGCCCCTTCGATGGAAATGAGTTTTTATCAGCAACTGATTGATGAATCCAAGATCAAAATCGTCACCCAAGACACCTATTCAATCTTAAGTGTTGCCCATGCCGCCATGGTCACTTCGGGGACAGCAACTCTGGAAACCGCCTTGCTAAAAGTGCCTCAAGTGGTCTGCTACAAGGGTCATTGGTTATCTTATGAAATCGCCAAACGCATCATCAAATTGTCCTATATTTCTTTGGTAAATCTAATCTTAGATGCGCCCGCTGTTCCTGAGCTCATCCAAAGTGACTTTAACACACAATCCCTCACCGATAATCTCGATTATATTCTCAGTGCTGAAGGTCGCAGCCAGCAACTGAAGGCTTATGATCAATTGTTCGAAAAACTCGGGCCAAACGGGGCGAGCCAGCGTGTTGCGGCCCTGATATATGGCGCATCACAGCAGTAAAAGCGCAATCCGTTAAGGCGCTCAGAAGCTTTGGCAGTAGTGACAATTGCTAGATTGTACGATCAATATTGAAAAAAGCACTTGTTTTTTGTACGGCCTCTGTTTTTAATTCCTAGCTTGCCTTAGACTCCCTCTAACTGCTACTGGGGAGTGTCACAACCCATCAACATAAGACTTTTTGAACTGGTCCTTGGGGTGAGTCTCGGGATAATGTTAGGACATTTCAGTGCAATCCCCATGCCTGATAGCAGACTTATCTATCTGAGCATTAGTTTAGTTTTAATCATCAGTTATTTGCTGAGTTTTTATTTAAATCCAAAACTATGGTGGATTTGTCGTATTTGGTTTTTTACCCTTTGGATTGCTTTGGGCTGCTTGCATTTTACATGGTCCAGGGCCCTGCCTGACTCAGCCTCGGCTGAACTTGATCAGCATCCTTTAAAAGCTAAGGACCTCAGCGGTGAAAAAGCGACACACTTAAATGCTGTAGTGATCAAACACCGCTTAAAACCCTGGGGGCAAACAACCAGGTATATGGCCCACTATTATCAAAAAAACAGCCATAAGCCTACCCGCATTGTTTTGCTTTGTCGTGACACCACACTTATCCAATTATTGGGGCCTGATAAAACACTTTGGACCAATAGTTCACCCAAGATCATCGAGCGCAACAAAAATCCTGGAGGCTTCGACCAAAAATCTTACTATTACAGTCAGGGTATTGAATTTGCAATGACCCTGAGTGCAAATCAAGTCTATTGTTGGCGCCTACATCCCTTGAGTTTAAGGGCTAAAGCCCAAAAAATCAATACAAAACTGGCTCAATACTGGCGTGATGCCGCTATTTCAGCACAGGCACAGGCATTAGCTCTAGCCATAATTTTGGGACAAACCCAAGATCTGACTATTGAAGTCAAAAGCCAATTTGCCAGTGCTGGGGCCTTACATGTCTTGGCGCTTTCAGGCCTGCATGTGGGTTTGGTGGTGCTCCTGCTCCAATGGCTACTGCGACCGCTTAAAGCACTTCCATTTGGGATAAAAATTCAAGCCGTTATCCTTTTGGTGCTGCTATGGAGTTATGCATTTATTTGTGGACTCAGTCCTTCTATAACGCGAGCAGTTTGCATGTTTAGTATTTGGCAAATAGCACAAATTATTGGGCGTCCAGTATCCGGCAGTAACAGTGTATTGCTCTGTCTTATTCTGCTGCTTTGGTGGTCCCCGTATTGGCTTTTTTCAGTAGGATTTCAATTGAGTTTCAGTGCCGTGATGGCCTTGACTTACTTGCCGTCGCGCCTCAAAAAAATATGGCGTCCCCAAAACCGAATTTATCGCTATTTCATACAGCTCAGCACTGTAGGGGCAGCCGCACAGATCGGTGTCGGGCCACTGTCCATTTATTATTTCCATCAGTTCCCTTTAATGTTTTGGTTGAGTAATTTAATTGTCCTACCGCTGATGACTCCATTATTGATTTTGGGTTTATCCAACACCATGGGAAGTCTTATCACAGACATACCAAATATTTTTTTTGAGCTTTGGGATGAATTACTCCATGTAATTTTAAAGGCTGTTGTGTGGATTGCTTCACATGAGCATATGCTGTTAAAAGACCTGAATCTGAATCAATACACCCTTTGGAGCTATTACGCGATTGCCCTCTTGCTCTGGTGGGGGTTACAGCATCCATGGGTCCCTCGAAAAATTGTCTTTAGGACCTTCTTGCCTTATCTATGTTGCATTTTATTAGCGGGCTATATCAGCAAAACACTATGGCGTCGCGATCCAGTGCCCCAATTGACAATTTTGCATCGCTTTGACAATACGCGCCTGATCGTACATGCTCCTGAGGGATTTAAAGAGCTTTTCAGAGGAAAGAATAAAATGAACCCAGACGGGTCAGATTGGTCCAGACATTATGGAGTCAAACTTAAGGCTGAAAAACCATTGCCCACGGTGATGACTTTTGATGGATTGCCAGTAATTGTGGTGGACTCCACGGGCGTTTACCCACCGGTCAATAATGGCATTGTACTGCTCAGGGCCAATGCCAATATACATTTTGAAAAACTGGTTAATTAGTTAACCCCATGCATCGTTCTGGCCGACGGGTCTAATGCCCGGTATGTCATTGAACATTGGCGCGAACGGGCGCACTTTCTAAATCAAAAGTTTTTAGACACTTATAGTTCAGGTGCGATAGAAACTAGTGATGGCCAGTTTAAAAAGTACTTTTGAAGGCTGCTTGATATTCGGCCCACGCAGGCTCAGTGGTGATGTTTTTATAATCATCCGAGGCGACCATCTTTAAAAATATTTCGAGTTCCTGGGCTGACTTGTAGCCCGGAAGCGCTTGAATCAATTCACCATTTTCGTCAAAAAACACCAGACTGGGATAGGCATTTATACGCAAGGCATCGGCAAAAAAATGCTGGGCGTTGCGCCCCTTGCGCTCGGGTTGATGGTTTGGATTGGTGTATGTAAAATCCTTGTAGGTAATTGACTCAGTACCCTCTCCATTAAACTTAACGGCGTAATAATGCTTGTTTACATAGCGCACCAAACGCTTGTTGGAAAAGGTATTTTTATCCAGCATCTTGCAAGGCCCGCACCAGTCTGTATAAACGTCCATAAAGATCTTTTTGGGTTTTTGAGCCTGAGCCGCCAAAGCCTCATTCATGGTCATCCATTTAATCTGCGCCTGAGATTGAACAGTGCTCAAACTAAAAACAATCAGCAAACCCAGGGTTATTTTATACCCTACCAATTCTCGCCTGGTTCCCCGAGTCAAAGGCTCATCGGTAAGTAGTCGATTCATTGAAAACTGGGTTTGAAATTAGCAACATAATTATCGTAAGCCTCTTGAGTGCGTACACTTTTCCATAAATCAGTGCCAAAAAATCTAAGGAATAACTCAAGCTGCGGGGGGGTCCTATAGCCCCGAACACTTTTGATTAGTCCCCCTGATTCATCCATAAATACAACCGTTGGGTAAGCGCGTATGCCCAAATAACTAGAAAACTCATGTACTGAATTTCGCCGTTTGGCCTTAGCGGGATCATATCGGGGATTGTCATAGGTTTTACCCTTGTATACGATGGTTTCATCCCCTTCTCCATTGAACTTTACAGGATAAAAATTTTCATTGATAAAGGCGGCAAGTTGTGGATTGCTGAAGGTATTTCGGTCGTAGAGCTTACAGGGCCCACACCAAACGGTGTAAACATCCATAAAGATTTTTTTAGGATTTGATTTTTGTGCCGTGAGCGCCTCACTTAACGACATCCATTGAACCTCTTGGGCCACAACAGTTGAGCTCAACAATACCAAAATTATCAGTACAAATGATTTAAATCTCATATGCTTGTCGACACAAAAATCAAGCCATTTAGCCATACCGCCGAATTAGCGCACTCCGTGCATTAATTTTTTAATGATCGGATACATCAGTGCAGAAAATACCGCTAAACCTACAGCCACAAAAGTAAGCATCCAGAAGAAGGTACTCAATCCTTCAGACTGGGCGATTTCCTCAGAAGCCTCTCCAAAGACCCCAGCGAGTTTCATCCCAATAGCGACGGCCAAATACCAAACACCAAACATCATGGCAATCATGCGTCCTGGTACAAGCTTACTGACATAAGAAAGGGCCACTGGTGAAATACATAACTCACCCATAGTGTGGAAGAAATAAACCAATATCAACCATATAATACTCACCGAAGCCGTTTCTGCACCCACTGGAATATCTGAGGCACCTACAGCAACACAGGCCATCCCCAATCCCAGTAGAAACATCCCTATAGCATATTTCATATTGGCATTTGGGTTGAATTTACTTTCCCACCAGCGTGAGAACAAGGGCGCAAATGTGATGATAAACAAGGAATTCAAAATACCAAACCAAGAAGCGTCAATTTCGGCAACGTCTTGACTGAATTTATCATTTAAGCGATAAAGTGCAATAGCCCAGATGATGATAAAACTCAATCCCAAAATAATATTCGACCACTTGTAGGTGGTAAAGGTCTTACCGAAGAGTTTGAAAAGCACCCAGGTAATAACCCCTAGCGGCACTATGGTCACCAATGCATCTACTACCTTAAAAATCATGGCAGAATTGCCCTCAAGCATGCGATCGGTATAATCCCGCGCAAAAATCGTTAAAGAACTCGGGGCTTGTTCAAAAATGGCCCAGAAGAAGATGGTAATGAAGGCAAAAAACATAACCGCTAACATACGGTCCTTCGTGATTTTGTCGTAGCGTGGCAAACGGATGGCCAGCAAAAGGATGAACAATCCTAGAGCGAGCAAAATCATGAACGAAGACCCCCCTAAACCGGCGATGTCAAAATCAAATAAGTTGTAGGCCCCTTCTGAGATTTTGGACACGGGATCGTTGATCATCCAGGCTAATCCAATAATCGCAGCCAAAGCGATAATGCCTAACTGAAAATTAGTAAATGGGTTTAACTTTGGCTCGTCTGGTCCGAGCTCAACTTGATCTTGAGCCTGCTTCTTTGGTTTGAGACCAATGCTACCAAAAATGTCTTGGGCCCACCAGAATTGCAACAATCCAAAAAGCATAAAAATACCTGCTAATCCAAAGCCCCAGGACCAACCGACTTGTTCTCCCATATAGCCACAAAGCAAAATACCTAAAAATGCTCCTGCATTAACCCCCATGTAGAAAATCGTATAGGCTCCGTCCTTTTTTTCTGGGCGAGATGCGTACATGGCAGAGATAATCGAGGTCATATTTGGCTTAAAAAACCCACTACCAAAAACCAATAGAATAAGCCCTGTGTAGATAAAAAACTCGGTTTCTAAGGCCATACAAGCATGGCCTAAAGTCATGAGTAATGCCCCAACCAAGATGGCGTATCTGAACCCTATTTTTCGATCTGAGACATAACCCCCGAGCAGTGTGGAGAGATAAACCATCGATGTATAAGTGCCAAAAATAGCAAAGGCATATTCACGCGGCCAGCCCCAGCCTTGATCCAATAGGGAAGCCGTGAAAAACATAACCAAAAGAGCCCGCATTCCATAATAAGAAAAACGCTCCCACATTTCGGTAAAAAACAATACAAAAAGTCCTGCTGGATGACCTAGTACTTTGTCTTTGAATAAGTTTTCGATATCGGTATTCATAGTTGTCAATATTTTAGTGTTCGGTATCTTCTATACCATGGGTTAAAACTTCTAATTTCTTTCTGAACAGCAATACGACCAATCCGAAGACCACGCAAAAGACGGCGATCCCAGTAAATATCGTAAACTCTCCATAAGTTGAGGCTGATTCGCCAAGTAGACCCGCGAGCTTATTGCCAAAACCAGTCATGGCAAAATAAACCCCCATCATCAGTGAGGCGTATTTAAGTGGTGCTAGTTTTGTGATGTACGACAGGGCTACTGGAGAGATACACAGCTCACCCACAGTATGGAATAAATAAGCCAAAACCAACCAATACATGGCTGATGATCCTGTGGTCTCAAATTCGGTTGAGGCAGCAGACATAAAGAAAAATCCTGTACCCATAATGATCAATCCGATGATCATTTTGAATAGTGAAGTCGATAATTTTCCACGCAATTTGCGCTTAGCCCAATAAGCTGCTACAGTTGTTCCCAAGAAAATGATAAACATCGCATTTAAGGACTGAAACCAAGAGGCTGGCACTTCTAGACCAAAGAGCATACGATTAGTATTCTCCATGGCGTAAATATTCATGAGTCCTCCTGCTTGCTCAAAAGCACCCCAAAAAACAATCACTAGGAAAAATGAAAGAAATAAGACGACAACACGGTCTTTTTCGATTTTGGTTAACGGTCTATTCATGGCCTCAATTTCGGCTTCGTCGGTAGAACTTCCCAAGTAATTACCGACATCTTTGAGGTATTTTTGACCAAGAACATACTGAATTAATCCCAGAGTCATCCCAATACCTGCGAGCCCAAAACCGTAATGCCAACCCATAACTTCACCTACATAACCCACAATCAGACTCGATAAAAATGCGCCGAGATTAATGCCGATATAAAAAATGGTAAACCCTTTATCACGACGAATGTCACCGGGCTTATAGAGCCCACCAACCATAGTGGAAATATTTGGCTTGAGCATCCCAACACCAGCGATGATTAAAGAAAGGCCCGAGTAAAACGCCCACATCTGTTCAATGGCTAGAATACTGTGTCCAAAAACTAAAAGGATTCCACCGTAAAGAACGGATTTCTTTTGACCAAAAAATTTATCGGCCAACCACCCACCTGGTATTGAAGCCACATAAACCAGCATGGTATACCAACCGTAAAGTGCTAGGGCGCTTTCATTGGCCCAGCCCAATCCAGCATTAGTTGCATCAGTTTGTGAGACTAGATAAAGCACGAGAATCGCACGCATTCCATAATAAGAAAAGCGCTCCCACATTTCAGTAAAAAAGAGCACAAAAAGTCCCAGAGGATGTCCAAAAAATTCTTTGGTTGTGGTAGATGCTGTCATTTGAATTCGTTTTATGTATTAATTATTGATTAGGTTATTTTGAATAAAATCGGTCATTTTTCGGTATAGATGATCACGGGTGTAACCCCCATAAATCCCGTGATTTTTATCGGGATAGATGAGCCAGTCAAAGGGCTTATTGGCCCTGACTAAAGCATCGATCAATCGCATAGAATTCTGTACATGTACATTATCGTCTGCCGTTCCGTGTACCAAGAGTAAAGCACCAGACATGTTCGACACGTGATCTAGTGGCGCATAGGCGTCATAGCCCACTGCATTGTCTTGAGGCAGCCCCATATAACGCTCTGTATAAATAGAGTCATAAAATCGCCATGAAGTTACCGGGGCTACGGAGATGGCTGTGGAAAAGACCCCCTGACCTTGAAAAAGACAGTTTGCAGACATAAAGCCCCCATAGCTCCATCCCCAAATTCCAATTTTCTCTGGATCCACATAAGACCACTGGGCGATCTTTTGTGCTGCCGCGATTTGATCTTGGACCTCATACAATCCCAATTTACCCTGGGTCATTTTTTTAAAATCTCGCCCTTTAAGTCCCGTGCCTCGACCATCCACACATACGACGATCAAACCTTGATTCACTAGATATTGATGCCACTAATCATTAGAACTATTCCATCGATCCGACACCTGTTGAGACCCTGGACCACTGTACTGATACATCAATACTGGATATTTTTTAGTAGTGTCAATAACGCGTGGCTTGATGGTATAGGTGTTGAGCCAATGCCCATTGATAAATAAGCTATCAAAAGTCTTGGGATTTAAGTCATAGTCCTTAATTAAGGCGCTCAGAGCCGAATTGTCTTCCAAAACACGCAGCTGGGTACCATCTAGACCTGAATGCAAGGTATACACATAAGGACTTGTACTGGAAGAATGGCTTTGGATATAATGACTGAAATCCGCACTAAAATCGGCGCTATTGGTGCCCTTATCTTGAGAAAAACGAACCATATTAGTACCGGAGATATTCATCGAATAGATGTCTCTGTAAATGCTTCCTCGCTTGGAGGATTGAAAATACAATCGACCGATTTTGGGGTTAAACCCATAATACGCAGTCACATCATAATTCCCCTGAGTAAGTTGACGAATCAATGCCCCTTGGGCATTGTAATGATATAAATGACGCCAGCCATCTTGCTCACTCGGCCAAATAAAACTATTGTCGTTTAAAAAGGTCAAATCATCATGAATGTCCACATAAGCCGCGTCCGTCTCTCTGAGTAAAACTTGAATTTGATTTTCGCGCAGATCAACCTGAAGCATTACAAGCTCATTTTGAGCTCTATTGAGCAATTGTACGGCCAATTGATCCGGATTCTTGGTCCATTTAATGCGTGGAATATATTCATAGGGCAATTGTGATAAATCAACATCAGTGGTCACTTTTTCCTTTAGAGCATATACATGAAGGGAAACCTCAGCGTTCTTTTCCCCGGCCTTTGGATATTTAAACACACTCTGCTCAGGATATAGCCCTTGCCCATAAACGTCCATTGAAAATTCGGGCACATCGGATTCATCAAAACGCAAATAAGCCAAATAATCACCTTCACGACTCCACTGATACGCTTGTACAAAACCAAACTCCTCCTCGTATACCCAGTCTGACAGGCCATTGATGATATGGTTCTGGATGCCATCGGTGGTCACCTGAACGCCTTTCTGTTCTGAAATGATCCAATAATATAAATTATTGGCTCGGACAAAGCCCAAAAGCCGGCCGTCTGGACTAAAAGTAACTTCTTGCAAATCCGGCCCTTCAACCTGCACCAATGAGTTATCGGACAGATTGTACAAATAATGCTGGGCAAAATATGAATGTCTGTATTGTGCTTTGCGCTGGGTTTTGATCAAAATTTTCTGTTCATCAGGACTCAGTTCATAATCAAAAACACCCTGTAACTGCGGATAGTTATTGCTGCTGAATATCACCCCTAACTTTTGCCCGGAGCCATAGTCGTATTTATTGATTTCCATGGCCTTAGAGGTGTCGCTGCGCTCAAGAACAGTGAAATGTTCTCCGTCTGACATACTGCGAATAGATTGAGGTCCCGCAGCCGAAAATTGACCATTCCATATTTCATCAAGGTTAAGGGAGCGTTCTTGAGCAAAAAGGGGCGCAGAGAAAAAAACACCAATCACAATGGCTAACAAAGCCCTCACATCGCGTCGTATCATTCGGTAGATATAGGTCGTTTCAAATTGAATTGAAATATAAGGCTTTTTGGGTAAATTTTGCTGGTCGGCTTAGACTAAAAGAACCTCTATTGCCTCACAAAAGACTTATATTTGCAACTAAAGTGGTGTGACTCATGAATAATAAAACCATTAATGGCTTTTCAAAACTTTCCAAAAAGGAAAAAATTAATTGGTTGTCCCAAACATTTTTAAAAGATAAACCTGAGGCCGAATATCTTTTGAGCTTATACTGGCATCAGGATTCTGCGCGACAGCAACGACACGATGAATTCATTGAAAACGCGCTGTCTAACTTCTATCTTCCTTTTGCCGTTGCCCCAAATTTTAAAATTGATGATAGGATTTTCGCCATCCCTATGGTCATCGAAGAAAGCTCTGTGGTCGCCGCTGCCAGTAATGCCGCAAAATTTTGGTTGGATCGAGGGGGTTTTAAATCCGAAATTATCAGCACCGTAAAAAGTGGACAAATTCACTTGAATTATTCAGGGGCGCCGTCTAATTTAATGCGCTTTTTTACTCAAACTAAGCAGGCACTAATCCGTAGTGTTGACATGCTTTCTGCCGGCATGAAAAAACGAGGTGGTGGCTTGATTGATTTAGATTTAATCGACGAATCAGAGGCTTTGAATGGATATTGCTACATCCATGCGCGTTTCGAGACTGCAGATGCGATGGGGGCTAATTATATCAATTCTTGTCTTGAAACCATTGCTGCAACTTTTGGGGCTTTTGCGGAAACTTACGAAGGATTTGGACCTGGACAACAACCTGAAGTGGTCATGAGTATTCTATCGAATTATGTGCCCGAGTGTTTAGTGCGCGTTTGGGTCCAATGTCCCGTATCCGAACTGGCTCAAGAAGGTCTCAGTGGAAAGGAATTTGCTGATAAATTTATACGTGCAGTTGCTATTGCCCAAACAAACCCTTTGCGCGCAGTTACGCATAACAAAGGCATCATGAATGGTGTCGATGCTGTGGTGCTAGCCACAGGAAATGATTTTAGGGCCGTAGAAGCTGCAGTGCATGCTTACGCCTGTAAAGATGGACAATACCGCAGCCTCTCCAAGGCAAAAATTCAAAATGATACGTTTGAATTTTCAATTGAACTCCCCCTGGCTTTGGGCACAGTAGGCGGTCTTACAAAGTTACATCCCATGGTAGGGGTGGCACTGGCCATACTTGAGGAACCCACTGCAGTGGAACTCATGAAAATCGTCGCTACTGCTGGGCTTGCGCAAAACTTTGCCGCTGTTCGCTCTTTGGTCACTACAGGAATTCAAAAAGGCCATATGAAAATGCACCTTTTAAATTTTTTGAGTCAAAATAATGCCGATGAGCCAACAAAAATGGCTGCTGTAGAACATTTTAAAAACAATGCCATTTCGGCACGTAGTGTGGCTGAATTTGTCGCGTCATATAACTCAAATGACCACTAAACTTAAAAAAAACGGCAAATTATTGATCAGCGGGGAATACGCTGTTTTGGACGGCGCATTAGCTTTGGCCATGCCGACCCAGTTCGGACAAAAATTTCATATTGACCACCAGCAAAACTCGGAAGTACTTATTTGGCAGGCCCTTGATGAAACAAATCAGCTATGGTTTGAAGCCCATATAAATCTTGCAGTTGATAAAATACTGTCTACAAACAACCAAGAATTAGCCCAAGCCCTTTTAAAAGTTTTAATGGCAGCGGTGCGACTCAATCCAGATTTTTCAAATCAGACTAAAGGTGCGTGTATTACCAGTCGCTTAGACTTTCCTCGTTCGTGGGGATTAGGCAGTTCCTCCACATTGATTGCTGCAGTGGCTCAGTGGAGTCAAACCAATCCTTTTGACCTGTCGACTATGAGTTTTGGCGGCAGCGGTTATGATGTAGCGGCAGCCGATCAATCTGGGGCATTTACCTATAAGATTGGGACTACTGCGCCCCAGGTCACTCCAGTGGTCGTCAATTGGCCTTTTGATCACCATATTTATTTTGTACACCGAAATAAAAAACAAAACAGCCGAGAATCAATTGCGCACTATCGCAAAACACAGCTAAATCATGGATGGATTCAAGAAATAAGCGCAATCACCCAGGCGATGATCCATGTCTCTAGCCATCAGGAATTTGGGGTACTCCTAAAGCAGCATGAGCAACTGATTGCTCAAGGCTTGGCACTCACCCCTGTTCAAGAAGAATTTTTTAAAGACTTTCCGGGAACAATTAAAAGTTTAGGTGGATGGGGCGGCGATTTCATGATGGTCCTCGGCCCTGAATCAGAAAGCGACAACAACGGCCCTTACCTACCAGGTACAAAGGCTAATTTTACCGCTAACTATTTTAAAGAAAAGGGGTTTAGCGCGATCATTCCTTACCACAATATGATTTTGGGATATTGATTTGTCTCGCTAAGAATAAGTGATAAAAAAATAAGCGGGCCTGTGGCCCGCTTATTTTTTTATCACTTATTCTTAGCGAGACAAATCAATA
>OMJU01000081.1 GCA_900299425.1 Candidatus Rokuibacteriota bacterium
GGCCTTAGTGATTATGCCTTTAAAAAAAACATCATTGATTATGAGGCCTCCATCAAAATAAATCATTTTCAAGGCAATCGGTGAATCAGGATCCATGAGCCCTACTCCGATTACCTTATTGGTTTTATGGGCAAAAACTACCCCGACATCACCAGGGTTCGGGTTTTTATTAGTTTTGAGAATGTTTTGATCAAAAATCCATGGATGATGCTGCTTTAAAGAGCGCTCCCCTTTAGCTGATAATTTAACCGCAATGGTCTGTGGCTTGTAGCGTCCAGAATCACAATGTTCCCATAGATTATTGGTCTCCCCCACTGCGCCTTAGGTTTTTTTGATATTTGGACTGAACTATGTCGATTAAAATAAGTACGGTTATCACAAAATAGAAGGTCGTTTTGGTCATTGGGGTTATAGGATTACCAAAGACATTAATATGGGCTAAATGCCCCCCTTCGGAAAGCAGCATAATGCCCACTATAAACAGTATAAAAAGGCCGAGCACCTCATAAAGTCTATTCTTCTTGAGAAAAGCCGTCACACGTCCCGACAGCCAAATCATAAGCAATCCACCCACTACGATGGCTGTTGCCATCACCCAAAATTCATCGGTCAACGCCATAGCCCCTAAAATCGAATCAAATGAAAACACCAAATTCATCAAGATGATCAGAAAAATGACCTGGTTTTTACTCTTTGTGCCGCCTGTAGATTCACTAATCTGCGCATCGTAATGCATCATGTGCCATATTTCTTTTAAAGCAGTATACATGATAAACACACCCCCTACCAGCACAATGATGCTGTGAAAATTAAATTGACCTGTGAAATAATCGTTTTCTTGAATGACAAACCATGGGTTTTGAAACCACTGTATGAGCTGTAACAGTAAAAAAAGCAATCCGATACGCAATACTATGGCCCAGGCAATCCCAATAGTACGCACTTTAGACTGATCTTTTTCTGGAGCCTGTTTCGAGGCAATGGAGATATAAAGCAAGTTATCCAAGCCCAATACGGCCTGAAGCATGATCAATAGAATCAGTGAAGTAAGATGTTCTAAGGTAAAAATATCTCCCATATCAATAAGCCAATAGATCTTGTATAGTATTTATCAGTCGATTCTTGGCTAAATATTGTTCTTCTAATGCGCTGGCAAAGGGAATCGGTGTCTCCAAACTCGCCACTCTGCGTATGGGAGCATCGAGAAACTCAAAACATTCCTCAGAGATAATGGCCGATAAATCAGAGGCAATTCCACCAAACATACTGTCCTCTTGCAGAATTAAAACTTTTCCCGTGGCCTTAACGGCCGTTATGATTGTGTCTTTATCTAGAGGCACCAAACTGCGTAAATCCAAAATACGGCAGTGATTTTTTAGGTCCTCGGGTAGTTCCAAAGCCCAATGTACGCCGGCCCCGTAAGTGATTAAGGCTACCTCTGTACCTTGGCTTAAAACCGCGGCCTGACCCAATGGTAAATGGTAATAATTCTTTGGCACCATGCCTCTAACACTTCGGTACAAGGCTTTATGCTCAAAAAACAATACCGGATTAGGATCGGCAATACTCGCGGCCAATAACCCTTTAGCATCCTCGGGGAAAGCTGGATAAACTACCTTTAAACCAGGGGTGTGGGTAAACCATGCCTCATTGGTCTGGCTATGAAAAGGTCCTGCCCCTACACCGGCCCCACAGGGCATACGCACCACCACATCTGCATTTTGACCCCAGCGATAATGGCTCTTGGCCAAATAATTGACAATAGGATTAAATCCGGAACTCACGAAATCAGCAAATTGCATTTCAACAACAGACTTAAAACCGTTAATGGAAAGTCCCATGGCTGCAGAAAGTATGGCAGACTCGCAAATGGGCGTGTTGCGCACACGACCTGGACCATATTTTTCAAATAGCCCTTCTGTGATTTTAAAAACACCCCCATATTCCGCGATATCTTGGCCCATAATAACGAGATCGTCATGATGCTCCATGGCCTGAGCCAGTCCTTGGGCTACCGCGTCGACAAAACGCAATTCTTCTTTTTCTTCTCCTTGTTTAATTACCTCAAATACAGACTCTTGAAATACATCATTTAATTCATTACTTTCGGTAGATTGTATCTTTGGCTCATCAAAAGCTAGGGTCAAATTTTCGTTAATTTCATCCTGAATTTTTGACTTTAAAGCCGTCTCATACTCTTGAGTCAAGACTTGCTGTTCTCTTAAAAATGTCGCGTAAGTCTCTAGAGGATCTTTAAGGGCCCACTGGTCCATCAACTCCTGAGGAACGTATTTTGTGCCGCTGGCCTCTTCGTGACCACGCATTCTGAATGTCTCAAATTCTACTAGCACTGGACGAGGATTTTCGCGCATGGAGTTGACAATACTCAAAAGATTTGCATAGACTTCGAGTATATTGTTGCCTTCCAATCGATGACCTTCCATTCCGTAGCCCAAAGCGCGATCCACTAAATAGGCACAATTATATTGCTCAGAAGTCGGTGTGGACAAGCCGTAACCATTATTTTCGATGCAAAAGAGCACTGGTAGTGACCAAACAGAAGCCACATTAAGCGCCTCATGAATATCTCCTTCACTGGTACCGCCTTCACCTGTAAACACGGCACATACTTGTTTGTTTTGCTTGAGCAAATTCCCGAGTGCAATCCCATCGGCCACTCCAAACTGAGGGCCTAGATGTGAAATCATTCCGACGATATTAAACTCCTGAGTTCCAAAATGAAAACTGCGGTCGCGGCCTTTGGTAAATCCATTGGCCTTGCCTTGCCATTGTGAAAACAAGCGATAAAGCGGAATATCCCGTGAGGTAAACACCCCTAGATTGCGATGCATAGGCAATATATACTCCTCTGGAGTTAGTACTGAGGCCACGCCTACAGAAATTGCCTCTTGGCCAATGCCACTGAACCATTTACTGATTTTGCCTTGACGCAATAAAATGAGCATCTTTTCCTCAATCATACGCGGCTTGAGCATACGCTCATACAAGCTCAATAGGGTGGCATCATCGATGTTTTTTCGGTCAAATTCAAAGGGTTGCACCGGGATGGTTTCGCGGCTCATAGAATAAAAATTGCTAAGGGTAAAAGTAACAATTAATTGTGTCTTAACACTTGAGCCACAGTGAAAATTTAAACGTCCGTTGCAGCACAAATTCAGTATCTTTGCCCAGTAAATCTTAACATCATGAACCATATCCCCTCGGTTGATCTGGCTGATTTTTTGTCGGATGACCCAAAGCGAAAAGCGCAATTTGTCACCCAAATTGGTGAGGCATATCAAGAAATAGGCTTTGTTTCTTTAAGCAATCACTTTTTGTCGCGAGAACTTATGGATGACCTCTATCGTGAGGTTAAAGGTTTTTTTGATTTACCTACCTCAGTAAAGGCCAAATATGAGATTCCTGGACTGGCGGGTCAGCGTGGCTATGTCTCTTTTGGTAAAGAACACGCCAAAGGCCAAAGTAAAGGAGATTTAAAAGAGTTTTTCCATTTTGGTCAAGAAGCCAGCCTAGACGCTAATCTTGCCGCACCTTACCCAGACAATGTACTTGTCTCTGAGTGCCCAGGGTTTAACAAAACAGGGATGGAAGCCTACAGAATGCTCGAAAAGACAGGGATTTACGTGCTTCGAGCTTTGGCATTATACATGGATCTGGAGGAAACTTACTTCGATCAGTGGGTGACTAACGGCAACAGTATTCTCAGACCAATTCACTACCCTCCCATTACCCAAGAGCCGGAAGGAGCAGTACGCGCCGGGGCCCACGGTGATATTAATTTAATCACTTTGCTCATGGGTGCTTCGACTGGAGGACTTCAAGTCTTAACTAAAGAAGGACAATGGGTGGATGCACTGCCTAAGGAGGATCAACTCGTTATTAATGTTGGAGATATGCTAGAGCGTCACACAAACAATAAGCTGCGCTCAACAATTCATCGTGTGGTAAATCCGCCGAGAGACCAGTGGGACACACCGAGATACTCTATACCCTTTTTCATGCACCCTCGCTCGGACATGAAATTAAATTGTTTGGAGACTTGTATCAGTGCGGCATCACCAAAGGCCTACCCAGACATTACCGCCGGAGATTTCCTCGAAGAACGACTGGTAGAAATTGGCCTTAGAAAAAAATAATATTCAAAAAATAAGAGCCTAAAGTTTCAAGCCCAAAATCGATTAAATAGCATGGCCGACTTGCGTGATCAGTTGAAAAATTTATTTCCCGACCATAAAGAATCAGAGGAGGCTTTTGAGGATAACGGGGACAATCAAAGCTTTTCTGCCTCAGATCAAGAGACACCACTTATTTGTCGCTATGAAAAAAGAAAAGGCAAAGGAACCACCATTATTGAAGGGTTTGAGGGCGATGTAGAAGCACTAAAAGCCCTGGCAAAGTCCATAAAACAAGAATTCAGTATCGGGGGTGGCATAAAAGATCATTGCATCATACTGCAAGGAAATTTTCGTGATCAAATCATGGATTACCTCAAGCAAAAGGGCTACAAAACGAAGCGCGTCGGAGGATGAATCCACTAACAGTTCATATCGGTGGTGTGCCAGAGCACTTTAATTATCCATGGTATCTGCTGCTTAAATCTAAAGAACTCCAAAAGGACAATATTAATCTCAGATGGCAAGACTTTGAGGGCGGCACGGGAGCAATGGTTCAGTCTTTGGTCCACGGAGATATTGATTTAGCCTTAATGCTGACCGAAGGTGTGGTTAAAGCAATATGTGATGGTGCGCCAATAAAGCTCATACAATATTTTGTCTCCTCTCCTCTAGTCTGGGGTGTGCACACGCACCCTGTAAGTGGTCTGCAAAATAGTCAGGATTTAGTTCATCGCCTAAAAAACAATCCCAATACTCCTGTAAATGTTGCCATAAGCCGCTTTGGAAGTGGCTCACATTTAATGGCCTACCTCTATGCCAAATCCCTTGGAATTGACCCAGACAAGGCATTTTCAATGCGCGAGGTGGGCGATCTAGACAGCGCATTATCCGAATTAGAGCAAGGAAAGAGTGATCTATTTCTTTGGGAGAAATTCACCACCCAGCCCTATGTCACCGCGTTTGATTATTTGCGCATACACGCTTACCCCACCCCCTGGCCCTGCTTTGTGCTCGCTGGTCGCTCGGATTTTATTGAAAATCAACCTGATGCTTTGCAATTGATCCAAAACGGAATTAATAAACATACTCAGGCCATGCTGCAGAGGCCTGAATTAATTAAGGAACTGGCCACTCGTTATAAACAAGAACCTTCTGCAATCCAGTTGTGGTTATCTTCAACTCAGTGGAGCCAAAAATCTGTGGATCACATCACTATTAACCAAGTTCAGAAGGAGCTTTTTAATTTAGGCTTGATCGCTGAAACTAACCCGGTGGATAAATTTTTCTGATTTTTTATATTTTTTTTCTTCTCGAACGCAACCCTTGATATATCCGATGTATCTATAGAATATAAAATCGGTGTTATGGTTACTTTTTTAATTGTTTTAGGGGTGCTTTTAGTAACTAATTATCTTCTTTTGGAGTTTTCATGTAATGATGCTTCTGAAGCCGATTATCCTCAAAAAGACTAATAATTCAAGTCTTTTACTGCCTAAACTTAACGGCAAAAATAAATCAACAAACACTCATATTTAAAAGGTTCCAGGCTGTAAACGTAGGTACTTTACCATTTGATGGACTTTTTTCCTACGCCGCTGAGATAGTCATTGGCTTGATTGAAATGATCATTACCGAACCACAAGCCTCTATTGGCGCTCAAAGGTGAAGGATGACCACTGGTGAGGATTAAATGTTTTGAGGAATCTATCAGTTTGGTTTTTCCATGAGCGAATCGCCCCCAAAGCATAAAGACCACACCTGTTCTTCGCGTACTGATTTCTTTTATAGCTGCATCAGTAAAGTGTTCCCAGCCCTTTTTTTGATGACTTCCAGCCTTACCGCTAGCCACTGTGAGTACCGAATTGAGCAAAAGTACCCCCTGCTCGGCCCAATGTGACAAATCCCCCAAAAGATTTGCTTGAATTTTTTGAGCCTTGTTTATTTCGAAGGTCTTTGGTTTGTTTTGATGGACTTCTTTGAGAATATTGCGTAAAGACGGTGGTTGTGCTATACCCTCTGGGACAGAAAATGCTAAGCCGTGGGCCTGACCAATTCCGTGATATGGGTCTTGTCCGAGAATCACTACATTGACTTTATGTAAAGGCGTAAGTTCAAAAGCCCTAAAAATTTGATCCTTGGGCGGAAAACACTCCTGGGAATGATATTGGGTTTTGACAAAATGCATTAGCCCTGGCCAATACTCTTTAGCTATTTCCCGGGTCATGAGCTGCTGCCAAGAGTCCGATTGAATTAACTGCATTTGTCGTACTTTTGGGGTGAATTTAATCAAATTATAAGATTAATTTCTGCTATGAAAACTATTCAGCCGCAAACCATCAGTGATTTAGAGTTTGATCGGGTGCTTAATCAGCTTGCCCAGCGTGCGCTTACTCAAGGTGGAAAAGCCCGTTGTTTGGCCATTAGCCCGATGATTGACGCCAAAGCTATTGAAATAGCCTTAAAAGAGGTTGAGGAGTACAAAGCCTCTATCGGCAGTGATCAAAGTTTTCCTGGCCATCATTTTGATGCATTAACAGAGGTCTTACAACAGCTCTCTATCGAGAATAGCGTCTTGGAGCTCATTGGTTTTAAAAAAATAAAACACGTTTGCCAGACTACAGAAACAATCAAGCGCTTTCTAAAAAAATTCGATCAGTTTTTTATTGTGCTAAACCTATATGCGGACCAAATCCCCTATGACGATCAGCCTGTGCGTCTAATCGACAGTATTTTGGATCGTTTTGGTCAGGTCAAAGACGATGCCTCCGAGGAGTTATTGTTTCTGCGTAAATCCATACTCAAGGTTAAGTCCAGCATCAACAAGTCTTTTAGTCAGGCCTTATCACGCTATGCCCAAGCAGACTTTTTAGATGAGATTCGCGAGAGTGTGGTGGACAATAAAAGGGTGCTTGCGGTTAAAGCCATGCATCGTAAAAAGGTCAAAGGTGTGGTAATGGGTCAATCCAAAACGGGCAGTATTGTTTATATCGAGCCCCAGCAAACATTGGAATTTGCCCAAGAACTGAGCAGTTTACTCTATCAAGAGATAGAAGAGGTTAAAAGACTGCTTAAATGGCTCACGAATGCCCTCAGACCCTACATCACTGAACTCACTCAATATGAGGAATTTTTAATTCAAGTAGACCTATGGTATGCCAAGGCTCATTATGCCAATGCCATGAATGGGGTGCGTCCGTCTATCATTAAAGAGCGAAATTTGCAATTGGTTAAAGCCTATCACCCACTACTGTTTTTAGACCATCAAAAACAAAAGAAAAAAACTTATCCACAGTCCATTACTCTAGATCAAAACAATCGAATAATTGTCATTTCTGGGCCGAATGCAGGTGGAAAAAGTATCACACTCAAGACGGTAGGACTGTTACAACTTATGACCCAAAGCGGGCTGCTGATCCCAGTGGACCCTTCCAGCGAATTGTGTTTATTCAAACGTATTTTAACCGATATCGGAGATCACCAGTCCATTGAAAATCATTTGAGCACCTATAGTTACAGACTCAAACAAATGAATTACTTCTTGAAAAAATGTCAAAAGGACAGTTTATTCTTGATCGATGAATTTGGAACGGGAAGTGATCCTGAACTCGGAGGAGCTTTGGCCGAAACCTTTTTAGAAGAATTTTACGCGCGAGAAGCTTTTGGGATCATCACCACCCACTACACTAATTTAAAGCTTCTGGCAAATGAACTGCCCTGCGCCACTAATGCCAATATGCTGTTTGATGCACAATCTCTAGAGCCTATGTATCAGCTTTTTGTAGGAGAGGCTGGAAGTTCTTACACCTTTGAAGTCGCGCAAAAAAACGGTATCCCCTACGGTCTTATCAATCGAGCCA
>OMJU01000082.1 GCA_900299425.1 Candidatus Rokuibacteriota bacterium
ACCACGTCGGCAAAAAAATAGAGCGTGAGCATATTAAACAGCAAATGACTGATATCCACATGCAAAAAAGCCGAGCTCAATAGGCGTATACGCTGCCCAGCATTAATGGGCCCCACCTGAAACTTATAGCGCTCAAAAAAATAACGATCGTTAAAGCCTTTGAAAGACATCAAAACATTAGCGGCAATGATCGTTAGGACTATGGGGTTCATTTAGATATTGATTTTCAGTCTTTTCTCTGGCCGTGTTTTATCAGGGACTGCACTAATCTTTTGCTAAATCGCTTTTTACAAACTACAGAGACAATTGTAAAAATAAATGATTTTGACCTGTATTGTTAATAAAAATCACTTTTTGTGCTATGATAAGTTTGGAATAATTCCATAATTTTGGAATAATTCCTAATTATGTATTTAAACACCCATACCGCCTTTAGTTTGCGCTACGGACTAATACCGCCCAGAGTCCTGCTCGAGAGGATTTCGGCCTTAGGCATTACCCACTGTGCGGTGACCGACATCAACAATACTTCGACGGGTTTGGAACTGTTGCAATTGGCCCCAAAATACGGTTGCAAAATCACTATTGGGGTAGATTTTCGCAACGGCGCTCAGCAGCAATACATCGCTTTGGCCCAAACTGCTGCAGGCTTTGCTGCGATAAACCTTCATTTATCTGAGCATTTACACCACGGCAGGCCTTTTGAAGCCATAGCCCCAGAACTCCCCGAGGTGATCATTATTTATCCCTTTGACCCGCTGCGCCATAGTGCTGCTGCACTACAACGACAGGCCAAAGCTGACAGGCAATCACAAGTGTACACGACTGACAAGCTGACTAGCGCGTACGGCTACATACTGAGCCGACCAAACAGCTACATCGGGGTGCGGCATCGGGATTTAAACAAGGTCTATTATCGATTCGGCGATACGCCTCCCGAGTGTTTTGTTGCCCTACACACCATGACTTTCCGCGGATCAGCCGATTTTAACACCCACAGACTCCTGCGGGCTATAGGCGGCAACACCCTACTGAGCAAACTCTGTAAAAGCGAGCAAGGCCATCCTGAAGACCTGCTGCTGAGTCCCGAGCAAATAAAGGAGCACTACACTGGGATGCCGCTGCTGCTCGAGCGCGCCCAAAAACTCCTGGAATCCTGCCATATCGCTATGGACCTCGCGGATCCTAAGCCTAAAAACCAAAGCACTTACACCAATAATCCCGCTTTGGACCTAAAACTGCTCGATGTGCTGATCAAAAAAGGGCTACGCTACCGTTTTGGAGAGCAGCCCGAACAAAAAGTCCTCGATCGCCTTAAAAAAGAGCGCGAAATCATCTGTCAAAAGGGCTTTGTAGCCTATTTCTTGATCAATTGGAAAATCCTGCGCTACGCACGCAGCAAGGGCTATTTTTATGTAGGGCGCGGTAGTGGCGCTAACAGCCTGATTGCTTACCTCTTGCGCATTACCGATGTGGATCCCATCGATTTGGATTTGTATTTTGAGCGCTTTATCAACCTATACCGTACCAACCCCCCAGATTTTGATTTGGATTTTTCTTGGGCCGACCGCGATGATGTGACCGATTTTATTTTCAGTCGTTTTAAAAACACGGCGCTGATTGCGGTTTACAATACGTTTAAGCACCGCGCAGCGGTGCGGGAGCTCGGTAAAGTCTTTGGATTGCCCAAAACAGAAATCGATCGGCTCTCTCGAGGTACTTATCGCTATGAAGACCTGGACCATCGGGCCCAATACGTGGTGCGTTACAGCAAACGCCTGATCGGTCTGCCTAATTATCTAGGGATTCACGCGGGAGGGATTTTGATTGCTGAGCAGCCCATTGCGCAGTACACAGCCACTTTTTTACCACCAAAAGGCTATCCTACCACTCATTTTGATATGGTTGTGGCCGAAAATATAGGGCTGTATAAGTTTGATATCCTCAGCCAAAGAGGACTGGGCAAAATCAAAGATGCAGTGCTGATTGCCTATGAAAACAACCCGAACCACCCGTCTATTGATATTCACGATCTAAAGCGCTTTAAACAAGATCCTAAAATCAAAGTGCTGCTGCGCGAAGCGCGTGCCATGGGCTGCTTTTATGTGGAGTCCCCGGCCATGCGCATGCTGCTGCGCAAACTGCAAGTAGACCATTATTTAGAGCTGGTAGCGGCGAGTTCTATCATACGCCCTGGCGTGTCTCAATCGGGGATGATGCGTGAATATATTTTGCGTTATCGCTATCCAGAGCGCCGTAAACAAGCTCATCCCGTACTGCAAGACATCATGCCCGAGACTTACGGAGTCATGGTCTATCAAGAAGATGTGATCAAAGTAGCCCACTATTTTGGGGGGCTTAATTTAGGGGAAGCCGACATGCTGCGCCGCGGTATGTCGGGTAAATACCGCTCTAAAGAGGAGTTTCTCAAGGTCAAAAACCAGTTTTTTGACAATTGTGCACGCGATGGCAAGCCTCTAGATTTGGTTGAAGATATTTGGCGTCAAATCGAAAGCTTTGCGGGTTATGCTTTTGCCAAAGGCCATTCGGCCTCCTATGCCGTGGAGAGCTACCAAAGTCTTTTTCTCAAAGCCTACTACCCTATAGAATATATGGTGGCCACCATCAATAACGGCGGTGGTTTTTACCGACCAGAGTTTTATCTGCATGAAGCCCGCATGCACGGAGCAGAAATCTGCCCTCCCTGTATCAATACAAGCCGGGCCGAAACCATCGTCAAAGGCCGCCGCATCTATCTGGGACTGGGTTTGCTCTACGCTCTAGAGCATAATCTGATTCGTCATCTGCTGCGTGAGCGCGATCAGAGCGGTGCCTTTGCCGATCTCGACGATTTTATGGAGCGGGTCCCCGTCGGTTTAGAGTCTTTGATTCTGCTGATCAAAATCGATGCCTTTCGCTTTACTGGAGTCAATCGTCGGGCGCTGCTGTGGCAGGCCCATATGAAGCTCAAAAAACAAGAGCGCGACGGGCTCGGCGTGCAGGGAGCGAAGCGCGCGGGCGCGGGACGCGAGGGCGGGAAAGACGGCGATCAGCACGCGCACGAGGGCGGTCAGCACGCGGGCGAGTTAGACCAGCGCGCTGGCAACGACACCGCGCTAATAAGCTATGGCCAGCAGCAGCGCTTGTTTCGGCCTAAGGCCATAAATTATGTGATTCCCCCATTGGAGCACTCAGTCACAGAACAAGCCTTTGATCAGATTGAACTTTTGGGCTATCCGCTTTGTGATCCGTTTTTGCTCTTACAACACCCCCCGCAATCGAATCTTATGGCCGATCAGCTCCAAGATTACGAAAGCAAAATAATACTGATCTACGGCTATTTAGTCACCAATAAACCCACCAAAACCAGTAAGGGCGCAGTAATGTATTTCGGGACGTTTTTAGACCGCAAGGGCGCGTTTTTTGATACGGTACACTTCCCTCCTGTGGCCCAGAGATGGCCCTTTCGCGGACGTGGCGTCTACGCAGTCTGGGGTAAGGTGGTCACCGAATTTGATTGCACCACCATCGAGGTCACCCGCATGGAGATTCAGCCCATTATCCAAGACCCCCGCTACGCTGAGGGCCAGGTTCAAGCGCGGCTTGCCAGTAAACACTACAGAAATAAGCCTCCAGAGAAGAAAAACGCGCAGGATAGTAGCCCAAACAACAACTTGCGCTAACTAAATCATTAATCCAAACCATGAAATTTCTTTAAAAACAACCTTAAATCTCCCCAACCATGAATCCAAACAACCTGCGTCATATACTCCATATGGATCTGGATACTTTTTTTGTGTCTTGCGAGCGCCTGCTCGACAGCCGCCTGGTGGGACGTCCCGTGCTGGTGGGCGGCACCTCTGACCGCGGCGTGGTAGCCGCCTGCAGTTATGAGGCGCGGCAATTTGGGATTCACTCGGCCATGCCCATGCGTATGGCCAAACAACTTTGCCCTGAGGCGATCGTGGTGCGGGGTAATTCAGGGACCTACAGCAAACTCTCACGTACGGTTACAGAAATCATCAAAGAAGAAGTTCCGGTATTTGAAAAAACCTCCATCGATGAATTTTATATCGATCTCACCGGAATGGATCGATTTTTTGGCTGTCAAAAACTCGCGACAGAGCTGCGGCAAAAAGTGATTAAAGAAACAGGGCTGCCCATTTCCTTTGGCCTTTCTGAGAATAAAACCGTCTCTAAAATCGCTACAGGACAAGCGAAACCTAACAATCAGCGCTATGTGGATCACGGTCAAGAAAAACCTTTTTTGGCCCCACTTTCGGTGGCAAAAATCCCTATGGTGGGTAAAGTCACGTACAAACAACTCTGCGATCTGGGCATCAAGCGCATCGCCACCCTGCAAGAGATGCCTGTAGAATTTTTGCTCAATGTCTTTGGCAAAAACGGGCAACAGATTTGGAACAAAGCAAACGGTATCGACAAAAGTCCTGTGGTACCCTACACCGAGCGCCAATCGATTTCTACTGAGCGCACCTTTGACCGCGACACTACAGATCATCAAAAACTGCGCAGCATCCTAGTAGCTATGGCCGAAAACCTCGCTTTTCAACTGCGACGCGGCCATAAACTCACGGGATGCGTGGCGGTAAAAATTCGTTATTCGGACTTTCAAACCTACACCCAACAACAAAAAATCGCTTACTCCGCGGCCGATCACAACATCATCCCCACGGTTATGGCCCTGTACGATAAACTCTATCAGCGGCGCATGCTGGTACGCCTGATTGGCGTACGCCTGAGTGACCTGGTCTCTGGAGGCCACCAAATCGACCTGTTTAACGATGCCGAAAAAACCATTAAACTTTATCAAGCCATGGACCTCATGCGCGAGCGCTACGGGGACCGCTCAATCATGCGCGCCGTGGGTATGGAGGCCAGAACCATAGGGCGCACCAATCCATTTGACGGTGAACCACCCTCGCTCCTGGCCAATCGTAGGCAATGAGTCGCGCGGGCAGCGCATCAGATACACTACTGGCCGTGACCCGCGGGTGCAGCGCGGTAAAGCCAATCGCAGGCAGTAACCCGCGTAAAAAATAAACTCCACGACATTACAACCAATGCTTCAGCGCCCTATATTTGCACAAGTAACGACGACCAAAACCACTGCATGAAGCCCATAGAAAGCATCAGCGTATTTGATATGCTCAAAATCGGGGTAGGCCCCTCGAGTTCCCATACTTTGGGGCCTTGGCGTGCTGGACTACAGTTTTTAAAACTCTTGCTCAATAATAAGGCAGAGACTAAGGTGGTCAAAATATCCGTTGATCTTTATGGATCGCTTTCCCTTACCGGTAAAGGACACGCCACAGATATCGCCTTAATGATGGGCCTCTCCGGTGCAGACCCAGTAACCTACCCCATCGATCAAATCACTCCTGAGATCACGCGGATTAAATCCGAAAAAAACATAATTCTGGATTATAGCTTGGCACTAAGCGAACTCCAGGGGGCTGGACTCACTAAGCGCAGCTTGAGCCCTGAGGAACTTTCCACCCATCAAATTACTTTTGATCCCGCAACTGATATTGTCTTTCACCGCAGCTTTTTGGACTTTCACCCAAATGGCATGCACTTTACCGCTTCACTTGAAGGAGGTAAAACCGTAGAACAGAGCTATTATTCTATTGGAGGAGGCTTTGTGGTGACCCAAGAGCGCAAGCGAGGTAAACGCAAAATAGAAGCCTTGAGTCATTTCCCTTATCCCATTCAAAAAGGAACCGAGCTCCTGGATTATTGCGCAGCAACTGGACTTAAAGTCAGTGAAATTGTGCGAGCTAATGAGCGCTCACTGCGCACAGATCAAGAAATTAACGATGGCCTGGACCAAATTTGGGCTACCATGCTCGATTCCATGTACGTAGGCTGTCATACAGAAGGCGTGCTGCCAGGAGGGCTAAATGTGGCAAGGCGCGCCTACGATACTCATAAAAGTCTTATTGGAGAGACCAGCTATAGTGACCCTGTTGAGTGGATTAAAGCCATTCGTAGCACTGAGGTAAAATTTCGTCAAATTCTAAAATGGGTCAGTTGTTTTGCACTGGCTGTAAATGAGGTCAATGCCTCACTAGGGCGTATTGTAACCGCACCCACTAACGGGAGTGCGGGAGTCATTCCTGCAGTGATGATGTATTATATTGTCATAGAAAACCACGATGCAAACCTTGATGATGTGCGTCAATACCTTATGGTTGCTGGAGAAATCGGAAGCCTGTTTAAAAAGGGTGCCACCATAAGTGCAGCCCTTGGGGGCTGCCAAGCCGAAATCGGCGTGTCCTCGGCCATGGCCGCTGGGGCCTTGACCGAGCTTATGGGAGGAACCCCTGCTCAAGTGCTGATGGCCGCTGAAATTGCCATGGAACACCATTTGGGCCTGACTTGCGACCCAATAGGCGGATTGGTACAAATCCCCTGTATCGAGCGCAATGCCATGGGCGCTATTAAAGCCATTAACGCCTGTGAAATGGCCCTCGACGCGGACCCTACTAAGGCTAAAGTCCCTTTGGACAAAGTCATTGCTACAATGTGGGAAACCGCACAAGACATGACTTCTAAATACAAAGAGACCAGCACTGGTGGTTTAGCCATCCAAGTGAATATTAGTGATTGTTAATCCGAGTTAGCGGGGCTGCACCATAATAGCACAGTTCCCAGTGCAAGCCACAACTCTCGGTATTAATTAGTAATTTTACCATCCACAAAGAAGATTTTATGTCTACAGCAAAAAAAGACTACAAACGCATCACGGTTAAAACCTTGGTGGATATGAAAGAGCAAGGTGAGAAAATTGCCATGCTTACGGCGTATGACTTTACCATGGCCAAAATTGTCGACGCTGCAGGCATCGATGTGATTTTGGTGGGTGATTCGGCCTCAAATGTGATGGCGGGTCACGAAACCACCTTGCCGATCACTTTGGATCAAATGATTTATCACGCCTCTTCGGTAGTGCGCGGGATTCAGCGTGCACTAGTTGTGGTCGACTTGCCTTTTGGTAGTTATCAAAGTGACTCTAAAGAAGCTTTGCGTTCTGCGATTCGCATTATGAAAGAAAGCGGGGCGCATTCAGTAAAGCTAGAGGGTGGCAAAGAAATCAAAGACTCCATTAAGAAAATTCTCAACGCTGGAATTCCGGTAATGGGTCACCTGGGACTTACCCCCCAGTCTATTTATAAATTTGGTACCTACACGGTGCGTGCCCGAGAAGAGGCGGAAGCTCAGAAGCTCCGTGAAGATGCTTTAATGCTCGAAAAAATGGGGTGTTTTGCCATCGTTTTAGAAAAAGTCCCTGCCGCATTAGCTACTGAAATCGCCCAAAGTGTGAGCGTGCCGGTGATTGGTATTGGCGCTGGCGGCGGTGTGGACGGTCAAGTTTTGGTCATGCACGATATGCTCGGGATGACTCATGAATTCTCGCCCAGATTCTTGCGTCGTTACCTAGATTTATACAATGACATGAGTAATGCCTTTGGTCAGTATGTGAGCGATGTCAAGTCAAAAGACTTTCCAAACGATTCAGAGCAGTATTAAACGGCATAGGGCTTTCTAAACTCATGGCCTTATGAGCAATACAAATCATTCTACAGCCGACAATCTTCAAGTCATCTATGAAGACAATCACTTAATTGTGGTCAATAAACGTCCTGGGGATATCGTTCAAGGCGATAAAACTGGCGATACAGCCCTGTCTGAGGTGGTTAAAGAATATATTGCCATTAAGTACGGTAAACCGGGGGCCGTATTTCTGGGGGTGGTACACCGTTTAGATCGTCCTACTTCTGGATTAATAGTATTTGCGCGCACTTCCAAAGCCCTTGCACGGCTCAACAAAATGTTTGCGCAACGGGAAACCAAAAAGACCTATTGGGCTATGGTTAAAAGCACCCCAGATCCAACTCAGGGACGACTTGAACATTATTTGCTACGCAATCATAAGCAAAACAAATCTTATGCGCACATTAAGCCGGTCCAAGAGGCAAAGCACGCTGTCCTGAATTACCGCACTTTGGCTCAAAGCGATCATTACACTCTGTTAGAAATCGATCTAGAAACAGGGCGCCACCATCAGATTCGCGCTCAGCTGTCTGCAATAGGTTGCCCTATAAAAGGAGATTTAAAATACGGAGCGAAGCGCTCTAATTCAGATGGCAGCATTCATCTTCATGCCCGAGCCCTGGAACTCTTACACCCTGTTCAAAAAGAGCCTATGACTTTTGTGGCACCAGTACCTGAAGAGCCGCTTTGGCAGAGTATAGGCCAAGTAGATTAAACCTGTTTCCGATCCAGGATTCGGTATTGAAGAGCTTCTGCCATATGCTCAGGTTTAATGCTGGGACAGTCCGCCATGTCCGCTATAGTTCGGGCTACTTTGATCAGGCGGTGATAAGCCCTCGCGGAAAGCCCCAGATGTTTCATGGCTTGCGCTAACAGCTGATTTACGGAATTTTCTAGTGCACAATACTGTTCTAAATAATTAATTGTCATTTGTGCATTACAATTCAGCGGTGTTCTTCCCATATTCGATTGACACATTTCGCCCTTACCAATCTCTCCTTTTACATCACTAAATCGCTTAATTTGCTTGGCGCGTGTACTTAACGGATTTGAGCGCTAGACTCTGCAGCTACGGTATTGCTTAACTTTTCAAAGGAAACTGCCGAAACTTCTAGATTTAAATCTATGCGATCCAGTAAGGGACCTGAAATCTTTTTAAGATAAGCCGCGCTGAGCGGGCCATCCACCTGGTCAGAAGGATTCATACTGCAAACGAGCATAACGTTGCACGGATAGGTCACACTGTATTGGGCACGACTCAATTGAACCTGCCCCTCTTCTATGGGTTGACGCAGCGCCTCCAGGGTTTTGCGCGTAAATTCAGGAAGTTCATCCAAAAACAAAACTCCATTATGGGCCATGGAGATTTGGCCAGGCATAGGATATCTGCCACCGCCGATCAGTGCCTTATTCGATATAGAATGGCGAGGACTCCTAAATGGACGCTCAAAAATGAGTCCTTGACTCAAGTCCTGCCCCATAACACTATGGATGGTGGTAGTCTCCAAGGCTTCTTCATAACTCAGCGGAGGCAAAATACTGGGCAGACAACGCGCCAAAAGTGTTTTCCCACTTCCCGGAGGCCCCATCATCAATATATTATGTCCCCCACTAGCCGCGATTTCTAATGCTCGCTTTACCGTCTCTTGTCCTCGCACCATAGCAAAGTCATAATCGGTTTTGTTTCTTCTATGATTAGAATGCGCGGGCCCGGACAGCCGATTTCATCAGGGCTTGCATTATTACACGATTTGGACTGAATTTGGCTCGCGGCAGCAAAATGACCGGAGGATGGGCAAAACTGGTCTTTTTGACTCAAATTAGACTCAGGTCCCTTTCCTTGAATCAAAGCCAATACCTCACTAAGATGTTGCATTCCATAAATTTCTAAATCTGGAACAATCGAGGCCTCTGCTGTATTATCCTTTGGAAGCATAACTGAAGTAAAGCCTTGATTTTTGGCAGCCAATACAATAGGCAATACCCCACGCAGAGGACGGAGTGTCCCGTCTAAAGACAACTCCCCCAGAATTAATGTTTTATCTAAGTTCATAAGCGCGCTCAATTGACCGGAAGCCAGCAGTATCCCTATGGACAGTGGCAAATCGTAATGAGCACCTGACTTACGCAAATCGGCGGGAGCCATATTAATGATAAATTTCTTGCCTGGTATTTTGTACCCTACGCTTTGTAAAGCCCCGGCAATGCGGTAAGTACTCTCACGAATGGCATTATCGGCCATGCCTACCAAATGATACCCCACACCCAGGGTGCAATGCACCTCAATAGTCACTTTTTGCGCACTGATCCCCTGAAGTGCACTGCAGAAGATTTGCACTACCATCACTTTTGTTTTTATAGCCGGGGAATCGCATTAAAACTAAAAAAGAAAACCCGCTGGATAAAATCAAGCGGGCTCTGTTTCATGAATTAATCATGCCTATTTATGTATTGTATTAAGACTTTATCCTACGCAATAATTCAGCCGTAGACGCATCAAAATTAGTGTGTTTGTTTTTTGAGTCAGAGCTTGAATCACTACTTGACTCAATAGCCCTTAAAACATTAACAGCCAGTTTTTTACCTAGCTCAACACCCCACTGGTCATAACTGAAAATATTCCAAATCACCCCTTGCACAAATAGCTTGTGCTCATAGAGGGCAATAAGCCCGCCTATGCGCTCAGGAGTGAGTTTATCCATAAGCAGTGTGTTAGTGGGTTTGTTACCCGTAAATACGCGATAAGGACTCTCGATGTTTTGTCCTTGGGTTCCGGTCATCAAGGCTTGAGTCTGAGCCATACAATTTGCCAAAAGTTTGTTTTGATGATCTTGTTCCCCATAGAGACAGGCTTTAAAAGCGATAAAATCTGCCGGAATGAGTTTGGTGCCCTGGTGGATCAGCTGAAAAAACGCGTGTTGGGCATTTGTTCCAGTACTGCCCCAAACTATAGTGCCTGTTTGATAATCTACCACATCACCATTGCGATCCACGTATTTACCGTTACTTTCCATGATGCCCTGCTGCAGATAAGCCACGAATTTGCTCAAATACTGGGTGTAAGGAACGATACATTCAGATTCAGCACCATAAAAATTATTGTACCAAACAGAAATAAGCGCCATTAGCACAGGCATGTTTTGGTCAAAATCCGTGTCACGGAAATGCAGGTCCATTTCATGCGCCCCACGCAAAAGGGATTCGAAATTGTTATAGCCCACACTTAGCGCGATCGAAAGACCCACTGCACTCCATAAAGAGAAGCGACCGCCGACCCAGTCCCACATCGGGAATACGAGTTCAGCATCAATACCAAAGGCTCCGACTGCTTCAAGATTCGTCGAAACTGCCGCAAAATGATGCTCAATAGCTGATTCCGGGGCTTGTTTTAAAAACCATTTTCTAATGGTTTGTGCATTGGTGAGGGTTTCTTGAGTGGTAAATGTTTTAGAAACAATCACAAAAAGTGTTTGCTCCGCAGGCAAACCTTTGAGCTGCTCATGGACATGATCCCCGTCGACGTTACTCACAAAACGAACCTCCAGTTGATTCTTGTAGTAGGCCAAAGCCTCACACACCATATCTGGCCCAAGGTCACTGCCTCCGATACCGACATTCACCACATGGGTGATAGGCAGACCAGTGTAGCCTTTAAATGATCCATTTTTGACTGCTGTGACAAAATTTTTGATGCGCTCAAGGGTCTGGGCCACTTCCTCGGGCATTTGCGCAAAATTTCTGAGCTGAGTGTGTCCCACTGCTCTACCTTCGGTCTCATTTATGATACTGCCATTAAACTGAGCCTCTATAGCCTGTTTTAACTGAACTTGCTCAGCTAACTGCAGTAACTGCTCGCGCACGGGCGTACTGATCAAGTTTTTACTGTAATCTAGATAAAAACCTCCAGTGGACGCACTAAAAGTGTTTGCTCGCTCAGGGTCATTCAAAAAAAGATCGGTCATAGACCAATCTTTTTGAGCATTATAAAGTTCACCTAAAGCAGCCCAGGCTGCTGTTTGGGTCGGATTTAATTTTGGGAGTTTGTCACTCATACCTCTGCATTTAATCTGTGTTCTCTATAGAATTCTATCAAACCGTCAATAGGTCGGCGTATAATCTTACCTAATTTTAAACGATAAGGTTTCATTACATTTTTTATCATCTCTTCTGAGAAATGCGCAATAGAGCCAATAAAGTGAATCGGCACATTTTGAGCCTCTGGATAACAAAGCACACGTCGCTTAATAAAGCGATCCATACCGTCTGAAATGAGTTGATAAAAGTAACCATTGACCTCTTCAGCTGTAAAAATGAATTCTGCGAAAGACGCAAGATAAGTATTAGGATTTGGTCTTTGATAAACATTTAACTTAATCTCGTCTGCCTCTAAGTTGAATCTTGACGCAAACTCTTTCATCAGGGGCTCAGGCATTACTCCGTAGTAATAATCACGGATGAGTCGTTTACCAAAGTAATTACCACTAGCCTCATCCATCAGCACATAACCCAAAGAAGGCACATGAGCGTGAATTTTTTCGCCGTCAAAATAACAACTGTTGCTCCCTGTGCCCAAAATACAAACGATACCAGGTTCCGTGGTTGCTGCGTAAACCGCCGCCAGTAAGTCTTCATTTACTGTAACCGTGGCCTTGGTAAAAAGTGATTTTAAGGCCTTACCTAAAATCTCGTTAGGTGTTTTTGTTCCGGCCCCAGCTCCGTAGAAATCCAAAATTTCTACTGTGTCAAAAATGCCCACCAAATCCTCATTTTCCGAAATACGATTGATGAGCTCATCGTAAGGGATCACTGCAGGGTTTAATCCTCTGGTGCGGGTTTTTACAATAATTTCACCTTTGGCATCCAACAGGATCCAATCGCATTTAGTCGAACCACCGTCTGCTATGAGAGTCATTTTACTAGAGCTTTGCGACGTATTGAGCTAATTCTACAAGTTTCGCCGAGTACCCGTACTCATTGTCATACCATGCCACGAGCTTAAAGAAGTTGTCATTAAGCGCAATACCAGCCTCTGCGTCAAAGTTACAAGTGTGGGCGTTACTCACATAATCTTGAGACACCACCATGTCTTCTGTATAGCTGATCACCCCTGCATATGGCCCCTCAGCAGCCTTTTTAAAGGCGTCTTTGATTTGCTGATAGCTTGCTGGTTTTTCAGTGCGCACTGTAAGATCCACTACAGAAACATCAGCCGTAGGGACACGGAATGACATACCGGTTAATTTTCCTTCAAGAGCAGGAATTACTTTGGTCACAGCTTTTGCTGCCCCAGTCGATGCTGGAATTATGTTGTTAAGGGCACTACGTCCTCCGCGGAAATCTTTTCGCGATGGACCATCTACTGTAAACTGCGTCGCGGTTGCGGCGTGTACCGTAGTCATTAAGCCTTCTACAAGGCCAAACTCGTCGTTGATTACTTTGGCTAGTGGCGCTAAACAGTTTGTGGTACAAGAAGCGTTAGAGACAACAGTATCAGTAGCCTTTACATCTTGATGATTAACCCCCATGACAAACATTGGTGCGTCAGCCGATGGTGCAGAAATAACTACTTTACGTGCCCCAGCTTTTAGGTGTGCCCCTGCTTTGTCCAAAGTGGTAAAGATACCAGTACAATCCATTACAATTTCAGCCCCTACTTCATCCCATTTTAAATCTTCTGGGTTGCGCTCTGCAGTAATACGGATGGTTTTTCCGTTGACCACAAGATGGCCATCTACCACATCGACTGTTCCATTGAATTTACCGTGAACAGAGTCATACTTGAGCAAATACGCCAGGTGATCCACATCAAGTAGGTCATTGATGCCTACTACTTCTACATTTTCGTTAGCCGCTGCAATTCTAAAAGCGATTCTACCAATTCGGCCGAAACCGTTAATACCAATTTTTGTCATAGTCAATTTTAAAAATTATACAGACGTGATGTCTGCTACTCGAATTAAATCTAAATCTATCTCATTTTCGCCTTTTATTGCTTCTTCAAAAGGCACACTTACTACTTTGTTGTTGGCCACACCGATCATGACCCCACGCGCACCGCTGAGCAAGGCATCAATAGCACCCACCCCAAGTCTGCTGGCCAAAACACGGTCATAACAACTCGGGGAGCCCCCACGCTGAATATGCCCTAATACCGTAACTTTCACCTCGTAGTCATCTAAATTCTCGCGCACATACTCGGCGAGCTCAAATATATTTTTTCCACTTTGATCGCCTTCAGCCACTACCACAATACTACTAGACTTACCGCTTTTTTTGCTGCGCTTAAGCGAACGCACCAAACGCTCACGACCTAAATTTTGTTCAGGAATTAAAATCTCTTCAGCACCAGCTCCAATACCCGCATTTAGGGCAATATCCCCGGCATCACGGCCCATTACCTCGATTAAAAACAATCGGTTGTGCGAATTTGCCGTATCACGAATCTTATCGATGGCCTCAACCACTGTATTGAGGGCCGTATCATAGCCTATAGTGTAGTCAGTACCATTGATATCATTGTCTATGGTTCCAGGAAGTCCCACGATAGGAATATCGTATTCTGACATGAACACACTCGCTCCGGTAAAGGTTCCATCACCACCGATCACGACCAAAGCATCAATGCCGGCGTTTTTAAGCT
>OMJU01000083.1 GCA_900299425.1 Candidatus Rokuibacteriota bacterium
AATAGAAATATTTAGCAAAAAGAAAGGGGGCCGATGCTCCCTTTCTTTTTGCTTTTTTGGCTTTTTTCTAAAATATTTTTTTGTAAATTTGGAATTATTAAACTTTAAATTTATAGTTATTATGAAAAAAAATTATTTTTTAGCTGCGCTTTTCGCGTTCGCGTTGACTAGTGTTTCTGCACAGTTCACTGACGATATGGAGAGCTACACGCCCGGACAAACAGTTTATGAAAACTGGTGGGTAGATTGGTGTGGAGGATCATGCCCAGGTTTGGCCTCTGATAATTATGCCCAAAGTGGAAATGTTTCTTTCTATGTGGATGGTTCTGGAATGGATCCAGTACTTGATTTGGGGAACAAAATCTTCGGAACTTGGTTCTACACTTCTTACATGTACATTCCATCAGGAAAAGAAGGTTACATGAACGTTCAAGGTACTGTGCCAATTGGTGGCGGTGAGTGGGTTATCGGAAACATTTTCTTTAACCAAGCACTAGGCTCTCCAGGTGAAGGTTTAATCGACAACAGTGCTCTAGGTGCTGTATCTTTTGATTTCCCACACGATCAGTGGTTTGAATTTACACTAAACGTAGACATCTCTGCTGGTATTTCTCTTGCTACAATGCAAATTATTGTTAATGGTGTAGAGGTAATTCCTGCAGGAACTGCATTTACCGATTCAGCTGGTACTGTTCCAACGAGTTTAGGAGGATTAAACTACTACTCAATTAGTGGTAACAACGAGTACTATATCGATGATATTGTATACTCTGACACTAACGTAGGGACTCAAGATTTCGCTACTAAAGGATTCCAAGCGTATCCAAACCCAGTGAACAACGTGTTGAACCTACAAGCTAACGAAGCTATCAGCAACGTTGCTATCTACAACGTATTAGGTCAAGAGGTTTACCGTGCAAACATCAACGCCATGACTTCTCAAGTAGATATGTCTCAAATGGCTAGCGGAGCTTACTTTGTAAAAGTAAACATCGGTGGTTCTGAAGGTACTGTAAAAGTTATCAAATAATTTGACACTTACCTCATAATTTAAAAGAGGCTGTCGTGAGACAGCCTCTTTTTTTATGCTAATTTTGCGGGATCAATAGAATATGAAAAAAGACGATTTTATTTTTGGCTTTTATCCAGTACTTGAGGCCTTGGAAGCTGGAGCAACACTTGACAAGATATTTATCCATCAAGGTAGCGACATGCAACGTTTTGAAACAATTATCAATATTGCCGCCCAAAGAGAGATACCAGTTAATTCTGTGCCATTGGTTAAACTTGATAAATTAACGCGATCAAACCATCAGGGCATTGTAGCCTACCTCTCCCCTGTTAGTTTTTTAAGTCTTGAAGACCTTGTGCTTGAGCAGGAGCAAAAAAAATCGCCAGGACTTTTTATCATTTTAGATCAACTCACCGATGCCCGTAATTTTGGCGGTATTATAAGAACGGCAGAATGTACTGGTGTAAACGGCATCATCATTCAAAAAACTGGCGGCGCTCCAGTCAATGCAGATACGGTAAAAACTTCAGCAGGTGCTGTGTTTAACGTTCCTATTTGTAAAGTAGATCATGTAAAAGACGCTATTTATTATTTACAAGGTTCAGGCTACAAAGTTTTTGGGGCTAGTGAAAAGGCTACCGATAGCTATTTTCACTGCGATTTTAAAGGCTCTACAACAATTGTCATGGGGTCAGAGGGTAAAGGTATCAGCAAATCAGTATTAGGCCTGTTAGACGGCCTAATATCTATCCCTATGTTGGGAAAAACAAAATCACTCAATGTATCGGTCGCCGCTGGGGCTATTTTATTTGAAGTATTGCGACAGAGGTCGCATTAATTACAGCATATTTCAGTGAATAAGTAAAGATCCTAACGTCAATAGGCCCACGACCGGCGACTGGATGCTTAAGGGGTCTTTTTTTTATAGGTGTATGTTACTTTTAAATTTTCATGAGCAGCTTGCTTTGAAAACGCTTTGTCTTTTAAACCTTCAGCAGGTATTGCTTGAGTATTTTGCTCATCCGACAGCCTTAAATTCTCATTTGACTCAAGGATCTCACAATTTTGCTCTGGTTTAAACGCACCATTTTCGTCAAACTGGCGCATAAATGGGTCTTGTTCAGGATCAAAATCACTACTTTGCCATGCATATGATTCATATAAATGACTCTGTTGTTTACGAAAGATCACGGCCAAAAAAAACCCTACAATAAATCCTGCACTGTGGCCCTCCCATGAAATCTTGGGATCTAAAGGAAATAAATACCAAAATAACCCGCCATACAAAAAGACCACAGTCAACGCCACAGCAATCAGTGGGTAAATGCGCGACTGCACCCCTTTAAAAAAAATAAATGCTACCAGCATATAAATTAATCCACTAGCACCAATGTGCCAAGAAGGACGCCCGATAAGCCAAGTCATAATTCCTGTAAACACAAGCCCTATGAATAAAACCCGCACGGCAATGGGTTTATAGAAATAAAAAAGAGCCGCGAGCAAGAAAAGCATTGGTAGAGAATTATTGCTCAAGTGGCTCAAGCCTGAATGAATCCAGGGTCCTGCAAAAATACCCCACAATCCTTCTAGCTTACCAGGATATATTCCAAAGTGCTTAAAGCGCACTCCAAAGCGAATTTCAATCCAAAAAACAACCCATAAACTTAAAACAAAAGCAATAGGGACTATAAGGACTGACCAGTTGAACGGAATGTTTTTTTTCAACTTCATGACTCGTTAAGGACAAAAAGTAAGCCTCAATCAAAATTATGCCAA
>OMJU01000084.1 GCA_900299425.1 Candidatus Rokuibacteriota bacterium
GATGGCTTCTATAGTCGGTATAACGCGTTCTAACTCTTCTTGTTGTGAGACTTCTGCTGCACCGGGTCTGCTGCTACAACCCCCTACATCGATAAAGCTGGCCCCATCCTTGAGCATTTGCTCGACTTGATTGAGCATTGCGGCTGTGCCATTGTATCGGCCACCGTCGAAAAATGAGTCGGGGGTTTGATTTAATATGCCCATGACCCTTGGGGTATTCAGGTCGATAAGGTTGCCGTGGCAATTGATGGTCATGGTATTTTTTAAATTGATTTATTTGAGCGAAATTTACGCAAAATCTAAGATAAACATGTCCCTAACTTCAAAACAGTACGATCAGGTAATTCAGGTGTGCCGCGACTTATTTACCAAAAAAATGAGGGACTATGGCAGCGCATGGCGTATTTTACGATTGCCCTCTTTGACCGACCAAATATTTATCAAAGCCCAGCGCATTCGTGGTTTACAACAAAACGCCCAGCGTCGTGTGGACGAGGGGGAAGTCTCTGAGTTTATCGGCATAATCAATTACTGCACCATGGCCCTTATTCAGCTGAAGCTAGGAGTCGTTGAGCAGCCTGATTTGGATTTGGAACAAGCTTGCTCTTTATACGATAAGGAGCTGCATACCACTAAATCCTTAATGATGGACAAAAATCATGATTATGGTGAGGCATGGCGCGATATGCGGGTCAGTTCTTTGACCGATTTAATCATCCAAAAGCTACTGCGTGTTAAGCAAATTGAAGACAATCAGGGTAAAACCTTAGTGAGCGAGGGAATAGATGCCAATTATCAGGACATGATTAATTACAGTGTTTTTGCGCTGATTCATTTGGGTGTAGCCCAGGGAGTAAACGCACAAAATTAGGCTCAAGATTATGGAGTTAAAACGAATTATAACCGGATTCAGTCAAGTTTTTGTAGGCGTGCTCTTTATCATCAGTGGGCTCATTAAACTGAATGACCCCATGGGTTTTTCGTTTAAATTACAAGATTATTTTGCCCCTGACGTATTAGACTTAGACTTTTTATCGCCCTACGCCTTGATGATTGCTGTAGTGGTTGTTTTGATCGAGGTGATACTTGGGGTAATGCTCCTGCTGGGATATGCCAAAAAAATAACCCTATGGAGTTTGATGGGGATGATCGTATTCTTTACGTTTTTGACTTTTTACTCGGCTTACTTTAACAAAGTGACTGATTGTGGTTGCTTTGGGGATGCTTTAAAACTTACCCCTTGGGAATCGTTTACCAAAGATGTAGTGTTGCTGATTTTTATAGCTTGGCTGTTGTGGCAGCAAACATACCTCTATACAGCGGGTACTTCACTACTGCGCAGTGCTGTGATTCTTCTGAGTACTATAGCGTCTTTGGCCTTTTGTTATCACGTGCTCATGCATCTGCCGGTGATAGATTTTAGACCTTATAAAATCGGTGCGGATATTGCCCTGGGCATGAGCGTCCCCGCTGATGCACCTCCACCAATAATAGAATACCGATGGCAATATCAGGGTCCAGATGGCCCTTTTGAACTGGTCAACACCACGGGTCGTGATCCTCAGCCTGAGGGCGCCACGAGAGTAGGAGTGGAAACTCAATTTTTACGGCCACCTTATGAGCCACCGATCCATGATTTCACCATGGAGCGCGAGGGTATGGATTACACCGAGGAACTTTTGGCCCAGCCCAAACTTTTAGTGGTTGTGGCCTATAACTTGGCAATTTCAGAAGCTCCGGGATTTGCCTTAGTAAACGAAGCAGTCACTCGCGCTCGTGCGGCCGGCTACTCGGTGATTGGTTTATCGTCCTCAGGGCCGGATGAGGTCGCCGCCTACAAGGAGCGTTTTAAGCTGGATTTTGATTTCTATTTTTGCGATATGACCACTTTAAAGACCATAATTCGCAGTAATCCCGGCATTATGGAATGGCGCTCAGGGGTGATCAAACAAAAGCTCCACTGGTCGGACGCCGCTCAACTTAAACTGAATTAAGTGCTGCGCTACACCATAAAAAAACTCGGCTATGGTGTGCTTACCCTTTTTGGCGTGGTTACCGTTATTTTCTATCTTTTTCACTTTTTGCCTGGTGATCCAGCGCGCATGATGCTCGGCCAAAACGAAAGTGCTCAGCAGCTAGCTTTGGTGAAAAAAAAATATGGGTTTGATCAGCCTTTGGGCCGGCAATATTTATACTATTTGAATGATTTGTCCCCAATATCATGGCATTCGACAAATGAGAAAGATTATACTTTTTACACCCAAGATCAGTACGCAGGCATGGTGTTTTTCACGACAAGCTCAGGACAGTGGGTATTGAAGGCGCCTTATTTGCGTGACTCTTTTCAGAAAAGCGGCAAAAAGGTCTCTGAAGTCATTGCCGAGACCCTGCCTAACACGGCTATTCTTGCAGTGAGTTCGATCAGTCTGGCTATACTACTGGGTATACTATTGGGTGTGATTTCGGTTTGGTTTAAAGACCGTTGGCTGGATCGACTCATACAACTCGTGAGTACCGTGGGGATGAGTGTTCCGTCGTTTTTTAGTGCCATACTCTTTGCTTGGTTTTTTGGCTATGTATTGCATCAATATACCCATCTCAATATGACAGGGAGTCTGGTTGAAGTCGATGACTATGGCCAAGGGACCTATATCGCATGGAAAAACCTAATCTTGCCCGCTGTGGTTTTAGGAATTCGGCCCATTGCGGTGGTGACCCAGCTGATGCGTAATTCATTGTGGGAGCAGATGCAGCAGGATTATATCCGTACGGCTAGGGCCAAAGGACTGAGTGATTGGGCCATCATGTGGCGCCACGCCATGAAAAATGCACTGAATCCAGTGGTTACGGCTGTTTCTGGTTGGTTCGCCTCCATGCTGGCTGGAGCGGTTTTTGTGGAGTATATTTTTGGGTGGAATGGACTGGGAAAAGAGATCGTAGATGCCTTAAATACCTTAGATTTGCCAGTGATTATGGGAGCAGTACTCGTGATTGCGACAATGTTTATCATCATAAATATTGTGGTAGATCTGATTTATGGAATATTGGATCCGCGTATCGCTTATGGAAATTAAGTTTTACCTTTTTAAAAGCCTTATTGAAGTTTAGAGCTTGGGGGACTTTTAGGGCTTAACGTAGGTTAGAATAATAGAAAAATCGAATATTAGAACAAAGATTATGAGAAAAAAGATTGTTGCTGGAAATTGGAAAATGAATTTGACAAAGGAGCAGGCTTTAGAACTAACTCGAGAATTAGTTGACACATTAGGGGATTTGACAGAACATCAGCGCGTGATGGTTTGTCCACCGAGTATTCACTTGAGTAGCGTGGCCGAGGTAGCCTCGGAATCAAAAGCACTTGAGGTAGGCGGGCAAAACATGCATCAAGCTGAGTCTGGAGCCTATACCGGGGAGATTTCAGGGGCGATGCTAAAGAGCTATGGGATTAATTCTGTTTTGCTCGGACATAGTGAGCGTCGCGCATACTTTCAAGAAAACAATGCTTTGCTGGGTGAAAAAGTAGATGCTGCTTTAGCCGCAGGAATCGAGGTTATATATTGCTTTGGCGAGTTGCTTGAGGAGCGCGAAAATGAAACCCACTTTGAGGTTGTTTCGAGCCAATTAAAGGAAGCCTTGTTTCACCTTGAAGCTTCCCAATGGAAACATATTGTATTGGCCTACGAACCAATTTGGGCTATTGGCACAGGACGCACCGCCTCGCCAGAACAAGCACAAGAGATGCATGCCCATATTCGCGGGGTTTTGGCAGATCATTACGGTCAAGAGTGTGCTGATGGCGTCAGCATCCTTTATGGCGGAAGTGTGAAACCTGATAATGCCAAAGAAATTTTTGGAAAGCCTGACGTAGATGGTGGTCTAATAGGCGGGGCTTCACTTAAAAAATATGACTTTATGGCCATAGTGGCTGCCATGTAATGAGCCAAGTTTATATAGAAATAGAATGCCAAGTTACCCCTGTGGAACCATGGGCCGATCTTTTGATTGCCGCATTGGGTGAAATAGGGTTTGAAAGTTTTGAAAAAACGGATTCTGGGTTTTTAGCTTATGTGGCACATAGTGATTATGATCTTGAGTCAACCCGGCAAGTGCTTCAGACCTATAGTGATCATTGCGCGGTTTCTTTTTCATCCAAAGAAATCGAAGCCACGAATTGGAATGCCGATTGGGAGAAGAATTTTTCACCCATCACTGTGGGCGAGCGGATTCATGTGCGCGCGCCATTTCATCCAGCTTCTGATTCTGAATATGAAATAGTGATCGAACCCAAAATGTCTTTTGGTACGGGGCATCACCAAACCACCCATTTAATGCTAGAACATTTGCTAGAGCTCGATGTACGCGACAAAGATGTTTTAGATATGGGCAGTGGTACCGCAGTCTTGGCCATTATGGCCTGCATGCGCGGAGCGCGTAAGGCGACGGCCATAGATATTGATGAATGGTGTGGAGAAAATGGGTTAGAGAATGCACAGCGCAATGGTGTTGAAAATATTCAGGTGATTGTGGGTACGGCTGATCAATTGCCCACAACCCCGGAATTTGATGTGATTATTGCTAATATTAATCGCAATGTTTTGTTAGAAGATTTGTCGGCTTATGTCGCTTGTCTGCGTCCGGGTGGAGCTGTGCTACTCAGTGGATTTTATGAGTCCGATCTCGAAATAATTTCTGAGCGAGCACAAGAATTTGGCCTCGTTTATCAGGGGCGCAAGTCTCGGGATACTTGGGTTGCCGTAAAATTTTTAATTTTGTGATATGGCACAAGAGCATCAATACAGTCCTGAAATTGATTTAGCCACCCAAGAGGCTTTCGCGCATCAGGTTATTCTCTTTAATGATGACGTGAATACCTTTGATCATGTCATCAATACTTTAGTAAAGGTTTGTGACCATGATCCACTTCAAGCAGAACAATGTGCTTTACTGGTTCATTTTAAAGGAAAGTACTCGGTTAAATCCGGATCTTACGATGATTTGTTGCCTCAGTGTAGTGCCCTTTTAGATGCAGGATTGAGCGCTGAGATTAATTAAAATTTTTGGTTGCGGTTACTGGTGATTTTTTTATATTTGCCACCCAATAAGGCCTCGTGGCGCAACTGAATAGCGCATCTGATTACGGCTCAGAAGGTTGCAGGTTTGAATCCTGCCGAGGTCAC
>OMJU01000085.1 GCA_900299425.1 Candidatus Rokuibacteriota bacterium
CCCTCCAAGCGATAATAGTGTGAAATCTTTGTTAAGACTTTGAACGCCTTATTTTATAAACCGCATAGCCCACGGCGCCAACTAAAAGATAAGGGAAGACCATTAGGTAAACAATGCCATTATTGATGCCCTTGGCGGCCTGGCCAGAAGCATCACTCTCGAGTACCGCACGACACATGGCACATTGAGCAGATAAAGGAGCTATTTGCGCCGATGCCAGCAGCAAGGCAAAAATCATCAGTAAGAATTTCGCATTTACCTTAGGCATAGTAAGGCGAAATCATCAAATAAACGATTACTCCGGTTACCGCTACATATAACCAAATTGGGAAAGTAATTTTGGCAATTTTTTTGTGCTGAACAAACTGTTCCATACTGGCATAATAATAGGTAAATAGCACCAGCGGAATTACGGTAATCGATAAGATGATATGGCTCACTAAGATAAAATAATAGAGGCCATTGATCCAACCCTCACCCCCAAACGGCGTCGGATCAGAAGTCATGTGATAAGCCACATACATCACTAGAAAGGCGATGGAGCAGAGTATCGCAATAGACATAAGTCGCTCATGTTTGGCTCGATTTCCTTTTTTGATCTGAAGCACTGCAGCGACCAAAAGGACAGCAGTTAAAGCGTTAATCCCGGCATAAATCGGTGGTAAAAACATCAGTGGCGCTACATCTGGAATACGCACATTAAATAAAATGGCCACAACTACTGGAATGAGTACCGATAGCGACCAAATAAAAAATTTATAACGGGACTGTAAATAGGTTTTCATGATTTTTCTTTTAATAGCACGCTAATATCGTTAATTAATTTTGAAACTTGGTGAGCTTCTAAACCATCGTAATAGATAATCGGGTTTCCATATTGATCATAGCGCGATCTTATCATGCCTTGGTCATCGACTAAAGCAAAAAATCCAGAGTGCTCAAAACCACCATCGATTGCTGCACCAGGACCGACATAAAGATTGAACCCTTTGTTTGCAATTGCGTAGATCTTATCCTGTTCCCCGGTAAGTAAATGCCAATTTGGATGGGTTATTCCATATTTTTGTGCGTAATCGCTCAAAACCTCAGGAGTATCGAAGGTCGGATTAATGGTAATGGAAATTAAACTCAGCCCGGGCTCATCAGCAAAAGCAGACTGTACCTTAAGCAAGTTTTGAGTCATTATTGGGCAAACCGAAGGGCAGGTGGTGAAAAAAAACTCTACAACATAAATTTGACCATTTAAGGATGCACTAGACAATAATTCGCCGCGTTGATTCGTAAGTTGAAATTCCGGAGCAGGGCCGATTGTAGCCAAGTCCAAATCCTTCTGGGCCGCATGCTCAAGATTATGACGATCCATATCAACGATTTGATCGCCTTGAATGCGCGAAATTATTTTTGGAATAAAAATGATCCCAAATACAAGCAGCACAAAGGTGATACCGATGTAAGAGTAATTTTGCTTTTTCATAACTACTTTTTACGAGAGGATTTGTACTTCTTTAGGGCAAGCCGATATTCAGCCAGTATAATCTTAATGTCGTCATTCATCTCATTGTTGATGATGGCATAATTAGCCGCGTTATAACCGATACCAAATTCTTGATACTCGCTGTCGGTTCTTCCTCTGAGGTGGGCATCTTTGTCAAGTATATATACGTAAGAGGAGCCGCCTAGCTGGTCTAAGGGAAATGGGCTCTCTAGTTGTTGATGCACCTGGTTCAAAGCATCCACATCAGCAAAGCCTACTTTAAAATTTATTGGATCTGCGATTTGGCTGAACTCATTTTGCAAAGCCTTAACTGCTGAATCCTGATCTTTTGTGGTCAAGAACAGCATTTGAAAATCTTCGAATTGATAGTTCTTTTTGTAAATTTTGTGGGCAAGATTAAAAACTTCCGCTTTGTGGCTCAGGGCATCTTGACCTAAAAATCCAAGAATACTGATCTTGCCAATGGCGCTTACGGCATCTCCGCTTTGGTCAACAAAACCGTCCAACAACACTACTTGCTGATTTAACTGAGGCAATTTTGCAAATTGATTGACTCCGCTGGCAAAAAATAAATATACCGTAATGGGCAAAACGAATAAAATCCCTAGAACCAAATACTTTTTCCAGCCCATAATGCAAGTTTTGAGCAAAAATACGACGCCAAGGGCATATGCAGAAATATATTCAATAAAAAAGGCCCCACACGGGGGCCTAATAAATTATTCCAATAACTTAACAATCAGCCACGATAGCCTAAAAATTAAATTTGATGAAGTTGTTTTTATATATGTCAAAAATATAATCTGCCTCGACCAGTAAGATGGCAATCAAGTAGCAAATAAGAAAAACTCCTGTCCAAATAACTGCACGTCGCAGGCCAGTTTTCTCATCACGCATGTGCATGAAGTCCCAAGTAATATAATAGGCTTTTACAAGGGTAAGGATAATGAAAATCCAATTCAAGTATTTCATGGTCAAGAAACGACCATGAACCAGAAATTCTGGCTTAACGATTCCCAGCACAACCTCAACTGCGGTGACGACACATAGGAAAACAAAAACACCCCAAATCTTTTGAATGTTAGAATTAAACTTAACTAATCCTCTAAAAATTTCTAATTTATGATCGTGTCCCATGGTATATGCTAAAGAATTAAACCAAATAAAAGAAAGTGAATACGAATACCCATACTAAATCTACAAAGTGCCAGTAAAGCCCGACCTTCTCAACCATTTCATAGCTTTTTCGGCGCTCGTACGTCCCGATAATTACGTTAAAGAAAATAATGATATTGATCACTACCCCTGAAAAAACGTGGAATCCATGAAATCCAGTAATGAAGAAAAAGAAATCAGCAAAAAGTGGATGCCCGTACTCATTGTGTTGCAAATTAGCGCCTTCTACCACCATTTTTCCGTCCTTCATCAATTTATCGATAGAAGCCTCTCGAGACAAAACTATAGGGTGCCCATCCTCGTTGAGATATTGAGTACGAATCAGCAGATTTTCATTCGCCATAAAGCCTTTTTGTACCTCTGCTAGGTCATAGGTCGTTCTTGTGGTCGGCTCTCCGTAATGCCAAATACCGTTTTTACGCTCATGAGTGACGCGCTGGGTAGGAATAGACTCAGCAAAATCTGCAATGGCAACGCGATCTCCGTTGGTGTCTAAAAATTGTAAAATCCGTCCGCCGTTGGTTTCAACAGCGCCATAATCCCCTTTGATAAAGGTGGCCCATTCCCAAGCCTGAGAACCGACGAAAATTCCCCCACCAATAATGGTGAAAAACATGTACCAAGCCACTTTAGTCTGCTGCATCTTATGCCCTGCATCAACCGCCAATACCATGGTCACTGATGAAAATATCAGCACCAAGGTCATGAATGCCACGTAATACATAGGCGCAGGCACGCCATGTAAAAATGGCACGTGGGTAAAAACCTCATCGGCAATCGGCCAAGCATCAATAAATTTAAATCTAGAGAATCCATAAGAGGCAATAAATCCAGAGAATGTCAAGGCATCAGAGAGGATGAAAAACCACATCATCATCTTTCCATAACTCACGCTATATGGCTGAGTTCCTCCACCCCATGACTGTCCTTCGGTACCTGTTTTGGCTACGGTAGCTTCCATAAATTATTGGTGTATTTAGAGTGCAAAAATAGGCATTATTTTTATCTGACGAAATAGAAAAACAAAAAGAGGTAAAGCCACAGCCCGTCCACAAAGTGCCAAAAAAGCGCGGCCAGTTCTACCCCCAAGGTTTTCCCTAAAATATAACGCTGTTTATAATGATTATAAATTACCACGCTCAAGGCAATTAAGGCTGCCAGTACATGAAATACATGCAATACCACTATTAAAAAAATAAAGGTGTAAGCAATGCTGCTGGTCGGCCCGGTAAAGGCATAGCCAAAATCGTTATAAATTTCACTAAATCCTGAATATTGGAGCGTTATAAAACCAATACCCAAAATCCAGGTCGCCCAGAGCAAAACAGTTGCCTGACTTTGTTGCTCCTTGCTCAAGACTCGTTTTGCCCATTCAAAAGTTAGGCTGCTCAATAAAATAGCAATCAAGCTCCAACCAAATGCGGAAGGCAACACAAGATTTTCTAACCAATCTGCACGCTCTTTACTCACCACATAAGCACTGGTTAGTCCCGCAAAGCTCATGGCCAATGAAATCATAGAAAACCAAAGCAGCATCTTTTTGGCTTTTTTCCTCTGCGCTAATTCTGTCTGTTCATTTAAGCTCATTGTATAAGGTATTTATCGATGATAAAAATGATTTGTAATAAAGTCAAATAAGACACGCTCACTAACATTAATTTTTTCGCGGCTGCCACACTGCCTTGGCGATACAAGCGCAATGCTGCCCATATCAGCCATAAACCCAACAGGCCAACAACAAAACCAGAATAAATGCTGATCTGAAGCGCCCCTGTCTTTTGCGCTACGGGGATTAAGGCCGTAAGTGCCGTCCATATGCTGTATAATACAATTTGCAGTGCTGTGCCTTTGTCCCGTTTACCTGTAGGCAACATTTTGAATCCTGCCTTTTTATAATCTTCATCTAAAAACCAACCTATGGCCCAAAAATGAGGGAATTGCCAGAAGAATTGAATCATAAATAAGGTGCCGGGTTCAATCCCAAAAGATCCTGTGGCAGCCACCCATCCTAACATAAAGGGTATGGCTCCTGGAAAGGCGCCTACAAAAACCGAAAGTGGTGTTTTAGTTTTTAGCGGGGTATAAACACTGACGTATAAAAATATCGAGATTGCTCCAAACATCGCCGTCTTTGGATTGATCAAATACAGGGAAATCAATCCTACCGCGGTTAAAATAAGTCCTAGAGTCATGGCGCTGTTCACGCTCATATGACCTGCTGGCAAAGGCCTTGATTTAGTGCGTTCCATTAAGGCGTCTAAATCCCGTTCCATAATTTGATTGAATACATTGGAAGCCCCGACCATACAATAACCACCAATGACCAACAGTGTAAGAATTTCAAAACTAATTTGATCCGCCCCTAAAAAGTATCCGGCAATAGAGGAAAATAACACACTGATCGACAGTCTGAACTTGGTGATTTCTTTAAAAAGAAGCCAAGAAGTCGGGTGCTCAGATATGATAGCTGATTGAGACAATAGTGCTGTTTAAACTCGTGGCAAATATACATGACTCCCGCCTTTTTTCACAACTTATAAATCATTAAGTTGGGGCGGTAAACATACTTTTCTTACCTTCGAATTCTCAAACAAAATTATCATGAATCGTCGCTTATTATACACTGTTTTCCTCGCATTTATTTGCACCGCATTTTTGGCAGCCCAAGAAACAACCCAAGAGTCTAGTGATTCACAGAGTCAAAATGAAGGGGTCTTCGTTTCAGCCAAAAAAATAAAAGACAGTCTTTATTACTTGACCTATAAAAATACTAACGCTGTAGCCTTTTTGGGAAGAGATTACACTATATTAATCGATGGCTTCGACGCCAAAGCCGCGCCAAAGGCCCTAACAACTGCCGGCAGACTTTCCTTGAATCCGGTGCGATTTTTAATCAATACTCATCATCACAAGGATCATACAGGAGGCAATGGCTTTTACAGTCAATCTGGAGTAACAGTGCTTTGTAATCAACAGGTGTACAACAACATTTGGGCGGATGTAAATGCAAGTGAATTACAGGATTTAAAATCACAACGTGCAGAGCTTTCCAATGCCATGAAATCGGCAGGAAAAAGCGAAAAGGGTAAAGAACTTGCTACAAAATATAACACACTAAGCGAGCAAAATATTGATAGAGCCTTGTCCTATTCAGCCATGACATTTTTCGATAATTTTAGCATGAACCTTGTTAATGAAACTATCGATTTCAAAAATGCTACTGGAGCACATACAAGTTTAGACGTCTATGCTTATTTTCAAAATAACAATGTTTTAGCCACGGGTGATCTATTTTTTAATGGTAAGTATCCATTTATTGACGAGGATTTTAAAGGCAGTATAGAGGGCTATTTAAAAGCGTTAAACCAACTCATCGCATTGTGTAATAACGACACGGTCATCGTTCCAGGCCATGGGCCTCTTGCTTCAAAAAGTGACCTAGAAAGTTATAAACGCATGCTTGAATACACCCAAAAGGGCGTTCAGATGGACTATCTGCTTGGAAAAAGCCTAGAGGAAGTCCTTGCCAACAAGTCCATTACGGCGAATTTTGATGCCCAAGGTTATGGTAATGGCTACGTAAAAACCTCTGAATATGTACGTATGTTATATCGTGCAGCGGAAAAACGTTACCCAAGAAGAAAATAATTTTTCCTTTACCGGACGTCATTTAATAGACTTGGTTCATAAGGCATGCTCGAGCATCAACCTCATCTGATTCCTTAGATTAGAAATCGCGATACCAATTAAACAAGTCCGTGCGCAAACCTATGCTCCACCAGGTCGTTTCCAATTTTTGATTCGGAACTTGTGAAACCTCTGGGTCAAAGGAGCGAAATATGACTCTTGCGAATATTTTGAGTTGTGATGCGGGATTAATGATATAACCACCATCGAGTTCAAGGTGTTTAAAATCGACTGTATTCCCTTGCCCTAACTCGTGGTTGAGATCACCCTCACGAAAATCCTCGCTTCCATAAATCGATCCTCCGTAAAATACATCAGAATCAGGGTCGATAAATTCTAATCCACGCGTAGCCTGAATATACTTTGCGCTGGCGTAAAGTCTCTGATAACGGTATCGGAGAATGGCTAAAAGTTCGGAAAAATTAGTCCCTAATGTATGGGCCATAGATTGATTGTTATGCCCATAATTGAGAACAACAGTATTGTGAGAGTATGTAAATGGTCGGACCCGATTATATTCTAGTTGTAGGTTCAAGTTTGGTAGGCCAAATGCCGAATAGTATTTTGCCCCAAGCTGATAGGCTGTTTTATTTTTATAGCTGCCATTTTTGGCGAAAACATCCGAAGAGGAAAATTCATCGACAAGCAGCTGACCGTAAGTGTTAAATCGATCACTCCACTTGTATTTATAGGTCAGTCCCAAAAGCGCATTGCCTCCTCGAGATCCTGTCGAAAATTCAATGGCGCGATAAAAGACAATTGGGTTCAAATAGTTCAGATCAAAGCCGCGATCATTGTCATTTTCCCAAACTACAGTTTCAAAAAATCCTAAATTTAAGCGCTTACTGACATTATAGCTGAGATAATGATTGGCCATGTATTTTGTGCGAAATGATCCATCGGCCGTGACCTCTGGGCGCACATCTCTGAGCGACATCCAAGTATTGGTGTATTTTAATTTCCATACGGTAGTGTTGAGCTGCAAGTAAGGATAAGGACTGGCGTTATCACTCAGCAGCAGCGAACGGTAACCATCGCCAATAAACTGTTTGCCGTGGCCAAATTGAAGATTAAAAAATTTATTTGGGGTATATGAAACGTAACCTGTAGCGATGGGATAGTCGTAACTATCCGTCTTGAATTCCTTGGCAATACCAAATCCAGGGATGATGGCGGGATTCCCTCCATCTGGTTTTATCGATTCGGCATAGTCATTAAAGTACTGGGCAAATCTACCTTGACTTTCGTAAACCACAGCGCTAATATATATCTTGTCTCCAAGCCCGCCCTGTAGGTGCACCAATCGCGTATTGTTATAGGTCTCGAGGTTGCCATCGCGGCCAGTCTCGATATCTAATCCAGGATCCAGTGTAAACCAGTAGTCCTGAGCAGCAAAGGCAACCATATGCTCATTCCACCATTTACGTCCAAACCAGGTTCTTCGTGGTCTTTTTTAAACTGCTATCGGCCGCTTTTATATCGCAATAGGCCTGAACCTCAGAGAAACGATAAGGCTTTTGGGCCGTATGATTATTAGACCCTATCTGATTCATTGCGGCCTCAAATTCATCATAACGACGATGAGATAGAGGAATTAAAACATCGCTTTGATACCCCTGACCTTGATATTTATCTTGTACCACCGCGCCGTATTCATTGGCTTTGGGACGCGCAAAACTTTTTATTTCTGTGCCTTGTCCTTGTGAGCGGTTTGCATTAAGCTGTATTGTTTCCAGGTCAGTCTGTGCAATTTGCTCGATCTGAGTCGTCAAGTCAAGATTACTTAAATCACTGAGAGAAAAATGCAACTTGAACTGCATATAAATGGTTCTACCATTATAGTTTGCTGGCTCAATAACTGGCAAAGCGGTAAAAAACTCGCGTACCTGAGCGCGAATTGGTTCGGAAGGGCTATCGATATACCGCAAAACAAATTCACCCGATTTATCGACTTCAAAAAGAACGGAAACTTGACCCTTTGAGGAATTTGCGATACCCCAACTTTTTGAGGCCTCTTGCATCAGTAAATTAATGTGCTGGGTAAAACAATTAGGTAAGGCTTCCCTACTTTCTGAGCTGCAATCTTCAAATCGCGGATAATACAGCAGGGGATCCGTCCACTGCTGACCTCTAAGATGAGCAGAAGAGAACATCAAAAGAACCAGCACCAAACTCAATCGCTTTGTCATAGAAATATGGGACCTCATCTTAACTAATTTTTCATCCAGTAATTAAACACAAACGCCCCCATGGGCAATATGGAGGCGATTATTTGTGTAACTATAAAACCTTTAATTTTCTACTTGGAACAATATAGGTAAGGCATACAATACCCCTACAGGCTGACCACGCTGCTTCCCAGGAGTCATTTTAGGGAGTGCTTTTACCACATCAATGGCTTCTTGCTCTAATCGTGGGTGTGGAGCACGCGCACGCACATCCACTACATTTCCGTTTTTATCAATTTTAAACTGAACCGAAATTCTTTGACGCCCCTCAAGACCAAGATCATTGGCTAGATCTGTATCGAACTTACGTTGAACGAATTTTTGCACCTTTTCTGACATACAAGCCTTCTTGGCATCGTTATTACCCGCACTTTCACAACCAGGGAATACAGGAACATTCTCAATAACGGCAAAAGGAACGTCATCGATTTCTTCTTCTACCTCTTCGATTTCTTCTATCTCTATAACCTCTTCAGCGTCAGTTTCTGTGGACTCGATAATCGTTTCTTCAACCTCTTCGTCATCTTCAACGACCTCGATTACTTCAGGAGCCGGTGGTGGTGGTGGCGGTGGTGGTGGCGGGGTTAAAATCTGCGTTACAGGCACATCTTCTAGAAGATCATCCCCCACATCGAGCATATCTCTGCCCATGTTATCGCGATCATAAGTCTTCCATTCCACAGCTTGCCATGCCACAAAGAGCATAAAAACCAAGCCTGAGAGCAAATAGATTGTGCTCCATTGGTTTAAATCTGCTTTTGGATTTTTTTCGGTTCCATACTGAATAGTTTATAGCGTTGCTAAAATAGATAAAAAAAATGGGGTTTAAAAAACCTTATTTGCGCTTTTTATCGGTATAATTTTTCCTTAACATTTATTGCGGTTAATCCCAGTAAAATCCCGATAGTATTGGCCAGAACATCCATCAAATCACCTGTCCGCGAGACATACCAATACTCCTGAATAACCTCAACAATAATGCCATAAAAAAAGAGCGCGAACACAAGCTTCAAAGTCAACCCCAAAATGTGCCCTCGGTTCTGCAATGCTGAAGCCCATAAATAATAAAGGACCCCAAAAACAAGAAAATGTGCCCATTTATCTGCCATGGGCACATCAATATCAGGCAAGTCTGGCGAAGGCCATAACATGGCTACTGTGGCCGAAATATGTGCGACTATAGCCAGCCAAATCCGTGATTTATCCCCCAATAAGTGCAGCATAATCTTCTGCGGACAATAAGCCTTCTGCCTCTGAGGGATCGCTCATTTTTACCTTGATCATCCAGCCTTGTCCATAAGGGTCTGAATTAACGAGCTCTGGTTCTGTCTCCAAGGAATCGTTAAACTCAACTATTTCCCCTGAAACTGGCAAGAATAAATCTGAAACTGTTTTCACAGCCTCAACGGTTCCAAAAACCGCTTCCATTTCTAGAGTCTCGTCTAGAGTTTCTACTTCAACATAAACGATATCCCCAAGTTCACCTTGTGCGAAATCGGTAATACCTACTGTAGCGACATCACCATCCACAGAGACCCATTCGTGGTCCTTGGTGTATTTTAATTCGGCCGGTATATTCATAATTTTAATGATTAATGTGTTAGTTGATTTTTTGTTAGTTACCAAAATTATAACGCAGGGTAAATCCACTACGAATAGTTGTTTGTGGAAAGGCTGTACTGATGGCGTATTCTGAAAAGGTATGATCGTAGAAAAATAAGGCCGTCAAATTCTTGGTCAAAGCATAATCACTTGAGAACTGCAATCCATAAATGGTTTGCCCCGCAGTGGTCTGGTTGTTGTCAACATCTAAATAACGAATAATCGTTTTGTTATCGCGCACCGAGAAGTCTAACTTAAAATTTAAGTCACTTTGCATGACCGATCTTTTACCACCGAAATTTGTGCCGATGCGTAAATCCTTGATTCGATATCCAAGACCCAATATTAATTCCTCTCCCTGAATTTCAGTCATTAAATTATTGGCGAAGCTCAAAGACAGAGCTCGGTCCTTTCTAATCTCAGCCAAAATCTTAATCGAATTCATCATCTCAAAGTCGATCTTGATCAGCGGTGAAAATTGCTCCGTCAAATTCACATTATTCAATATAATTTCGGGCTTGAAATTACCGGACTGATCCTTTTCCGTAGGATCCAATCGATTGTAATCTAAATTTGTCTGAAATTGGTTCAAGGTGTATGCGGCACGATATCCATGCTGCACCGAGAATCGTTTGAATCGTTTTTTAAACCAATCCATTTTCATGAAACCCGTATACTTGAGATCCCAATTAGGCAAAGGAATGTCTCTGAAAATCCCCGAGCGTTCTTTAGCAGCATCACTACCGCGATAGGCCGCGACAAACGCTGGTAAGAGTACTTGCTGACTGTTTTTACCAAAACCTTCAGGGTAACCCTCTTCATCTAATGGATAAGCGGTAGTGCCGTAGAATCGCTCCGCAAGTCGCTGAGCGATGGTCAAACGATTGGTTTTAAAAGCCTCAAATGCCTCTGAGCCAAATTCATCACTCGGGCTAAAAGCTGTACCGATCAATACCGTAGAGATATTGAAATTACCGAAAGTATTTGGAGTCAAGGAGCGATAAAGTCCATCTTCCACTATGTAATTTTCCGCAAAATTCTCTGAATAGAGGCGTGAGGCGTTAAAGTCTATTTTCAAATCATCAAACACTTCTGTATTGACTTGCATGTCCAGTTGACGGCTTTCCACTTCGGTATATTGCTGGTTAAACTCTGGGAAAATTGTAAGCCAGCCATTGCGCGCAGCAAGCTCTCGAACCTCAGCCTGAGACCCAAAAACAAATCCTGCTGTAGGCCGCAACGATCCGCCAAAACCAACAGAAGGCAGATAACCTGGCAAGAAAATACCATTGTTCTCAAGGTAATTAACTTGGGCTTTTTTCACGGAAGTGGCTAAACCAATTAAAGAGTTGATCACTTTCTGACCCGGAGAAAGTTTGCGTGCTGGCGCCGATGGACGACCTACTCCATTGCGCATGGCCATAATTTGTTCTCGCTTGTTAAGGTTTTCACCTTCACCACCTTTACCCCCAGAACCTCCTAACAAGGATTTGCCGCCCTCATCACCTTGATCACCTTCACTCTCGGATCCGGTCAACTTTTTAAGTCCGATATAGCGATACAATCCTGTTAAATCTAGATTTGAGTTAATGCGATGGGTACTGGCATTCTGCACAGAATTTCCTAGGTCGTAAAAAACGGAAGGACCTCCGTCCTCAGAGGGGATTTCCACATTACTGAATAAATCACTACCGTCTTGCCACTGATAATCTCCTTGATAAGAATAGGTGGCTCGAATCCACTTTAAAAATGGAAATTTAGAGGTAGGCAAATCATAATTTAGCTGAAGGGATTGGACGTGCTGATTTGGATCGCCAATTTCAAAGAAACCATCCCAAATGCCTATGGTATTGTCCACCAATCCGCCATCGATGTAATTATTGACAATTCGATTATTGGCCGCATTAAAGTTAAAGCGCAGAGAACTGGTCAAATTGTAATTTACCGTGTACTGCCAATCAAACATGAAGTTGCGCTGATAGAGCGTAGGGAGGCCTATTTGATCAGGCAATAAATTGAGCTCTCTGAATTTTTGCTGATTAAAATTCCTTATGATATTGCTACTTACCGACACATTACTCGGCAATGGATTAAAATTGAAGTCTTTGAGCCACTGCCAATAGCGCCCCATAAACAAGCTGTCGTTTTTCTTAAATGGCTCAATGGGTTTATTGTTGAAACTGTAGTCGTAGGTCCCTCCTAATCGAACGCTCTGATCCATAGCAGATTCGACTTCAAAATCATGATGCTCTTCTTCATTATAAGAATAAGAAAAGGTAAAATTCTCTACATCATAGGGCATTGGGGTCGATTCATTTTCCTGTGAACGATTCTTGCGCACCCCAATAAAATTAATGCTTTGACGCTTGGTGTAATTGATAGATTGTTCTTCTATGGCAGCACGTGTTGCGTCATCAGGTGCACTATCAAGTCGTTCCTGTAAGACTATATCGTCAAATTCCGGGTCGTACTTTGGAGTGATCAATTCTTCCTGAATCCCGTAATTAAACGGTAATTGTATGCCCCATTTCTTTGGCAATAATTGTCCCAGGTTAATGTTTGTGACAATGTCATACTGCTGGTGATCTTCTAAACTGCGCTGATTGGGCCCTTGCTCGATAGAACCAAATCCAATGGTGCTGGTGCGTCCTGTAGCGCTGACGTCTGCAAAATCAGCAATATTGGCATCCATATTGGCTACTGCGGCCCAGCCTCCTTTATTTTCCAATTCACTCATGCGCAATTCGTTGAACCAAACTTCACCACACACGTTAGTGTTGTTTTTGTTGCGCAAGCCCACCATAATGACCCGCA
>OMJU01000086.1 GCA_900299425.1 Candidatus Rokuibacteriota bacterium
GGATTTCAGGAGTCGATTAGATCGTGTTTTGACCCATCATATCTGGGGCTATGTGATATTTTTTGCCATACTGGCCATGATCTTTCAGGCAATCTTCGATTGGAGCAGTTATCCTATGGATTTTATTGATCAAAGTTTCGCTCAAATGGGGGAGTGGATTAAGCTCAATTTGCCAGCAGGAGATTTTACCAGCCTATTGGCTGAAGGGGTGCTGCCCGGTTTAGGGGGAATAGTCATTTTTATTCCTCAGATTGCTATTCTCTTTTTGTTTATCGCAATTTTAGAAGAAACAGGATACATGAGTCGCGTGGTATTTTTGATGGACCGGGTGATGCGTCGATTTGGACTCAGTGGTAAAAGCGTGGTGCCACTTATTTCGGGGACGGCATGCGCTATTCCAGCCATAATGGCCACGCGCAATATCGAAAATTGGAAAGAGCGATTGATTACGATTTTGGTGACTCCGTTTACAACTTGCTCAGCGCGATTGCCTGTTTACCTCATTATTATTTCACTGATCATCCCTCAACAGCGGGTCCTCGGTGTGTTCTCGCTCCAAGGGCTTACTTTGACCTTTTTATACTTTCTGGGTTTTGCTTCAGCGATTTTATCTGCTTTTTTACTAGACCGATTTCTCAAGGTGCCCTCTCGGTCGTTTTTCGTGGTAGAAATGCCGAATTATAAATTGCCTATGCTCAAAAATGTGATGATCACCATGATCGAAAAAACCAAGTCTTTTGTCTTCGAAGCCGGTCGGATCATTTTTGCGATTTCTATAGTCTTATGGGTCCTTGCCTCTTATGGTCCTAGTGACTTTAATCGGGCCGCACAGGTGATCGATGAGCAATATTCAGGTCAAGATATCAGTGAAGTTCAGCGGGAGACCGCCATAGAAGCCTATCAACTTGAGCATTCTTATATCGGGATGCTCGGAAAGACTATTGAGCCACTGGTCAGTCCTTTAGGGTATGACTGGAAAATAGGTATTGCCATAGTAAGCTCGTTTGCTGCACGTGAAGTGTTTGTGGGGACATTGGCTACCATTTATAGTGTCGGTAATGATGATGAGCAAACCATTCGCAGTCGATTGGCCGCTGAGGTGCACCCCATGCTCGGAACGCCGCGTTTTAATTTTGCCAGTGGGGTCTCGCTCTTGCTTTTTTATGCATTTGCCATGCAATGCATGAGTACCCTGGCGGTGGTGCGTAAAGAAACTAACAGTTGGGTTTGGCCCATGGGACAGTTGTTCGTTATGTCCGCTTTGGCTTATCTTGTGGCACTAATCGCTTTTCAATTACTTCAATAATGGATCTACAACAAATACTAGTAGGACTAACTTTTCTCGCTGCATTGGGCTTTTTATTGCGTAAATTTATTTGGATTCCCTTGACTGAATCGCGTAAAAAAACATCTGGCACGCTCGATGGAGGTAAAACCAAATGTGGGTCAAAGGACTGTCAATGTCATTAACCTAGACCTACATCTAAGGTCATCATTACGATAAATCCTCCGACAAAACCCATGGTGGCAATATCAGTGTGTTTGTCCATTTGCGTCTCTGGAATAACTTCTTCAATGACCACAAAGATCATCGCTCCTGCAGCAAAGGCCAAAGCATAGGGGAGTATGGGTTGAAAAGTGAGTACGGCCCAAGCCCCGAGCACAGCAAAAATGGGTTCAACAAGGGCAGAGGCCTGACCAAACATAAAGCTCTTGGCGCGGCTTACTCCTGTTCTTCTCAGGGGCATGGCGACTGCTATACCCTCGGGGAAATTTTGCAGGCCAATGCCTAGGGCTAAAGCCACAGCGGCGCTTATTGAGGCCCCGTCAAATCCTGCGGCAACCCCACCAAATAATACCCCTACAGCAAGTCCCTCTGGAATATTGTGGAGTGTGATTGCAAGGGTTAAGAGGGTAGTTCTATGCCACGGAGTTTTAAGACCTTCGCTTTGACTGTCTTTGAAGTTGATATGAACGTGGGGGAGTACTTTGTCCAAGCCGAAAATAAAGAGCGCCCCCAAAAAGAACCCTATAGCTGCCGGGACGACTTTGATGAATCCTTCTCCAGGGCTCATTTCGATCCCCGGTGCCAGCAGACTCCAAAAGCTCGCAGCAACCATAACGCCCCCAGTAAACCCGAGCATGCCGTCCAGAACTGCTCGATTCATAGTTTTAAAAAAGAATACAAAAGAGGCGCCTAATGCGGTGAGCCCCCAAGTAAACAAACCAGCGTACAGGGCCGCCATAACGGGGTCTATCTGTTCTAGATAAGCAATAACATTGTCCATAGGTTCCAATGATTAAGGTTTTTTGTTCTGATTATTTTTAAGTCGGCCGTTTTCACTCAGCTTTTTGCATTCAATGCCTTTTTTTAGGTTACTCTGTCTTTGGATATGTCCCTAACTGTCTCAATAGCCAAATTTATAACTCAGACCAGCGCTCAGCAGTAAGTCTTGTCCACTGGTAATGCTGCTCCCAAAGGTTACATCGTATTGTAAATTCCAACCCGCCAAATAGGTAAAGCCTGCATCCCAATAATGATTGGCTGATGAAAGTTCAGGAGCATCCCCGTAAAGTTCGACATAGGCCCCAATTGTATCATTGAGGGCATAGCCATAGGCCACGGTATAGACAAAGGCCATGCCTGTGTTGTCCCCAGCCCATTGCCCGCCTAAGTTATAGGCGATTCCTGATCGCTCTGAGAGTTCGTGTCCTACAGAAAAACGGAAGTCAGCGCCTGTTGTGCTTGGTTCAGGGGTTTCGCCCTCTGGAGTACTCGTGGTAAACGGTAAATAAATATGACCTAAAAAACCAAAGTCAGTCCCTGAGCGCCCCTCAAAAAGATTTATTTTAATTCCAGCCAGCAGGGGGGTGAAGCTCTTAAAATCTGCGGTTGTCTCTGTTGTGCCCATTTTAGAGGTAATACGGTTATCCTCATAATTTACCCCCAGTCGTAATTCGAGATTTTCTAAGAGTCCGATGCGTGCGAGAGTGGTGTTGTAGCCAAGGGTCTCAAAAGTGCTTTCGTTTTCTTCAAATCGCGTGTAATAACCCCCGGTTTCGATTTGAATAAATCCCGGCTCAACGGTATTGGGAGACTCCGTCGCATCAGGGCGATCTGTGATGATGCTTGGTTGATTGTTATAGAGATGATAATCGTTAATCTGGCCTTTTAAGCCATTGGCAGGGGTTAATTCTTGTGCGTCAACTTTGGTTAGTCCAAAAAGTAGCATCGCGAGGCTCGCTATTTTAAAATGCTTGTACATAAATGTTGGTTGCAATTATTTTTGAAATAAAAAGTGTGTTATGGTCAATCTCAATGGTCATGGATTCATCAAATGGCTCCTTGTCAAGTATATTGATATGACTTCCTAATTTAATATTTTTTTGACTCAAATAGGCCAAAAAGGCGTCATCGGCATCTTTCAC
>OMJU01000087.1 GCA_900299425.1 Candidatus Rokuibacteriota bacterium
AAAAGGCCAGCACGAGTGCTGGCCTTTTTATTTTTAGGCCTTTTCAGGCTAACCGGAATCTTGATAAAGTAGGCTAGTTGTGTTCGAAGAAAATATCGATCGCATTTTCGGCTCAACTCCTTTTTGAGTAACCCGGTATTAGATGCTTTCAGATTACTACTTTATATCGGGTGTAAACAACAACATAACAGAAATATCCAAGGCGTCATCAATGTCTTTGAGCATAAATGATGGCAATGGCATCTCAAATAAAGTCGGTTGCACAGTGAAATTGCCAAATACTTTAAATTGCTCAGCCTTAGATTCAATATTCATAGCCACAGAAATATCGCGAATTACCCCACGAAATTGCAGTACACCATCCATCACTATTTTTTGACCGTTACGCGTAAATTTTTTGGCCAAAAACCGAACATTGGGAAAGTCAAAAACATCAAGCAGTTCCAAAGCATGCGCATCGCGATTTTCATTACCACTATCAAAATCCGCTACCTTGGCAGATATAGCAATCATGTCAATTTGCCCTTGATTTGTATTCATCAGCCCTACGAGCTTTTTATTAACTCCAGTCCATTCATGTAAGAGATGAACTCCTGTGTAGCTTATTTCCGAGCCGCTAGGGTCCAAAACCCACGTTTGAGGAGACTCATTCTGGATTTGCGCAAAAACCTGAGTTTGCGCAAAACTCAAAATCACTACGCTCAAAAATATTAATCGGGAAATTATTGAATTCATAATGAAAAACTAAAAAGTGAGTACAAGGGTTGCCGTTGCAAAACTTCCAAAGGCCGTGTAGGCGGCGATGCGGTGTAAATTACGCCCCTGCTCACTTTCGCCTGCGCTATCGGACAACAAATTAGTCGCAACCATCGCAGAAAAATGGATGCTTGCCAGCCATTTGTGTGCCCGTGCGGAAGACAAGCCATTTTTTGTCCTATTGATCAAGGGTGGGGGTGCAAACAGGGACAAAGCCGCGCCTGAGAAATAACTTACATTCACCACTCCAGCCATAGTTTCGTGTAAATTTTTTATTCTGTTGTATTCTTGTGAATTACAACTGTCGCAGTTGTATAGTTTACCACCAATAATACCTTGGGCAATCATCGAGGCCAAAGTAACATAGCCCAAAACTTGGTGGGTTACTAACATTTTACGTCTTAACTCAATTTCTCGGCTCCGTTGTAACGGTGTAAGTGGCGCGATTTCAGACCGCCTAAGCAATCCATTTTCCCCCCACAAAAATCGCTGAGTGAACAACATTTTTTCGGGCAACAAGGGCACAACCTCTTCTTGTTCGATCGAATCAAAAATATTTTCTAACTCTTGGGCCTGAACAAACGTTGAGGCGAGTAATAAAATCAAGTAAAAACCATAATATCGTCGCAAAACCATATTAGGATTTAGTTATTATTAAAGAATCATTGGTGAGCACAGTTGTGTATGTTTTCAATCCTCCTGAGGTTGCTCCTGAGTTACAAGATTGAACATTATTCCCATCATCGGAATAACTATTGCCGTGATTTCCACAGGTCCAAGTCCCCGCGGTGTAACTCCACAAATTATTCGTGCCGCGATGAGGACAACAATTATCATAAGCTGCAATCTCGGTAGCGCTAAGGCGCAGCAACAGAACTCCGGCATTCAAAATATTCGTATATCCTCCTGGATTCGCAATATCTGAAAAGTTTGCATTGGTTAAATCAACAGTTACTGTATTGCCACTAATCTCATAACCAGAATCTCCTCCTGGCTGGTCATTATTTGTTGGTCCAGATGCACCGTCAGAGTCACTCGAGCAGGCCTCGAGAAAAGAAAGGCCAAAAAAAGCGAAGGCTACCGAGGGGCAAGTTTGCGTTAAAAAATGTCTTCTTGATTGTTTCATCGTTAATTATTTTTTGTGCATTGATATTTCTCAAGATCTCTTTATCCCTATTGGCATTTCATACCATTAAAACAGGTTCCATAACCATTACCCTACCTTGAATTTCACTCTGTTTGAATAATTTTTATCTGTAAAACTTCGAGAAGTGAAGAACATCAATATAATTTAAAAAACTAAAGGCACTTCAAGATAAGCATCTTTGCAACGAACCTGAAATATTTTAACAAAGGATTTAAAAAAAAAGCGCCAATACAGCTTTTGTATTGACGCTTTTATAATGTGGTACCTCCAGGAATCGAACCAGGGACACACGGATTTTCAGTCCGTTGCTCTACCAACTGAGCTAAGGTACCTCCTGCTGTCAGTCAAAGCGTTGCAGCGGGTGCAAATATAAATTTATTTTAACGTCTGCAAAACAAAAATTTCATTTTTAAACCCTTTGGGAATACCACACAAAATCACCTATTTTGAACTCAATTCAGCGTAATCTAAAGCGCTAATTTCCGGATTTGCGCCCGATTTAGCCGCAACAATACTCCCGGTTTGCACCGCAAAATTCAAAGCTTGCTCTGCAGGTTGCTCAGCAATGATCAATGCGTGAATCAATGCCGCCAAAAAACTATCTCCAGCGCCTACAGTATCGACAACTGTGACCTTATAGCCCGAATGCGCATGCCAAGTCCCATCAATGTATAATCTAGCGCCCTCACCTCCAAGGGTGATACACCAAACTTTACTCGAATAATGATTAGAGAGTTTGTGACACTTTTGATCAATGGAATCATTTGCCTGAAAATCAAGGGTCTGGGCAAACAAAATTTCTAATTCTTCTTCATTCATTTTGATCATTTCAGCCTGTAGCATCATACTTCTGATCCAGGACAAATCAAAATGTGGAGCACGGAGATTGACATCGAAAACCTTGAATAATTTTGACTGAGCAAGCGGCTTTAAACGCTTTTGATTTGGGACATGACGCATGGCTAAACTTCCAAAAACCAATACCCGAGCCGTTTCTAAGACCGAGGAAAATTCTATTTTTAGATCAATCTCATCCCAAGCGGCAGGATCTTCAATAGTATAAGTGGCGACCCCCAGCTGATCAAGGATTACACGAACCTTTCCTGTGGCCAAAGAGTCGTGTAAGCCGACCCCATGAGTAGCAAGACCTTTCTGGGACATATAATCGATAACATCGTCCCCTAGTTCATCACGACCAATAGTGCTGATCATTAGGGTTTTAGTTCCCAAACTTTGGAGTCTTTGAGCTAGATTAAAGGGGGCTCCTCCAATGACCGAGTGATCTTCAAAGACATCCCAGAGAATTTCTCCCCAGCAAACAACCTCGGGGGTATCATGCTTCATGCTCGACTAACTTTTTTTCTAAGTCTTCGAGAGAAATCCCTTTGGTCTCAGGCATTTTAAATAGGGCCCAAAGTAATTGCAAGACCATCATAAAGGCAAAGAAGTAATAAATAACCTCGAGATTATCACGGAATAATCCCTGTTTGTCATCGATAAAAAACGGGGTAATCATCGTAATAATTGCGGCAAAGACCCAGTGGGTCCCTGTACCCCAACTCTGGCCATAAGAGCGCACGCGATTGGGAAAAATCTCCGAAATAAATACCCAAATCACGGCCCCTTGACCTATGGCATGGGCCGCTACAAACAAACAGATGAAGGTCAGTAATAAGGTAGAGCTCAGCGCAAACTGAAAACAAACACCAACCATGATCAGACTCAAAATGTACCCCACAGATCCTATGATGATGAGTTGACGACGACCGAGTCTGTCAATTAATCGAACACCTATTAGGGTAAAAATCAAATTCACAATACCGATGGCGATGGAATTAAACAAAGAATCGCTACCCCCCAAGCCCGCTTGCTCCAAAATTTGAGGGGCGTAATACAAAACAAAATTGATTCCAGAGAGCTGATTAAAAAAGGCAATAAGAAATCCTAAATAAAGCACTCTTTTGTACTTTTTTTGAAATAATCGGTCCTGACCTATGGATTCTTGGCGATCTAATTTTATTTCTGCCAAATGCTTTTTGGCTTTATCTAGGTTTTCATAGATAATGGTTAAAATAGACAAGGCGCCTTGATCATCGCCCTTTTGCAGCACCAACCATCGAGGACTGTGCGGGACCCGCATTACCATAAGGGTATAGGCCAAGGCTGGGATTGCCTCCACGCCAAGCATCCAGCGCCAATCATCAGCTCCGTCAAATCCCTTTAAGGCCCAGTTTGAGACAAAGGCCACCAAAATACCGAATACCAAGCAGAATTGATAAAGTCCTGTCAGCTGACCTCTTTTGTCCGAGGAAGTTATTTCAGAAATATAAATTGGAGCAGCTACCGAGGAAACTCCTACGCCGACGCCCCCAATAAATCGAAAAAATGAAAATAGATAAGGATCCGACACCAGGGCACTGCCCAGAGCAGACACAAAGAACAATACACCGATCCAAAACAAAGTTTTTTTACGGCCTAATTGCTGGGTGGGCATACCGCCCATGAGTGATCCCAAGACGGTCCCCCAAAGCGCCATACTCATGATAAAGGTCCCGTGCATAAAAGGCGAAAGCCCCCATAAGTCCTGCAGTGGTTTGTTTGCTCCGCTGATCACCACGGTGTCAAAACCAAAAAGAAAGCCTGCAAGTGCTACAGTTATTGAAAAAACTAAAATTCTATTGTTCATTCCAAATTGATTTGAGTTCTGAAAAAATAATTTTGTCGCTGATCAGTCCCTCAGTGGTAATTTTTAAATGCGTATACGGCTGCGTTGGAAAAACTTGGTTGGTGAAAACGTGGCGTCCAGAATCGACAAATATTTCAATCGAGGAGGCGTCGCTAAAAACTTCTACTTTGGTCATACGTTGCTCTGGGGTATAATTTTTTACCTGAATTCCGGGGGAGAATTGCTCGGAAAAATCCACAGCTCCAGATCCGCGACGATCTATGATCATTTGGGCATTGTCTGCATCAATAGAAAAAATAAATCGCTCGTTACTATTGAAGAGTTCCAAAGTAGTATTGGCGCCAAGGTCGACCTCAAATTCAATGTGACTCTTGCTCACGGGCAAAATCAATCCATCGTTAACCTCGGCAATATTCAATGTTGAAGAATGCTTAATTAAAGTGCTGTCCCATACAGGATGCTGCACAATATAATAATCTGAATTTTCCACTTTCATATCAAGTCGCTTCGCGAGGGTCATCGCGCTGCGCCATGGCATTGTGGGAGTGACCTGAGCATAATCCCAATTGCTCATCCACCCGAGTAAAATACGTTGATCATCCGGGGCATCATTATAAGTCACCCCTGCATAATTATCTCGGCCATAATCCAACCATTTAATGTCCTTTTGATCTGAGGTAAACTGTGTCCCATCAAAATCACCGACAAAATATTGGGTAGCAGAACCCCCATTTGGCCCGCCAGGATTGATACTCACACTTAAAACCCACTTTTGCTCACCTTGATCTGTAGATAAAGGGTATAAGTCAGGGCATTCCCAAACGCCACCATGCGCCCCAAAATCTTGCCCAAAACTGCTTAAAAATGTCCAGTCAATTAAATTATCAGACCGATAAAAGCGGGCGTGATCGCCGGCCACCAAAACTAATATCCAACTTTGAGAAGACTCGTGCCAAAACACCTTCGGGTCACGAAAATCCTTAATTCCAGGATTGTCAATTACGGGGTTGCCGATGTATTTTTCCCAGGTTTGCCCTTGATCCACGCTATATGCAATCCCCTGAGTCTGATAATCGTTTCGACCAGAGCGTTCGCCTTCCATATTGTGATAGGTGTACACCGCGACCATAGCAGGATGCTCTTCGGTACCAAATCCAGAGGTGTTTTGGTAATCCATTACCGCACTCCCAGAAAAAATGTACCCCAAAGAATCCGGATAAAGCGCAATAGGTTGATGGGTCCAATAGAGCAAATCTTTGCTGGTGGCATGGCCCCAGTGCATGGGACCCCAAACCGTGCTGTCGGGGTAATATTGATAGAATAAGTGGTAACGCCCACCTTGAAAAACCAAACCATTTGGATCATTCATCCAATGAGCTTTTGGAGAAAAATGAAATTGGGGCCGGAAGGGCTCCGAATAAGTTTTTAAGGAATCCGTGTCTGCCTTAATTAAAGGCTCAATACAAGCAATTGGAGCAACAAATAATAAGGCGAGTAGGCCGAGCAATGGACGCATGAGGAATTGCTAAAAAAATTGGTCAGCCTAAATATAGTATTATTTTGGCGTTGAATCACGCTCAATTATTTTTGTTTCAAGCGTTTTAGTGATCGGCGTAAATGCTAACCCCTGTTTTTTGGCCTTCATCTCTTTTCGCAAAATTTTAAAGGTCTTACGCCCCATAATATAGCCTGGTTGATCTACAGTACTGAGCGCAGGTGTTATGGCTTGGGACAGAAACCAATTGCTGAAGCCCATAATAGCGATATCTTCAGGCACCCTGATACCGTTTTCCTTGAAGACCGTCAAAGCACCGGTAGCCGCCATATCGGGGATGGCGAACAATCCATCTATTTTATGTCCGTCTGCCAAAAGTTTTTTTGCTGCCGCTCTTCCATCATCATAATCAACTTTTTCGCAGATATACACTAATTTGGGATCGAAAGCTAAACCGTGGTCCTCAAGGGCCTTTTTATAACCTAAAAAGCGATCAATGCTGTTCTGCGGCAATAGCGCTCCACGAAAATGCGCTATCCGCTTGCACCCTTTATCAATTAAAAATTTAGTCGCTTCATAGGCAGCCTGTCGGTCATTAATTACCACCTTTGAGCAGGCAATCAATTTTGAAATTTTATCAAACATAACCAATGGCGTGTTGGCTTGTTTAATTCCAGATATATGATCCACAGCAACGGTAGTATTGGCCATGGACATCATTATGCCGTCCACACGTTTGCTCAGTAATAAATCTACTTGTTTACGCTCGAGCTCTTCAGATTCGTTAGACTGTAGAATAATGACCAAATAACCGTGCTTCTCAGCCTCGTTGATGATGCCATTGATCACACTTGAAAAAAAATGATGTACCACTTCTGGGATGATCAATCCAACTGTTTTTGACTCCTTGGTGCGCAGATTTACGGCAAAAACATTTGGTTTGTAATTGAGCGCTTTGGCTTCAGCGCGAACTAAGGCCTTGGTCTCTTTACTTACATCTTTGTAATCCTTCAAAGCCTTGGATACCGTAGTTACGGATATACCAAGGTTTTCTGCAATTTGTTTTAAGGTAACCTCTTTCATTTCTTGTGTGCTGAGTGAAAAATATAATTTTCCCGACAATCGCTGCAAGTTATTTCAACAAAATTAAAAACGAAA
>OMJU01000088.1 GCA_900299425.1 Candidatus Rokuibacteriota bacterium
GGAGCTACTTGCTTTGCACCCGGTAAAATTCGAAATATTCCACCACCTTGGTTATTGATGATGATCACTCTAAAGGATTTGGGTGTGTAATTTTGCCAAAGGGCATTGATGTCATAGAAAAAACTCAGATCTCCGGTGACAAAGACAGTTTGTCTTTCGGTGCAAGCAGCAGCGCCTATGGCGGTACTCATACTCCCTTCAATGCCGCTGGTCCCCCGGTTGCAGTAAACTTGATGAGTGGCGTTAGCCGGAAACAATTGGGCATAACGAATACTCGCGCTATTGGCTACTTGCAAATTGATGTGCTCTGGCAAATGAGATAAAATGCCTTGATGAACTGTAAAATCAGAAAATGGGGCTGTGGTTAAAAAAGATTCATGACCGCGCAGTCGGGCTGTTTTTAAATCCAGCCATTTACTTTTGAATGAAGAGGCTTTAGCGCCCTCTTGTGGCCCCTGCTGTTGCACCTGATTAAAAAACGCATCCACATCTACCCTTAAATGATGCTTCAGGGCAAAAAAAGTGTCGTTTGGACGTTCATGCCCTAAGTGCCAATGGCAATCAATTTCCATGGCACGCAGCAACTTTTTGATCCGTTTAGAAACAATCATGCCCCCCAAACTAATGAGTAAATCAGGCTTGAAATCTGCCATTAGATGATCGGGAAAATCGGTAATTACCTGATCAATTCCCGATATAAAATCAGTTTGAGGCACATTGGCTAAGGTTTCAGTTAAAACAACCACACTAGGGTCATTTTGCCAGTGGTCTAAGGTGGACTGATCCAGAGTATTTGGTGGTAGCGCCCCGATAAGGATCATTTTTCTTGGAATCCTACGATACTCTGTAATCCTGTCGTGAAGTTGAATTTCATCTGAGTGCAGGGGTTTTAAGCCCTTATAATATGACCCAATATCGAAATCAAAATTCATAGGATTTTGCTTTACGCCGTAAAGCGGTTCGTCCATAGGTATATTCATGTGTACAGGCCCCGATAAAGTCAAAGCCAGTCCGAGCAGTTTTTCCAAGGCACGCGAAGCAATATTTATGTCGGGCTCATTATCCGATAAATGAATTGAATCCAATACGTGCGTCCCAAAAACATTTCTTTGATTGATGGTCTGTCCCTCACCTCTGTCGATTAATGCCTCCGGGCGGTCTGCAGAAATGACGACCAAAGGCAACTGACTGTAATATGCCTCGGTTATGGCAGGAAAGTAATTGACCACGGCACTTCCAGAGGTACAAACCAAGGCTACCGGTCGACGGGATTGTTGCGCAAGTCCTAAGGCAAAAAATCCAGCACTGCGCTCATCAACAATACTGTAGCACTGAAATCCATCATAAGCTGTAAAATCCATCACCAGTGGTGCATTGCGCGAACCTGGCGAAATGACTACTGATTCAATACCCGCGGCTTGGCAATGCTGCGCCACCAAATGGGATCGTTTTATGAGGGAATAATCCATGATTGGCAAAGATACAAAAGGGAACTACCTCTGCTCAATAAATGGCGCAATAACCTGACCCATGGTGGTCATTTTTCTTTTTGTCTCTTGCCATTCATGGTCAAAAATTGAATCTTTTGTAATGCCGCCACCTACATACAAATGAAAGCGGCTATGATCATAACGCAGACAACGCAGGTTTACGTAAAATTCAGCACTTTTTTCTTTTGGATTCGATAATCCTAGATAACCTGTGTATAAGCCGCGCTCATAACCTTCATGATCCTGGATAAAACTTAAGGCCTTATTTTTTGGGAAACCACAAACAGCAGGGGTTGGATGTAAACTGCGGGCTAAATCCAGCACAGAGGCATTTTCATCGAGCCGACCGTAAATATCAGAGCGCAAATGCTCAAGCGCCCCAGCTCGATGATTGGTTATTTGACTTTGTTTAAATTTGGCACAAGGTGCTAAGGCTTGAAGAATTTCGCGAACCACCCATTGGTGTTCTTCATGTTCTTTTGGGGTCCACTCAGGGAATTTACCTTCATGCCGCCAACGGGTACCAGCCAGGGCCATGGTCGAAAAATCTCTGTTCTTTACGGAAATTAATATCTCAGGAGTAGCGCCGCTCCAAAGACCATAGTCTGGATGTAAAAGCAAATATCGGAAGGCGTTTTGATCCACCTGGGTCAACCGCCAAAACAGTCTGAGCCAATCAACTTCATGGGTGTTAAACTCTTGAACCCGAGAAAGAACAACCTTGCTGATCGATCCATCTTGTATCGCTTTTATCCCAGCGTCAATGAGTTGCTCATGACTTTGGCGATGCTCTGCTGAATCGGGGAAAGACCCTGAGCCGAGGCTCATTTCAGATTCAGAAAAATAATCACCTAATTCAAGCAGATCAATGTCAATTTTTTCAAAAGAGTTACTGGACCAAATTTGTGCTGGCTGCTTTGGATCAAATCCTTGGATAAAAAATTGAAGTCCTTGGGTGGATTTTTCAAGGTTCCTACCCTGAGAAAACCAAAACTCAATAAGTGTGGTATTTGGTTTTACAAAGCAAATCATGGGCCA
>OMJU01000089.1 GCA_900299425.1 Candidatus Rokuibacteriota bacterium
CAATGCGGCTCATGGATTAGAGGGTATTTCTCAGCTCAGTAAAGGTGGGGTGACTTCGACGGTGGTTGATCTGCGCTTGCTGATCAAAAAGGCATTGGATTATAGAGCCGTGGCAATGATTTTGATCCACAATCACCCAAGTGGTGCGGTAATGCCAAGTGAGTCTGACAAAAAGCTTACAAAACGAATTACACAAGCCGCTCAGCAGATGGATTTACGGGTTTTGGACCATCTTATTGTGGCTGAAAAAGACTATTTTAGCTTTGCTGATGCCCAATTAATCTAATGCATGTTATTGATTTATGTGGTTAAGATTGGTCCGCGATTAGATTATGTTTTTAAACATATCTGCGGAAGAATCCTAGGCCTTGATTTTGAGTTTACTACTAACCTAGAGGATTTCATCGCTCATAGCGGACCAAAAATGTCTTATGGTAAAGCCCCATTGGGTAATGAGTTTTTTGTACAAAGCCATAAACTTTTATTCAGTCAGGGACTCGAGGATTGGGAGATTCACGTACGTCCATGGGATGAAAGTGTCGGTTTCTTCGCATCAGGAGATATAGGGAAGATGCCCTATGATATATTTGCTGCTTCATTTTATTTGTTGAGTCGCTATGAGGAGTACCTTCCTCATGTCAAAGACGAACTTGGACGTTTTCCTTATACAGAGAGTTTGGCCTGGAAACATGGGTTTCTGGACCAGCCTGTTGTGGATTTATGGGCCTATAAGTTTTGGGAGCAATTACACCGCAACTTCCCGGAACTCCAAAAAACTAAAACAAAAGGCAAAAACATCATCGCTATTGAATCAAAACGACCATTCGAATTTTTGAATCGAGGTTTTTCTAGAACGGTGGTCGGTTTTCTCAGTGATTTATATAAGCTTCGCTTTGGAAGATTGGCCTGGCGGACACAGGTACTCATGGGTTTGCGCAAAGACCCATACGACACCTTTAAATGGATCATCAAATTGTCTCGATCTAGTCCAGCCCATGTTATTTTATTTTTCTTGCTTGGCGAAGGCTATACATATAGAGAGACCCTTAAAACAAACCGACAAGGTTATATCAATTTAATAAAGTATGTGGCGGATTATCTTGAGGTAGGCTTAATTCTCTCCTATCACTGGCTCTCTAATCTACCCCAATTATTAATTGAAAAACAACAATTAGAATCGTATACCCATAGAGTTTTGGACTCGAGTTTTAATGATCGTCAAAGAGTGAAACTTCCCGAAGTATACAGGAATCTGGTCGAGGCCGAAATCTCTCGAGATTACAGTATGTATTATTTTGATCAATTTGGTTTTCGCGGCGGAACGTGTACACCATTTTTATTTTACGATTTAGAATATGAGGTAAAAACACCTTTAGAACTTATGCCAGTGGTGGGCAAAACACTCGCACTGCATGGAAATGCTCCTGGGGTAATTGAAAAAACATTTAATTCTTTTTATCGAAAGGTTCAATCCGTGGAAGGTCAATTTATAATGATTTTTTCAAATCGGGACTTTGAACCAACCAAGCACAATAAAATATGGAGATATTTGTTTTCAGAGAAACTCATGAAGCGTGCGGGGTAATGTAAAGCACATATTTTTTGATTTGGATCATACCTTGTGGGATTTTGATAGAAACTCAAAACTTGCATTTGAGGCGTTGTTTCGCCATTACGATATCAACTTAGAATTAGATAAATTTTTAGAAGTTTATGAACCGATTAACTACGCTTATTGGGCCAAATTTAGGGTAGAGGAAATCTCTAAATTAGATTTGAGACGAGGTCGGCTAAGCGATAGCTTTGCACAGTTTGGCTGGAGTTTTTCAAATATTGAGCTGGACGCTATGGCAGAGTTTTATATAGAGGAACTGCCAAAAAACAATCATTTGTTTGATGGGGTAATTCAGGCCTTAGAAGAGCTGCATCCTAATTATGACCTCCATATCATTACTAACGGATTTCACAATGTACAGCATAACAAATTGAATCAAAGTGGTTTGATTCAATATTTTAACACCATAACCACTTCGGAGGAGGTAGGGTTAAAGAAGCCCAACCCTGTTATATTTAAAAAGGCCTTAGAAAAAGCTAAAGCAAAACCAGGAGAGAGTCTTATGGTAGGCGATACTTTTGAGGCTGACATTTTGGGGGCAGAGGCAGTTGGAATGTATACCTTATTTTATAATTATTGGTCTGTTGCTGTGCCACCGCATTACGACATTATTGACAATATTCAAGAAATCAAACTACATTTGTAGTCCCAAACTCCGCACAAACCTGCTTTAAATATGAATTATTTCATCTTAAAACTCATTGGCGTTTTCTTGCTCATAGCCACACTAGGCTCTTGTGTAAAGGATACCGATTTTGATCAATTTGATCAAACTTTACTGACGCCGATTATAGATTTAAACCTGGTCTTTTGGGAGGTGAATGCGCCCTCATTTAACAGTACAAGTGGAAATTTACCCTTGGGGACGGTACGCGATACGACGGAAATCCGCTTTTTAGATGATCCGGACACCCAAGATAGTGTGGTGCGTGCGGACTTTTTATTTGAGTTTGAGAACACTAGTGATTCCGGATATGATCTGGTGATTGATTTTGTGAGTCTCTCAGGAATTGTTACCTATTCTTTGCAAACAAGCATCAATACAGGTTCACAATCCCAACCTGAGCAACAAGTACTGCTTCAGGAGATTCTTGCACCTGAAGTAATGAATGTCACCCAGGCCGGTCTGATAGCCATCAGTGCGATTGCTCAAGGGCTACCTCCACAACAAGGCAGCCTGAGCATGAAATCTAAGGCCCGATTTTATCTAGAAATATCAGGACAATGAGAGTTTTTGTACTGTTTTTCTTAATGGGTCTATTTTTTTCTCAGTCAATAATAGCCCAAAATAAGCAATTGATATACGGATTGGATGAGATTCCTCAAAATCTAATGCTCAATCCAGGGGGTATTACCGAGGGTCGTGCTTTTTTTGGGATACCTGCACTTTCGGGAATTCATCTCAATGCGGGTTCGTCGGGATTTTCATTATATGATCTTGCGGCTTCTGATGGAAGACTCCCCTCAGAGCGTATCTCTGGTTTGATACGTGATTTAACGGACAAGGATTTTATTACTTTGACCCAACAAATGGAATTAATCAGCGTGGGTTGGCGCAAAGACGACAAGACTTTTTTTACGGCTGGATTGTATCAAGAGTTTGATTTTATCACTTACTTCCCAAAGGATTGGGCAACACTGGCTTGGTACGGCAATGCTGATTACTTGAACTATCCTTTTAAATTTGATCATATCAGTGCCCGCGCTGACTTGCTCAGTGTCTTTCACTTTGGGATCAATAAAAAAATTGACCGCAAATGGACCGTAGGGGGTAGGCTAAAAATCTACAATGGTATACTTTCAGGGAGTAGTTTGAGGAATTCAGGCAGTTTTACTACACGCTTGGCAGATGGGGATAGCCAAAATATCTACGCACAGGATTTGAGCAATGCCGATGTAAGGGTTCAAACTTCAGGCTTGTCGCGGTTTGAGGGTAATGTAACCTCATCAGATATTATGGGATCTGCTTTTTTTGGCGGTGATTTGGGTGTTGGGTTTGATATAGGGGCGACATATCAGTTTGATGATGCTTGGCGTCTTAGTGCGAGTATTTTGGACGTTGGTGCTATTGTGCATGCTGCAAATGTGAAATCTTATCAAGCCACGGGTGACTATGTCCTCGAGGGTATTGAACTTGATTTTCCGGATCTTTCACAGGGTCAAAGTGCACCCCCTTATTATGCAATTTTTGAGAATGAGGTCGAAGCTGCAGTCCCAATAGACACTTTATATTCCGCTTACACACAGTGGCGCCCGGTAAAATTTAATGCTTCTACGGCCTATGGATTTGGGCCCACAGCTCCAGGTTCTGTAGC
>OMJU01000090.1 GCA_900299425.1 Candidatus Rokuibacteriota bacterium
AAATCTTGACGCCCTAAACTCGGGAATTTCATATAATCCCGTCTATTGTGGTAGCGCCCTCCAGGAATAACACTATCGGTACTCTCGATTTTCATTTTTTCCATGAAAAACTTCAACATTTCAGGATCAATATCGCGATCATACACAAAGCGCACTGGGTCTCCAGAGCTGCGACGGGCCACACTCTTAGAAATTTTATCCAAAAAGCTACGGCTCAAATCAGAATCAATATCTAACTCTGCATCTCGAGTAATCTTGATCATATAGGCAGAAATCTCCTTATAAGAGAAAATACTGAAAATGATCCCCATACAATGACGAATCAGATCGTCCAATAGAATAATATACTTCTGACCATTTTTTTCGGGGAGTACAACAAAACGGTCAATCACGCGCGGCACCTCTATAAGGGCGTAATTCACTTGAGTCTTACTCTGCTTATTGTTACTATCATCCGTCTCATTCAAAACCATGCGAACCGCCAAATAAGCAGCGCTGTCTTTAAGGGCAGGAAATGTCTCCAATCCAGTTAAAATAATGGTCACCAAAGCAGGACTGACTTCTCTGAGAAAATAATCAGTAATAAAAAGACTTTGTTCGGGGGTGATTTGATGTTCATCAATGATATGAACCCCTGTTTCAGCGAGCTCTTTTTGAATACCTCCTAAAATATCGAGGCTCAATTGCTGCTGACTGATCACCGTTTGAGTTATTTCCTCTTGCAGATCTTTAGCGGCCATACCCCCTAATTCACTTCTTCCCACCTTTCCTGCCTCGACAATGCGCTTAATGGTTGCATAGCGCACTTTAAAAAACTCGTCTAAGTTATTTGAGAAAATTCCCAAAAAACGCAGCCGTTCAATCAATGGCACAGAAGGATCTTTGGCTTCCTGCAAAACGCGGGCGTTAAATTGCAACCAACTTAAATCTCGATTGATAAATCGATCATATGATTTTTTAGATTCAGCCATCATCATTTAAAGTCTCTAGGAAATATAGTTTCTCTTGTCGTTCCTCTGGATATGTCTTGCCAAAGGTCACATTTAAAATCTATCACGCATAGACCACAGGTCGGGACATGATCAATACTTTTGTCGCCTAACATATTCACTAGTGCCGTAAAGGCGTGATTATGTCCTACAAGCATTACAATTTTATGAATTGGGTCCAATGATTTAATAACACGCATTACCGACTCTCCTGAAAAATCATACAAAGCCGTTTCAAAAAGCACTCTGTCCTCAGATACATTAAAGGCATCGATAAAGTGTGTCGCAGTTTGACGGGTGCGTTTGGCAACACTCACACCGACCAAATCAGGGCGTTTGAGCTGCTGAGCCGCAAAATTAGCCAATAACAAAGCATCCTTTTTACCACGCGCATTGAGCGGTCTTTTAAGATCCTCCACCCCCATTTCCCATGAAGATTTGGCGTGTCTCAAAAAATAGATACTGCGCTTCATATATGGCGTTTTATAGTCATTAGGGGGCTAAACGTTCAATTATCCACGACTTGGGGAACTTTGAATCATCCTGTAAGGCAGGTCTGTAGCGCAATCGGTCGTGTAGCCGATTTTCTCTCCCCTGCCAAAATTCATAACCCTCTGGAATTACACGAAAACCACCCCAATGCTCTGGACGTGGTACTTTTTTATCCAAATATTCAGCCTCGAGGGCCTCAAGTCTTTGCTCTAGGTAGGTCCGCGACTCAATAACACTGCTTTGGTCACTGACATGCGCACCAATTTGACTGCCACGTGGGCGCACATCAAAATAAGTATCGGATTCCTCAGCGCTCATTTGCTCCGCTCTTCCTTTTATGTGCACTTGACGTTCTAGATCTGGCCAAAAAAATGAAAGAGACACTTGTGGATGCCTGATGATATCTCTGCCTTTTTGACTGTTGTAATTGGTAAAAAATTGAAATCCTTGATGGTCAAAGCCTTTTAAAAGCACGACCCTTGTCCTAGGAAACCCTTCTGAATCAAGAGTGGTACAATGCATGGCATTGATTTCAATAGCTGAGTTTGAATCCTTTAACTCATCAAACCATCGCTTAAACTGATCCAAAGGGTCCTGAGCAGCATCTAACTTGCGTAAGACGCCTTTTTTATAAGACTTTCGATAATGATGCAGATTTTCAGCCATGCCCTTATTTCTTCGCAATTTACGAGATTTTGAGCAGTTTGATGAAGGCTCAAATTAAATTTCAGTTAATTCAGAAACGCCACCGTCTTCCAGAGTGAAAACCGCATTTTCGCGGGCCAAATAGACCTGTGGAAAAACTTTAGTGGCCTCAATTTTAAAGTCCGCTAAGGACTTATAGCGCCCTGAGTAATGCCCGAGGAGTAAAAACTTAGCCTTAGCCTTCTGACCCATTTCTGCCGCTTGAACTGCTGTGCTGTGCTTAGTTGCCCCACAAAGATCTTCGTGTTGGCTCAAAAAAGTGCTTTCGTGATAAAGCAAAGTCACCCCTTTTATGAGCTGGGCTAAAGGGGGGTAAAATGCGGTGTCACTGCAGTATGCATAGGAAATTTGCTTCGGCGGATCGTGTGTAATTGCTCTGAAATCCACAGGATTCCCGGCATTGTCCTGAACCCAATGACCTTGTTTGGCCTTGTTAAAATAAGCCGATGAAACCTCAAATTCTCGAGCCGCTTGTGGATTTAAAATACGTGGTTTTGGTTTTTGTTCGAATAAAAAACCGTTTGTGTATATGCGATGATCCAGAGGTAAAGTGCGCACCGTAACTTTTTCATCTTCAAAGATCAATGCGCTTTCATTTTGATTTAATTCGTGAAATCGCAAAGGAAATTTTGTCCATGATGCCCCGATTTTTAGAGACATCAAGATGATTTCCTTTAGTCCGGTCGGGCCAAAAATATCTAATGGCTCAGTGCGTCCTAACAAATTAAAAGTCCCAATAAGACCAAATAATCCAAAATAATGATCTCCATGCAGATGAGAAATAAAGATTTGTTTGATTCGGGCGAACTTGATTTTGTTCTTGCGCAGGGCCACTTGAGTACCCTCCCCACAATCAATCAAAAACATGTGTCCATCTATATCCAGAAGTTGGGCACTCGGCTGAGCATCTGCCTTCGGTGTAGCCGAATGACAACCCAGAATATGCAGTGTAAGTCCCATAATTAAAAGCCCAAATCCCGCTCGATTTCTTCCATCTCGATCAGGTCAAAGGCTTCTTCAAGGGTAGGCGCAGCGGTTAGTTCTTCGGCATATTGTCCTAGGCGCTCGACGGAATCGACCAGTACAAATGACTTTACCTCTGATTGACGACTCTCAACAACCGACTCAATTGCATGAGCTATAGATGGCGCAGTTAAGGTACAATCTTGAGCCACTAATATTACGTTGTAATCATACCACTGCTCCTTGTGCTTAAGCAACTGTTCACTAAGGTCTGAAGCCTCATTGGGCAATTTACTGATGATTACAGTATGATCTTTAGTAGAAAACTCCATTTATTTGATCTTTGCCGCTAACAAATAAATTACAGCCATACGGATGGCCACACCGTTTTGAACTTGATCCAAAATTATGGCTTGAGAGCTGTCTGCGACCTCACTAGTGATTTCCACCCCGCGATTGATTGGACCTGGGTGCATTACGATAATCTGCTTATCTAAAGCCTTTAAATGCTCTAGAGTCAAACCATATTGCTGTGCATACTCTCGTGTTGATGGAAAATAACTCATCGACATGCGTTCGTTTTGGACACGCAGCATATTCACAGCATCACACCACTGAATCGTTTTTTCCAGGGATGGCTCATAGGTCACTCCCAGAGTTTCTACATGTTTAGGAATCAGTGTTTTTGGACCACAAAGCTTGACCTCAGCGCCCAATTTTTTCAGGGCGAATATATTGGACAAAGCCACACGAGAGTGTAAAATATCCCCGACAATAGCCACTTTTTTGCCAGCAACACCACCCAAGGACTCTCGGATTGAATAGGCATCTAACAGCGCTTGAGTAGGGTGCTCATGGGCGCCATCACCCGCATTGATGATGCGCGCATTGACGTGCTTAGACAAGAAGATCCCCGCCCCTGGGTTAGGATGACGCATGACCACCATGTCTACTTTCATGGCCAGG
>OMJU01000091.1 GCA_900299425.1 Candidatus Rokuibacteriota bacterium
CCACTGGACTACCTCAAATAAATGGTTCTGTGAGCTACAACAACAATATCAAACAGTCCGTAACCTTAATCCCTGGGGAAATAACCGGCGGAGCTCCCGGCAGTTTTACGCCCGTAGTTTTCGGCACTGAGCAAAATGCAACGGCCCAAGCCACACTGGAGCAATTAATTTTTGACGGCAGTTATCTTGTTGGGCTGCAAGCCGCTAAAACCTTTTCGGACTTCTCAAAAAATGCCTATGACAAAACACAGATAGAAGTAGAAAAAAGTGTAGTCAATGCCTATGGGAGTGCCCTTATGGCTCAGGCCCTAGTTTCGGTTTTTGACAATAATTATAAAACCCTGAATAAGTCCTATGAGGAGCTCGCTATCGTTTACGCCAATGGACTTACAGAACTCGAGTCGCTCGAACAGCTCGAAATCACCCTGCTGGAGGTCAAAGGCTATTTAGACAATGCCCAGCGCAGTCAATCATTGGCCTTTAATTTGCTCAGGGCGACCTTAGGCTTACCTCTGGAGGCTGAGTTAAATTTAACCGATGATTTGAGCACACTGGTCTTGAGGGCTTCCGAGGAATTTGATCCGGAGATCAATGTGGATCTTCAAAAACAAATAGATGTGCGCATTGCAGAAAATTTTACTGAACAACGACGATTAGAATGGCTACTTGAGCGCAGTCGTGCCTTACCTACTTTTTCTGCCTTTTTGAATTACAGCACACAAGCCTTCAATAACGATTTCACCTTTACCGACAACAATCAGCAGTGGTTCCAGTCTTCGGTATTAGGGGTCAGAATGCAAGTCCCCATTTTCAGCAGTGGCTTGCGTAGTGCCAGAAGCAGTCAGGCAAAAATTGCTTGGGATCAGGCAAAAACGGAATTCACACAAACCAAACAGGCGACACAAATTGCTTTTGAAAATGCTTTAAGCGACTTTAACCTCTCTAAAGACAATTATAGCAATGCTCAAAGAAGTGTTAATCTGGCAGAACGCGTGGCCGAGAAAAATCAAATTAAGTTCGATCAAGGTATTGCCAGTAGCTTTGATCTTTATCAAGCGCAGGCACAATTTTACCGTGCCCAGCAAAATTATTATACCTCACTTTTGGCCTTACTCAACGCCAAAACGGTACTCGAAACCTTTATCAACCCCCCTACGTTTTAATCCATGAACATGAATAAATATATACTACTTACGTTTTTGTCCAGTTTAAGTTTTTTTGGCTGTCAAGAAAAAACTCAAACTGTAGCCGAGGTCATTGCAACAAATGATTTACAACAGCTGCGTGCAAAACGCGCTGCTATAGGAGATCAGCATCAAGCCTTGTCTCAAGATTTAGAGGCTTTAGATCGCGCCATCGGCAAATTAGATCAAAGTGAAAAATTATCCTTGGTTACGGCTTTGGTGGTCACTCCTGAAGTATTTGAACACTTTCTTCAAGTTCAAGGAGATGTGGCTACAAAACAAAATATTGTGCTTTACCCACAATTTTCAGGACAACTACAAACCCTACATGTCTCGGTAGGTGATCAGGTCAAAAAAGGAGCACTTTTAGCCACATTAGACGACAATGGTTTGGCCCAACAACTCAACCAACTCCAAGTTCAAGAAGCCTTGGCCAAAACAACTTTTGAGCGTCAAGAAAAACTTTGGAATCAGAACATCGGGAGTGAATTGCAATATCTTCAGGCAAAAACCCAATACGAGGCCCAGCAGAGTTTGACCCAGCAAGTTGCTCAGCAACTCGAAAAAAGTAAAATCACTGCGCCTTTTGACGGCACAATTGACGCAGTATTGGCCGAAGCCGGCACGGTAGTTAGCGCAGGAATGAGTCCTGTCTTTAGGCTGGTAAACCTCAGTAATATGTACCTCAAAGCCGATGTGCCAGAGGGTTATCTCAACGAAGTGACGCCTGGTAAAAAAGTAATGATAGATTTTCCTGTATTAGATTTAGAGGTCGCTTCATCAGTGCGCAGTGTAGGGCGATACATCAATCCCGACAACCGCACCTTTAGTATTGAGGTAGCCCTGCCAAACAACAAGGCACAAATCAAGCCGAATTTAACGGCCCAAATCCACATCAATGATTACACCAATGCGCAGGCGCTTTTAGTGCCACAATCGGTGCTTTCAGAAAACGCAGCTGGAGACCAATATGTGTACACTACTGAATACGATCAGGATCGCGGTCAATCTTTGGCCAAAAAACGTATCGTGATCACGGGCAAGACCGAGGGTGACTTTGTAGAAATTCTTCAGGGAATTCAACCAGGGGACACAGTCATTGCTGAGGGGGCAAGAAGTGTAAAAGACGGGCAACCTATTTCTATTCTCAAGACCATTACTCATGAGTAAATCAAATAAAAACCTGAATAAAGAATTTGGGCTAGCCTCATGGGCCATTGACCACAAGACCATTATCTACGTATTGATTGGGGTAATTTTACTCTTGGGAGGTAAGGCCTATTACGATATGCCTAGGGAAACCTTTCCAGAAATTAAGGAGACTAAAATATACATCAGCGCCCCCTATCCTGGGAACACGGCTGAAGATATTGAGCGCCTGATTATTGACCCTTTGGAAGATCGCTTAAAGAATTTGAGCAGTGTCGTGGAAATAATTGCTACAGCTCAAGAGGACTATGGCATTATCACTGTTGAATTTGACGAATCCATTGCAGTAGAAGCGGCCAAACAAAAGGTCAAAGACGAGGTAGAAAGTGAAAAGAGTAGCGAAGATTGGCCCACTTTTAATGGTGCCAAGGTGGAACCCAATGTTTTTGATCTGAACTTCTCGGAAGAAGCGCCCATCAGCAACATCAACATCAAGGGAGATTATCCCACTCAAAAACTCAAAGAGTTTGCAGAATATCTTGAGAGCGCCATTGAGGATCTGCCAGAAATTAAAAAAGCCGACATTCGCGGTGCTCAAGAACGAGAGGTAGAAATTGCGGTAGACATTTATAAAATGATGGCTGCTCAAGTGAGTTTTGACGACATCCTGGGCGCCATTCGCAATGGCAATATGACCATGTCGGCTGGTAACCTGATCGCCAGTGGACAACGCCGATCATTGCGCATTATTGGCGAGGTCAATCAGCCCAATGCCCTTGAAAAATTTGTAGTAAAAACCCAAGGCGGGGTGGTTTATCTCAGTGACATTGCGCAGGTTAACTTTAAGGAAAAAGAAACCACCACTTATGCACGTGAGTTTGGGGCTAATGTGGTGATGCTCGATGTAAAAAAGCGGGCAGGGAAAAATATGGTGGAAGCAGCCCAAAAGGTTGAAGCCATAATCGAAAAAGCCAAAGCCGAAGTATTTCCCAAAGATCTTGAAATCAGTATCGCCAATGATCAATCGGCCAAAACCATGAACCAAGTCGACGATTTGGTGAACAACATCATTTTTGGGGTGATATTGGTGGTTACCGTCCTGATGTTCTTCCTTGGCTTTCGCAATGCACTTTTTGTAGGATTTGCAATCCCAATGTCCATGTTTATGAGTTTTATGGTGCTTCAACTCCTGGGTTATACCATGAACACTATGATTCTCTTTGGTCTAATTATGGGGCTCGGAATGCTGGTAGACAACGGTATTGTCGTGGTTGAAAATGTTTATCGATTGATGGAAGAAGAAGGATTGTCTCGGGTACGCGCGGCAAAGCAAGGCATCGGGGAGATCGCCTTCCCTATCATCATCTCCACGCTAACCACCGTGGCTGCATTTATCCCTCTTGGGCTATGGCCAGGAGTGATGGGTGAATTCATGATATTCTTCCCCATTACCCTTTCCGTGGTATTAGGATCGTCACTTTTTGTTGCGATTTTCATGAACTCAATGTTAGTCTCTCAATTTATGGAAATTGACAAGCGCATCATCAAGAGAAAAAGTTTAATCCGTCTAACATTTATATTAGGAGGATTAGGGCTTTTAATTTTATTTGCTGGAGGCAGTATGCGCGGGCTGGGGAGTGTAATGATTTTTACTGTCGCTCTATTTTGGGCCTATAAATACGGTATCAAACGTTGGGCTAACAATTTTCAAAGACGAGCCCTTCCATGGCTGGAAAACAAGTATAAAACCTTCCTAAAATTCGCCTTGGGCGGTTATCGACCTGCCTTGTTTTTTGGGACCACATTTTTACTCTTATTTGTCGTTTTCGGTCTATTTGGCGCTTCTGTAGGCAGCCAACGCACCAGTGTGGAGTTTTTTCCAGACAACAAACCCAATCAGATTATTGTCTACATAGAATACCCTCAAGGCACCGATATTGAGAAGACCAATGCAATAACCCTTGATATCGAAAATCAAGTTTATGACATCATTAATGACCCGATGTATCAGGATGCGCAGACGGGTAAAAATGTTTTAGTCGAGGCTGCCGTATCTCAAGTTGGAGAAGGAGCAGGTAATCCACAAACTGATGCCGGTAATGCAGCTGAAATGCCGCATCGCGGTAAAATTACGGCCACTATGTACGAGTTTAAATTCCGTCAAGGCCATGATTCAGAAGTCTTGCGCAAGCGGATTCAGGAGCGCCTTAAAGGTCGTTATCCTGGAGTGTCTATTTCAGTCGAAAAAGATCCTACAGGACCTCCGGCAGGCTATCCGATTAACATAGAACTCGAGGGTAATGATTACGACGAACTTATCGCCACGGCAGAGCTCATGCGCAATTTTATCAATCAAAAAAATATCCAGGGCATTGATGAGCTTAAAATTGATGTCAATAAAGGTAAGCCCGCCATGGAAATTTATGTGGATCGCGAAAAAGCTGGAGGTCTTGGTGTTGCTGCAGGGCAGGTAGGACGTCAGTTGCGCCGTGCGGTTTTTGGAGAAAAAGCTGGGATTTACAAACAAGATGGTGAGGACTATGACATAAATGTACGTTTTGAGCAACAGCAAAGAGAAACAAAAAGCGCGCTGTTTGATCAGAACATCACCTTCCGTGATCAGGCTACAGGCCGACTCAAAGACATTCCCCTGAGTGC
>OMJU01000092.1 GCA_900299425.1 Candidatus Rokuibacteriota bacterium
CTAGTATTTTCTGTCTCATCGGGCTCCTGAATTAATCCTGGTTCCTCTTTATTACACGAACTCACGATCAGGAAAACTAAAACAAGAAAAAACAAATTGTATTTATGCATCAGTACTGCCTTTACATTATGATTTGATGTTATACTGATCTATCCCTAGCTCTATGCGCACCACACGATGGTCTTTGGTATATTGTTCCAAAGCATTGTTCTGTTCTAATTGGGATTTAGAACGTATTTTATGAGGAATATGATACACTAAAGCACGATGTTTGAGTCGTTTCATAGCGCAGCCCAAGTGGATCAGTCGATGCGCCAAATCCGAGTCCTCTCGGCCCCAACCTTCAAAGGCCTCGTTATAGCCATTGATGGCCAAAAAATCTTTACGCCAATATCCTGTGTTACAACCGCGGAATTTTTTCGAAAATCGTTTTTTAGGTCGGTAAAAACGCCCTATTAATGGGCAGTGTAAAGCTCTTAACCCGTTGCGCAAAGCTGGATGAAACACCCTAAATTGGGTGTGCTTATTACGCCACAATTCCGGCAAAAAACCCTCTTTAATATTGACCCTAGTGCCCGACAAGACCTGTCCCAAGCGGGCTGCTTTTTGGTAATCGGCCACAAATTCTGGGTGCATGATGCAGTCCCCATCTATTTGTATGATAAAGTCTACCGAGGTTTGGGCTATGGCCTTATTCAAAATAACGGCTTTGCGAAACCCCTGATCTTCATGCCATACGTGGTCCAAAGGTATCTCGAGCTTTTCGGCATAACGCTGAATTAGCACATGCGTTTGCTCTGTTGAACCATCGTCGGCAATCAGCACGCGATCCGGCAATTGACTTTGGTTACACAAACTTTGCAGCACCAGTTCAAGGGCCTGCGGCCAATTATATGTACTGATTAAAAGTGCGGTGGTCATGCAATTAGTTTTCTATTTTCGGGCTTTTAACCCTAACTTTACCCTACAAACGAAAGTAATGAAAATAAAACAGCTATTGGCTGGAATTATACCGGTCCTTGATGGAGATGCGCGCAAAAGGCATACCGCAAAAGCTGTTTTAAAAGGCCCTATTGAGCATCTCGGCGTACTCAATGTTCACCGGCATGACCCCAATAATGTAGGGGATTTTTATTGTGCCCCACATCTATATTTCCCAGAATTACATCAGAGCATCTTAGACATTGGCGACATGCGCAAAACCAGCGCAAAAGTGCGCAGCGACTGGGCTCAGGCCATCCGCACTCACGATTTAATCATCGGCGGTGGCGGGCTACTGAACCTGCCCCACTTTAAGCAGCAAATGGCCTTATTTGAAGCCTTGGGGGCACACGGCAAAAAAACAGTGCTTTGGGGTCCTGGGCATAACGACCCCGACTGGGGTCAATTCAAAGCTCCAGCAAAATACCAAATCGATCTTAGCAAATTTGGCATGGTCGGTTTGCGTGATTATAGCGCTCCGGGTACCTGGGTACCTTGCGTGAGTTGTTTGCACCCGATTTTTGATCAAGAAATCAGCCAGAAACATGAATATGGCGTACTGATGGGTAAAAAATCAGCCCAAAACAAAGAGCGACAGGAACTGCTGCGCGACGTACCCAGCAGTCATAACGCCACAGACCTCAATGAAATGATACAATTTATAGGTGCCTGTGAGACCCTAGTGACCGATAGTTATCACGCCATGTATTGGGGTTTGCTTATGGGGCGTAAGGTTTTGGTCATCCCGACAACAACCAAATTTTTAGACTTTAAATACCCGGTCCCCATCACTCAATTTGAATGCTTTGAACAAGATTTAAAAAAAGCCGTACGCTATGATGGACTCCTGGAGGAATGCCGCACAATCAATCGAGATTTTGCCCAAAAAGTCTTTGACTATTTAAGCATTGATCGAATCAAAAAATCATGAATCAAATAAATAAACCTTGGAAAGCTTCAAGAAATATTGACTCAGGTCAACAGGTAATTAAATCATCAAACAATGAGCTCAGAAGAACACTTTAAACAAGAAATTACCTCAGCGATGGCTGTCTTAAAGAGAGGCGGTTTGATTTTGTACCCCACCGACACTATTTGGGGTATTGGTTGTGATGCCACAAATGCCGATGCTATAGAACGCGTTTATGCCCTGAAAAATAGACCGGGGGCTAAAGCTCTGATCTGCATGGTGTCTGATTTTAAAATGCTCAACCAATACGTGTCTGATATCCCTGAAGTGGCTTATGATATATTGAAATACGCTGTAAAACCTACCACCATTATTTATGACAAACCCATACGGGTGGCTCAAAATCTCTTGGCTGAAGACGAATCCCTTGCCATAAGGGTGAGCAAACACAATTACTCCAAATCCTTGATCCGAAAATACAAGCGCCCTATTGTGTCCACCTCGGCAAATATCAGTGGTCAACCCAGTCCCAATTCCTTTCAAGAAATCGACCCTGCAATTTTGGAGGGCGTGGACTATGTCGTAAATTTGGAGCGCAATAAAAAGAACGGTCCACCATCGGCAATTATTAAGCTCAAAAACGACGGAACTGTTCAGATAATTCGTGACTGATGTCTGTTTTAAATCGCGCCGCAAAAGCACTTAAACACCCCATTTTTCAGACCGTGGCTCGTATCGCTGACGATTTAGGCCTGGAAACATATGTAATCGGGGGTTATGTGCGCGATGCCTTATTAGAACGGAGCAACGCCAAGGACATTGATTTTGTAGCTATAGGCTCGGGTATTGAATTGGCCAAAGCAGTGGCTCAAAATCTACCCAACCGACCTAAAGTGCAAATCTTTAAAAATTACGGCACGGCCATGCTGCAAACTCAAGGCATGACTTTGGAATTTGTTGGTGCCCGCAAGGAATCATATGCCAGTGAAAGCCGCAACCCTTCGGTTTCCCCAGGGAGTCTAGTCGATGATCAAAACAGACGAGATTTTACGGTGAATGCTTTGGCGCTGAGTTGCAATACTGTTGATTTTGGACGTCTTTTGGACCCATTTGACGGGCTAAAACATTTGGACCAAAAAATACTGATTACACCTCTAGATCCCGACACTACCTTTAGCGACGATCCATTGCGCATGCTCAGGGCGGTTCGTTTTGCAGCGCAATTGGCCTTTGTCATTGACCCTAAAACCCTGGCGGCTATAAAACACAACGCCCATCGATTGTCGATCATCTCCAAAGAACGAATCGTGGATGAGATTCACAAAATATTAGCAGCACCTACTCCATCAATCGGACTGGGTTTAATGCATCAAACAGGGCTTATGGCGGAGGTCTTTCCTGAATTGATGGCTTTGCAAGGTATCGAAGAAAAAGAAGGGCAAACCCATAAAGATAATTTTTGGCACACACTGGAAGTGGTCGATAATATGGCACGGTCGAGTGATGATTTATGGCTCAGGTGGGCAGCGTTGTTACACGATATAGGTAAAGCCCCGACCAAACGCTTTGATGAAAAAGCAGGCTGGACATTTCACGGTCACGAATATGTCGGTTCTAAAATGGTCTACAAATTGTTCAAGCGCCTAAAAATGCCCTTGAACGAAAAGATGAAATTTGTCCAAAAAATGGTGGCTATGAGTTCGCGACCCATAGTCATCGCCGCTGAAGTCACGGACAGTGCCGTTCGACGCTTGCTCTTTGATGCCGGTGAAGACCTAGAATCGCTGATGACTCTTTGTGAGGCCGACATCACTACTAAAAATCCCAAGCGATTCAAACGCTATCATGAAAATTTTAAAAGAGTGCGGGAAAAAGTTGTTGCAGTGGAACAACGGGATCACATCCGAAATTTTCAGCCGCCTATTAGCGGGGAAGAAATAATGACCACCTACGGTCTAGGGCCATCTCGTGAAATCGGATTGATCAAAGAGGCGATAAAAGAAGCCATACTCGAAGGGGAAATACCAAACGAATACGAGCAGGCAAAATTATTTATGACACAACAAGCGGCCAAACTCGGTCTAAAACCAAAAGCATGAAAAAACCAGCCGTTCTTGAAACACCGCGTTTGATCATTCGACCCTTTACCCGGGAGGATGCCCCTGCAGTCTTTCGTTTTGGTTCTGAAAACCGTACACAAGAACTCACTGGTGATGTGGCTATAAATAGCCTTGAAAAAGCTATGGATATCATCGAAAATGTTTGGCTTAAAGAATACGATACGCATGGGTATGCCCGAATGGCAGTGGTGGTCAAATCCAATAATGAACTGATTGGATTTTCAGGACTAAAACACATAACTGCTGTCGGAGCACCGGATTTGGGCTATCGATTTTTACCGGATTATTGGGGCCAAGGTATTGCGACTGAGGCGGGACAAGCCATTATCGAGTGGGGCTTTAAAACTTTCGATTTTGAAAAGATTGCGGCCTTTAGTTTTGCCTTTAATTTTGGCTCTATGGGCGTCTTGCGCAAGCTCGGATTTAAATATTTAAAGCACGGCCCTTTTCCAGGGGAAACACATAACGCATTATACTGGTATGAACTGCAACGAAAAGATTATGAAGGAGCATAAATCGGTTATCTACTGGCTGCTGAGCGGCTGTTTTCTGATTTTTATCATGGTTATTGTGGGGGGCATAACGCGATTAACCCACTCGGGACTTTCCATTGCAAACTATCAACTCATCACTGGAGTAATTCCGCCGATGAATGCCGATGAATGGCAGGCAGCCTTTGACCTGTACAAGCAATATCCTGAGTACCAAAAAATCAACCACAAGATGAATCTTGAGGAATTCAAGGACATTTTTTTCTGGGAGTGGATCCACCGCGTTATTGGACGGCTCATTGGCCTAGTTTTTATTATTCCGTTCGTTTATTTTCTGATTAAAAAGCGGCTTAGCGCTAAGACAATTCGTTTGTGTTTGGGGCTTATGGCCCTGGGTGCATTTCAGGGATTCTTAGGCTGGTTCATGGTAAAGAGCGGTCTAGTCGATCGTCCTGACGTGAGCCATTACAGACTGGCGATGCACCTTACCACTGCCTTTTTGACTTTTGCTGCGACCTTTTGGGTGGCTTTAGGGTTGATTTATCCCGAGGCCAAAGAAAATAAGCATTTATGGTCTAAATGGGGCGCTTGGGTAAAAGCAGCATATGTTTTTCTTTTGATACAAATTGTTTGGGGAGCATTTGTAGCTGGACTCGACGCTGGTTGGTTACACAATCATTGGCCCTTGATGAATGACGGCCTCTGGATGCATGAATCGGTGACTCAAGAACTCAAGCCACTTTGGAAGAATTTTGTCGAGGGGAAAAGCGGGGTTCAATTCATACACAGGACCTTGGCCTACATCGTGGTTATGCTCATTGCACGCGTAGCTTATCTAGGCTTAAAACATGGGACACATCCGCAGCACAAAAGCCTAGCATATGGCATATTGGGAGGGGTTGGTATTCAGTTTTTACTCGGTGTATTGACCCTGTTGTGGCAGGTCCCCCTATTTCTAGGGCTCGCACACCAGGTTATGGCCTTTGTTTTACTGGCCTTAATGACCCTGACTTGGCACCGCTTTAAATACAGGCATTAAATCCAATCATTATTCAATGAAGTGCTTGTGAATCAGGCCATTTTAAATGAATCCGGGAATTGTGATAATGCGCTCCTAATTTCTTGAATAAAGCGTACTTTTGATCTTTATAATTAGCTCATTATGGTTTATCGATTTCGTGTAATCCTCAATTCAAAAGAGGATATCTTCCGTGACCTTGAATTGCGTCACGACCAATGCCTTGAAGATTTTCATAACAGCATCACCCAGGCCTTTGGTTTTGGGGGACAGGAAATGGCCTCGTTTTACCTCAGTAATGATGATTGGACTCAAGAAGAGGAATTTCCCCTTTTTGACATGAGTGAGGGCATGGATCAGAAGAGACCTATGAGCGAAACAGCGCTCCATGAAATTTTGGATGAAGATCAAACTAAAATGATCTACATCTATGATTTCCTGAACTATTGGACCTTTATGGTGGAACTGGCTGAAATTGCCGAGGAAGCAGAGGGTGTTGAATACCCCAATTTAATATTCGCCCACGGTCATTTACCAGAGGAGCCACCGGTAACAGAATTTGAGGGACTTGATGCTGGAGCTTCAGGATTTGATTCGGGTTTTGATTTTGACGATGACTCGGACGATGATTATGGTGATATGGACCATTTAGACGACTACGATTTGGACCAACTTTACTAACCCATGCCATTTAAACTCAGTAGCGAATTTACCCCCACAGGAGATCAACCCCAGGCCATTGACCAATTGACCGAAGGTTTAAATCAAGGGGTTGCCCAACAAACGCTGCTTGGAGTAACGGGAAGTGGTAAGACATTTACCGTGGCTAATGTGGTAGAACAGGTCCAAAAACCCACTTTGGTTTTGGCCCATAACAAAACTCTAGCCGCACAGCTCTACAGTGAATTCAAAATGTTTTTTCCGGACAATGCGGTAGAGTATTTTGTGTCATACTACGATTACTATCAACCGGAGGCTTATATCCCGAGTAGCGGCACCTATATCGAAAAAGACTTGTCGATCAATGATGAAATCGAAAAATTGAGATTGAGCGCAACCTCCGCGTTACTCTCTGGAAGACGTGATGTGATTGTTGTTGCCTCAGTATCTTGCCTTTATGGTATTGGTAATCCAGTGGAATTCAAGAAAAATGTGATTGAACTCAAGCAGGGTCAAATTATTTCGCGTACAAAATTATTGCATCAATTGGTACAAGGGCTTTACGCCCGCACTGAAACTGAATTCTTACATGGACGATTCCGCATCAAAGGAGATACGGTAGACGTTTTTCCGGGTTACACCGACCATGCTTTTCGCATTCACTTTTTTGGAGACGAAATCGAAGAAATCGAATGTTTTGACCCGCAGAACATGAATATATTGCGCACCTTTGAACGGGTGACCATCTATCCGGCAAACATGTTTGTGACTTCGCAAGATGTATTACAGAATGCCATTAAATCCATTCAAGATGACTTGGTGGCACAAATTGATTATTTTAAGGAAACCGGACGACATCTCGAAGCCAAACGTTTAGAAGAACGCACAAATTTTGATTTGGAAATGATCCGGGAACTGGGGTATTGTAGCGGCATTGAAAATTACTCCCGCTATTTGGACCAACGTGCTCCGGGAACAAGACCTTTCTGTCTTTTGGATTATTTTCCGGAGGATTATTTGATGGTGGTCGATGAATCGCACGTGAGTATTCCTCAGGTGAGCGCCATGTACGGTGGAGACCGCAGCCGCAAGGAAAACCTGGTAAATTATGGCTTCAGATTACCCGCAGCCATGGACAATAGGCCACTAAAATTTGAGGAATTTGAAGCCCTCCAAAATCAAGTAATTTACGTCAGTGCTACTCCAGCAGATTATGAATTAGAGCGTTCTGATGGGGTTTATGTAGAGCAAATAATCCGCCCGACTGGACTTTTAGATCCGCCTATTGACATTCGTCCCAGTGCGCATCAAATCGATAATTTACTTGAAGAAATTCAGCTTCGAGTGGATAAAGATCAGCGCGTTCTGGTCACTACACTCACCAAACGCATGGCTGAGGAACTGACCAAATACCTCAGCAGAATTAAAATTCGTTGTCGTTACATTCACAGCGATGTCGATACTTTAGAACGTGTGGAGATCATGCAAGATTTGCGTTTGGGACTTTTTGATGTTTTGGTTGGGGTAAACCTCCTTCGTGAAGGCTTGGATTTACCTGAAGTTTCCTTAGTGGCTATTTTAGACGCCGACAAAGAAGGGTTTTTACGCAGCACCCGATCATTAACACAAACCATAGGACGTGCAGCACGTCACGTCGAGGGTCTGGCCATTATGTATGCCGATAAAATTACAAAGAGCATGCAAGCGACCATTGACGCAACCAATTACAGACGTGAAAAACAAATGGCCTACAATAAAACGCATAATATCACGCCACAGCCTATCAAAAAGAGTCTGGACAATGCACTTACCAAACGAAAAAGTGACCATCAGCAAACACACACCACTGAGGTTGTCGCCGAAAAGGATATAGCTTATTTGAGCAAACCTGAAATTGAAAAGAAAGTCAGAGAAACGCGAAAACTCATGGAAGAAGCCGCAAAGGCCCTAGACTTTATGGCCGCGGCCCAATACCGAGATACCCTTAAAGCGCTGCAAAAAAACTTATCTGAATCATGAGTTATCCCGAAGAATCAAAAAGGCTCAACAAAGCCATCAGTGACAGTGGATATTGCTCGCGACGAAAAGCCGATGAGTTGATCCAAAGCGGGTCGGTAACCCTTAATGACAAGCCTGTAAATCTTGGGGATCGTGTCATGCCTGGGGATGTCATTAAAATTCACGGGAAGCCAATAGGAGCACCAAAAAGTGACGTTTATATCATGCTCAATAAACCTGTGGGCATTACCTGTACTACAGACCAAAGAGTAAAAGGCAACGTGGTTGATTTTATCAACTATTCCGAGCGCATATTCCACGTAGGACGCTTGGATAAACCCAGTGAGGGCTTGCTGCTCATGACTAACGACGGAGATATTGTCAACAAAATATTGCGCGCAGGGAATCTCCATGAAAAGGAGTATATCGTGCGGGTAGATCGCCCCATTAATCAGGACTTTGTTCAGCGCATGAGTCGTGGAATTCCGATTTTGGATACCGTTACCAAACCTTGCCAAGTAGAACGCCTGAGTCGTTTTGTGTTCAGAATTATTTTGGTTCAAGGACTCAACCGTCAAATTCGACGCATGTGTGAGTATTTAAATTATGAGGTGGTCTCGCTCAAACGGGTGCGCATCATGAATTTGACCCTCGGAAATTTACCTTTAGGTCAATGGCGACTGCTCACTTCAGAAGAGATCCAAGGACTTCAAAGCAGTTTGAGCGACTCGGATAACACGCCTTATTCCGCTTCCGACCTCGACCAAGATTTCAATTAGCCGTAACAAGTCTATTCGGGTTTTTGATAGCCTAAGAGTTAAATAGACGGGAATTCAGCTTGAAATTCAGGGGCATAAAAAAACCGCAGTCTGCGTGTGCGTCATGCGGTTTTTTCAACTAACTAACCAATTTAACTAACAACAATGAAACATCACTTCTATTGTTGGTTTGGTTATTGAAAATATCGTGCCAGAATAATCGGCAGTTTGCCAAATAATTGTTAATTCAGGTTAAAAATTTCCCAAGATTAGGATAAAACCGCTTGCACCTTATCTGCAGCTTCTTGAAACTCTATGGCAGAATAAACATCAAGACCACTTTCGTCAATCAGTTTTTTAGCAATATCCGCATTAGTCCCTTGCAATCGAACGATAATCGGTACTTCGATGGTGCCCATATTCTTATA
>OMJU01000093.1 GCA_900299425.1 Candidatus Rokuibacteriota bacterium
CTGAAGGATCGCGATGTGATATTAATCAATTCTGTCAACCCAAAAGTGGATCATACATTAGATAATGAGTTTTTTGAGGATACTGTTGATTCCTCAAATTTCTCGAATGATCCTCCATCAGAAGGGAATCAAGACCATTGGCTGGTCTATCGCGATAATACATTCCAAAACGCTCCGATTCAATTCACTTTTGAGTCGGTCGAGCGTGTTACAGACGCAGACGCACATATGATTTTTGTGCCTACGCAGATGCTGGACTTTCCACTGAAGTTGCGGCGATGGCAAAAAGGGGATGTTTTTTACCCTTTTGGCGGTCCAGGAAAAAAGAAAATAAGTAAGTTTTTTAAGGATGAACGATTATCTTTAGTCCGCAAAAATAAAATCTGGCTTTTGGAGTGCGCCGGGTGCATTATGTGGGTGGTCGGTTTGCGTGCAGACGAGCGTTTTCGTGTGACGGATTCCAGTAAGGGGATTACTAAAATCAGCTGGATAAGTAAGGAATCCTGAGATTATGACACTTAGGAAATCTACAAAGTTAAGCGTCAAATTAATTGAAATAGACGCATTATAAATAGAGATAAACAACATATAATTCGAGAAAATCAACTTCTAATTCGAGATAAACAACTAACGACCAATAAGAATACCTAAGTAACCATGAAATTAAAATTATTCATTCTTAGCCTTTTGGCTATGACCATCTCGGCCACTGCCCAGGAATTTATCAATCCAGTGCAATGGTCTGTGTCAGTAGTACCCACAGAGCAGGGTCATGATCTCGTGATGTCCGCTACTATCGAAGAAGGATGGCACCTTTATAGCCAAACTCAATTTGGCGATGAATTTGAAGGCCCTATCCGAACGGAGTTCTACTACAATGCGTCAGATTCCACTTATGTGCTGCTGGGCCCTACTCAAGAACCTGAAGTCGATTCTGTATACGATCCTGTTTTTGAGCTCGATGTGATTTACTTCGAAGATCAGGTGAGTTTTGTTCAGCCTATTAAAATCATCAATGGCCAGGGCAGTACCTTGACCGCTGAGGTGTATTATTCGGTATGTGATGCTGAAAAGTGCTTGCCGCCCGACACTAAAACTTTTACGCTTAATTTGGCCACTTTGGAATTGGTAAAACAAGAGCTGGTGCTGACTGAGCGCGATATGCTGCTTTCTCAAGCCCTGGAGCTCGACTTAAAAGGTCAAGAAAATTATACCCTCGAGGAGGAAGAGGAGCAGGGGCTCGGCACAATTTTCTTATTGGGCTTTTTAGGTGGGCTTTTGGCGCTACTGACCCCTTGTGTATTCCCGATGATTCCACTAACCGTGTCGTTTTTTACCAAAAGCGCTCAAAATAAAGCTACGGGAACCATCAAGGCTATTACCTACGGGGCTTTTATCTTTTTGATTTATGTGCTACTGAGTATTCCGTTTCATCTCTTGGACTCAGTGCAGCCTGAAATCTTGAATAACATATCGACAAATGTCTATCTAAACGTGGCGTTTTTTGTGATTTTTATCGCTTTTGCCTTTTCATTTTTTGGCTACTACGAGTTAACGCTACCTCAAAGTTGGAGTGCAAAGATGGACGACAAAGCCAATGAAGTCGGTGGTTATGTGGGGATATTTTTCATGGCCTTGACCTTGGCAATCGTGTCTTTTTCATGTACTGGACCGATTCTGGGCTCGCTACTTGGCGGATCGCTCACCAGTGATGGAGGAGCTTTTCAGCTGACTGCAGGTATGGGTGGTTTTGGTTTGGCTTTGGCCTTGCCATTTGCTCTTTTTGCCCTGTTCCCAAACTGGCTCAATGCCCTGCCTAAAAGTGGGGGATGGCTCAATACTGTCAAGGTAGTGTTAGGATTCTTGGAAGTGGCTTTAGCCTTTAAATTCTTGTCAAACGCTGATCTTGTCGAGCACTGGGGTCTTATTAAACGCGAGCTTTTTATCGGGATTTGGATGGTTTGTGCCGCGGGAATTGCATTTTATCTTTTTGGCTTTATTCGTTTTCCTCACGATGGGCCTAAGGGTCAAAAAATTTCAAAGGGCAACTGGGTTTTTGGTCTTTTGAGTGTCGCGACATTTATTTATTTGGCACCAGGACTTACCAATACACCAGCCGCTAATCTTAAGCTTCTGAGTGGATTTCCGCCACCGCTTTTTTACAGTTATTACGATAAAGGCACCAGCGCCCCATTAGGCCTAGAGGCCTACAAGGATTTTGATCAAGGTATGGCTGCCGCCAAAGCCTCTGGCAAACCCATCATGATCGACTTTACCGGATGGGCCTGCGTGAATTGTCGTAAGATGGAAGAGCAGGTGTGGAGTGTGCCGGAGGTTTTTGAATTGCTTTCTGAAGAGTACGTTCTTGTTTCGCTTTATGTGGATGATCGCAAAGCACTTAATCCCGAGGAACAGTTCAGTTATGCCCAGCCCAATGGACGCATCAAACAGCTTAAAACAGTTGGGGATAAATGGGCGACCTTCCAAACCATAAACTTTAAGAACAATTCTCAGCCTTATTATATTCTCATTGATGAAGATCTGAATATGCTCAACAAACCTGTGGGCTATACCCCAGATGTGCATGAGTATGCTGAGTGGTTGACAGAAGGGTTAGAGGCGTTTCAAGGCGAGTATGAGTAATTCGAAACGACTTGGGGTAATTTTTGATTTAGACGGGGTGATTGTCGATACGGCCAAACACCATTTTGTGGCCTGGCAACAATTAGCGCAATCCCAGGGGTGGAGTTTTACCCTTGAGGATAACGAACAGCTAAAAGGCGTGAGCCGGGTCAGGAGCCTAGAGCTCATCCTGCAGTGGAATAAGACACAGATCGAACCCGCGGTTTTCGACCGCTTACTCACCGAGAAAAATGAGCGTTACTTGAGCCTGATTGCCGATATGGACCCTTCTGAACAGCTCCCTGACGTGCAGCGCGTGTTGCAGGTCTTTAAGGATCGCTGTTGCGGGATTGCTTTGGGTTCGGCCAGCAAAAACGCGCGGCCAATTTTGGACAAAATTGAGCTCACGCCGTACTTCGATGTTATTGTGGATGGAACCAATGTCAGTAAAGCCAAACCCGACCCGGAGGTTTTTCTTCAGGCGGCAAACCAGCTCGGAATAGACCCGAACAATTGTGTGGTATTTGAGGATGCTATTGCCGGAATTCAAGCGGCAAAATCGGCTGGAATGCGGGCCTATGGTATTGGCGATCCCGAGCAACTCACTGAGGCTGATCGAGTCTTTAACGACTTTACAGAGCTAGACAATACATTTATTGAACAACATATTATCGGTCGATGAATATCAATTATATCAAAGCAGATCCTTGGCGCTTGATTGAACAAGGTTTTAATCCTGAGCATGTTGAGGCCTCAGAGAGTTTATTTTCTTTGGGTAATGGCGCTATGGGACAGCGTGCGAACTTCGAGGAGCATTACAGCGGTGCTACTTTTCAAGGGAGTTATATCGCCGGGGTTTATTATCCGGATAAGACCCGCGTGGGCTGGTGGAAAAACGGCTATCCCGAGTATTTTGCCAAAGTACTCAACGCCCCGAATTGGATTGGGATTGATGTGTTTGTCGACGGGACACCACTGGATTTAAACTCATTGGAGGTTCTTGATTTTCAGCGTGTGCTGAACATGAAAACGGGACTTTATCAGCGAGATTTTACTGTAAAAATGCCCTCGGGCGTAAAGATTGCGGTAAAGGCACGACGATTCTTAAGTTTTAAAACCCCTGAACTCGGGGCCATAGATTATCAAATCACTTTATTGGAAGGTAAAGGATCCGTAAGTGCTCGCTCGGAAACTGAATCTGAACGTTCGGTCGAAATGATCCTGAAGCCATATATCGATGCCGGTATCAAAAACCGCGATAGCAATTGGGATGATCCCTTTTGGGCCGTTACGGATTTGAGCCATGATGGAGCCAGTGGATTCATACAGGCCCATACCCTAAAAACCGAGTTTGCCACTTGTACCTATATGCAGGCGCACTTAACCCATATGGGCAAGCCAGTGACTATGACTGCGGCAATCCAAGGAGATAAGCGTATCGAATGCTCTGGTACTGTGCGCCTTGATGTGGGAGAGTCTTTGACTGTAAACAAATATGGGGGCTACACGGTAGATCTGTACCACCCAAAATCTGAACTCCTAAGCGCGGCTAAGGCCCATCTTAAAACCGCCCAAAAGCAGGGCTTCGAGGCTCAGCTGAAAGCTCAAGAAGAAGCTTGGGCAGAAATTTGGCAGACCGCAGACATCACCATACAGGGGGATATTCCTGCCCAACAAGCCATTCGTTTTAATATTTTTCAGCTGAATCAGACCTACACGGGGCAAGATGCGCGTCTTAATATAGGCCCGAAAGGATTTACAGGAGAAAAATACGGCGGCAGTACTTATTGGGATACAGAGGCTTATTGTTTGCCTTTTTATATGGCCACCAAAAACCAGGAAGTGGCACGGAATCTCTTGACTTATCGCTACAAGCAACTGGATAAAGCCATCGAAAATGCGTCAAAACTTGGATTTCACTCGGGTGCGGCACTTTATCCCATGGTGACCATGAACGGAGAGGAGTGTCACAACGAGTGGGAGATTACTTTTGAAGAAATCCACCGCAATGGAGCGATTGCTTTTGCCATTTACAATTATGAGCGTTATACTCAGGATTTAACTTATGTCCCTGAGATGGGTCTAGAGGTACTTATCGGCATTGCCCGTTTTTGGGCCCAAAGGGCGAGTTTGAGTCCGGCCAAAGGTCAGTATGTGATTTTGGGCGTTACAGGACCTAACGAATACGAAAACAACGTCAACAATAATTGGTATACAAATTATATTGCGTCTTGGTGTCTCAAATATGCCGCTCAAATGGCTCAGCATACTCAGCAAAATTCTAATGAGGATTATGCGCGTATCCTTGCAAAGACAGACCTTGAGGACCAAGAAATTGCTCATTGGCAGGCTATTGCTGCAGACATGTATTATCCTTACCATAAGGATTTAGATCTGTATTTACAGCAAGATGGTTTTCTAGACAAAGACCTAACGCCAGTGGAGGAATTGGCTTCAGAGGAGCGACCAATCAATCAGCACTGGTCTTGGGACCGCATATTGCGCTCGCCTTATATCAAACAGGCCGACGTTTTGCAGGGGTTTTACTTTTTTGAACAGGATTTTGACCAAGAGTCACTGTCGCGTCACTTTGATTTTTATGAGCCACTGACAGTTCATGAGTCTTCACTGTCTCCCTGCGTGCACAGCATACTCGCGGCCAAACTCGATAAAATAGATCAGGCTTACGGCTTTTACTTGCGTACGGCGCGACTAGATCTCGACGATTACAACCACGAGGTGCACGAAGGCTGTCACATAACCTCTATGGCGGGTACTTGGATGAGTATTGTAGAAGGTTTTGGTGGAATGCGCGTTAAAGAAAATACGCTAAGCTTCGACCCAAAATTGCCTGAGGCATGGCAAGGATTTGCCTTCAAAATTAACTTTCGCGGGAGTGTTTTAAACATTAATGTGGGGCGTGATAAAACCCAAATCACCCGTGAATCTGGGCCTGAGTGCAGGGTGTTGCTCTCGGGGTCGGAATTAACTATTTAAAAAACTGAAGAATCATGAATCGATTTTCTGCATTAAGTCTAATTATGTCAGTTGTCCTTTTAGCGGGCTGCCAAAACAATAGCGACAAGCAACATTCAAATTCAGACATGGCCCAAGATAGGCCTTACTTTAACTGGGAAGGGGCCACGATTTACTTTATGCTTACCGATCGATTCAACAACGGCGACCCCAGTAATGATGTAAATTTTGAGCGCACTGAGCCCACTGCTGTGCTCAGAGGTTTTGCCGGGGGCGATATCGCAGGGGTGACCCAAAAAATAGAATCGGGTTATTTTAACGCGCTCGGGGTGCATGCCCTTTGGCTAACCCCGCTTGTAGAGCAAATCCATGCTGGTACCGATGAAGGAACTGGTTTTACATACGGTTATCACGGTTATTGGGCCAAAGATTGGACGGTTTTAGATCCTAATTTTGGAACTCAGGATGAACTCAAAACCATGATTGAAACCGCCCATGAACATGGCATACGCGTTTTGCTCGATGCAGTAGTTAACCATCACGGACCTCAGACCGAAGCAGATGGTATTTGGCCTGAAGATTGGGTGCGTCGAGGCCCTACCTGTACCCATGATTCTTACGCAGGAGCGACTTCCTGTAATTTAGTTGAAAACCTGCCTGATGTTCTTACAGAAAGTAATCAGGAAATAGCTTTACCACCACAACTTGTGGAAAAATGGAAAAATGAAGGTCGCCTAGAACAAGAAATGGCGGAACTCGATGCCTTTTTTGAGCGTACAGGTTACCCTAGAGCACCGCGATTTTATATCATGAAATGGCTCAGTGATTATGTGGCCGATTACGGAATCGATGGGTTCCGCGTGGATACCGCAAAGCATACTGAAGTGACGGTTTGGGAAGAATTTCGGGTTATTTGTGATGCGGCCTTTGCCCAGTGGAAGCAAGAAAACCCGGAAGCTGTTTTGGATCAAAGCCCATTTTACCTGGTGGGCGAGGTGTATTCCTACGACATTCACCATATGAAGGACTATGATTTTGGCGACCGCAGAGAAAACTTTTTCAACAACAGCTTTGATGCACTGATTAATTTTCACATCAAAGGCACTCAGGACTTAAGTTTGGAGGAATTGTACAGCGACTACAGCAATATTCTCAACGGACCGATGGATGGCTTTGGCACGCTCAACTTTATGAGCTCACACGACGATGGTTCGCCATTTGACAAAGAGCGTAAAAACCCATATGAAACCGCGCGAAGACTACTTCTGGCGCCGGGAGCGGCTCAAATATATTACGGTGACGAGTTGGCCAGACCACTCATTATCGAAGGGACTCAAGGGGATGCTACTTTGCGTTCCTTTATGAATTGGGAAGACCTTGACAATAATCAACAAACCGCAAAAATTTTGAATTATTGGCGAGGTTTGGGCCAATTCCGAGCACGTCATATGGCCATTGGCGCAGGAATGCATAAGCAGATTACAGAGGCGCCCTATACATTTTCTCGCGTATTTCAGGATGGCGATTATCAAGACCGCGTGGTGGTCGCAGTACTGAGTGATGCTGATATCAAAATGGCCAAAGAGGGATTGCACATCAAAGTTGGTGATGTTTTTGCACAGGGTACACAGGTGCGGGACGCGTTTACAGGGAAAGTATATACTGTCTCTGACAAAGGTGTCGATTTAATTGAATTTGAAGACGTGATTCTTTTGGAGTCAGTACTTTAACGCAAACCCCGACCTTAATCAATAAGGTCTAACCGAAAACGTTATCGTTTGGTTATCGGTTTGTTATGTGGATGGAAACATTTAATTTAGCGCGGCCTAACCCAAGAGAATGAAAAAAATAGCTGTTTTGACCAGTGGGGGCGATGCCCCAGGAATGAATGCCGCCATACGTGCGGTGGTGCGTGCTTGCGCCTTTAATCAGTTAGAATGTGTGGGTGTTTTCAGAGGTTTACAGGGTCTTATCGAAGGGGACTTCAAAGAAATGGGACCGCGCTCTGTAAAAAACATTATCAATCGCGGGGGAACTATTCTCAAATCTGCCCGTTCCAAAGAATTTCGCA
>OMJU01000094.1 GCA_900299425.1 Candidatus Rokuibacteriota bacterium
ATTTAATCATAATCGCCTCTTTTCTGAGCATTAGTTTTAGCGCTCAAGCCCAAAAAATCAATGAAAAACAGCTCATGGGTTCATGGCATATGGTCATTGACATTGACAGTGCCATAAATGAAGCGAAAAAGGACCTTAATTTATATGAAAAAATGCTAGTTAGCTCGGTTTCCGGATTTGTTGATACCGTGTTAGAAATGGTCGATATCACCATCGAATTCAAACCAAAGGGAAGGGCTCTTCTAAAGGTAGACGGACCCGATGTTGAGGATAAAGAAACCACAGAACTTACGTGGCATTTTGACGACACTGGGGCACTTATCATTGATGATTATGAATCAGATCAAGCCCAAGTAAACATGGATAACGTTTGGCGATTAGAAGGCGACCGGCTCCAGTCATATGAACCTGATGGATCCATTGAAAAGCATGTCTACATGATCAGAAAAGAAAAGTAATCCGAAATCTTGATTTGAACGCTCTTGGTCAGGATACGGATTACTCCACGCTGGCCAAATAACGCTCAGCATCTAGAGCGGCCATACAACCCGTTCCAGCAGCGGTAACCGCTTGACGATACTCTTTATCTTGAACGTCACCACAGGCAAATACTCCAGGCAAATTCGTTTTGGTGGATTTGCCTTTGGTGATTAAATAACCAGTATCATCCATGTCTAATTGCCCTTTAAACAAATCAGTATTTGGTTTGTGACCAATGGCAATGAACAGACCCGTAATGGCGATTTCTTCCTTTGCGCCAGTTTCATTATTGACCATGCGCAAGCCTTCTACGACTGTATCACCCAAAACCTCGTCGACCTCTGTGTTGAAGCGCACATCGATATTCTTCATGCCAAATACACGGTGCTGCATCGCTTTTGAAGCGCGCATTTCATCGCGGCGCACTAACATGGTCACAGATTTACAAATATTAGCCAGATAGGTTGCCTCCTCAGCAGCAGTATCCCCTGCCCCTACAATAGCGACATCTTGGCCGCGATAGAAGAATCCATCACAGACGGCACAAGCTGAAACGCCACCACCACGTAGTTTTTGTTCACTCGGTAAACCGAGATATTTAGCTGTCGCTCCTGTCGAAATAATCACCGTGTCCGCAGTCAATTCAGTCGAATTATCCACAACTACTTTATGTACTCCACCAATTTCTGTACTGAACTCAACCTGAGTCACCATACCGATGCGTACTTGCGTGCCAAAACGTTCTGCTTGTTGTTGCAATTGAATCATCATGGTTGGTCCATCCACACCTTCTGGATAGCCCGGAAAATTGTCCACTTCGGTGGTTGTGGTCAACTGGCCACCTGGCTCAAGCCCGGTGTATAATACTGGGTTTAAATCAGCACGTGAGGCATATATGGCTGCAGTGTAGCCTGCTGGCCCGGATCCAATAATCAAACATTTGATGTGTTCTACTGTGTTGGACATGGAGTCTATACTTTTAAATTTGAGGCACTAAAATAAGGACTTTTCCCAGCACCCACCGAGAAAAGTTATTAAGATTCAAAGACTAAAATGTTTATTAATTGCCAAGTCACTAATGCGACGCCCAGCGCAAACCAAGGAGTACATTTCTGCCTTGTCCGCTGTATCTGTAAAGGGGCTGTGCTTGTTGGTTGAGTAAATTTGTGACACTTAATTGCGCGTTTAGGTCCTGACTGAGTTGCACCGAATAAACTAAATCAAACCAGTGATAGGGTCTCAAACTAATACTTTGACTCGTGTAAGTATTGGGATCAAAAAACTGATCTCGCCGCACATCAGACCAAGTCCAGCGCATACTGAGCTTTTCTCGTTCATTTAGAGTTACATAGGTGTGCCAATTAAATTTATGCTTTGGAATGCGCAAAAGTTCAAAATCCTGAGCGTTTACCCATGTATAAAACAATTCCATGTTCATCCAGGATAATGCCTGGAACTTCCCTTCTATTTCTAATCCAGAGCGACGCTGATCCTGACCGCTATTGTCGTACTGATAGACAAAAAGCTCTGGATCTAGCAAAGAAAAGACTACCGCTTGCCTTTCATAGCGCTGAAACCATCTAATGGCCCATTGATCTCGATTTTTTTGCCAGATCAAACCGAGTTCACCACTGTTATTAAATTCAGGAGCTAATTCTTGATTGCCGTAGATGGGATCGTATAATTGATACAAGGAGGGTGCGATAAAGGCTGTTCCATAACGCCCGTAAACACTAAATAATCCCAAGAAAGAGTCAAAATCATACCGCGGACTCACTTGATACACTCCCTGATTGCCATAGCGCTGATGATGATGCCAACGCCCGCCCAAATCAATGGAAAAAGATGTCATCGGCCGGTATACCATATTCAAATATGAATCGATGAAATAAGTGCGCGAATCGCCATGGCTTAATACAGTAGATAGGGATGTAGAAGAACCATTAGATTGAGCCAGGTCCATGGAAGACCAGCCCCCTTGTGTCCCGAGTACGGTTTCAAATTTTTCACTCCAACGCGTTGTAATGAATTGATCCGCGTTGTAATTCAGCGCCTGATAAGCAGCTGGATAATCGCTATTGATGTTTCTGTTGGTCTGGGACCATTGATCGTGGAATTCATATCTAGAGCTCTTTCCTGTGTAGAAAAAACTACCACCAGTACGCCACTGCTCAGTACTGCTCTGAAATTGAGCATCCTGGTAATTAAATTTGTCAAAATCTTGACGTATTTGATCATAGGCAATAAATTGAGCCATGGACCATCCCTGCTTTGAAACATATTTTATTTGTGCGCGTGTATTGAATTGACCGTATTGATCGGGATCAAAAGCACGCTGATCTTCTTCTGGTGCCACTGCAGAGAGGCCATCCGCCGCCCGACCACTGACCTCAGCCTGTATGATCCAAGGACCATGCCCCATGGCAAGGCTTGCGGACTGAGTGCGTTGTAGCCCTTGAAGCGGAGTCTCTTCCACTGTGCGATTAGTGCCAATGCTATGCGCTAAAGATATTGTAGTGCCCTTTGCGCGGTATTGTTTGGTTTTTATATATATTACTGCGGTAGCGGCTCCAGAACCGTAAAGCACACTCGAAGGCCCTCGGACAATTGAAATGGACTCCACCTGATCAATGGGCAACAGCCGCAAATCAAAATCTGTCCCAATATTTGAGGCATCACTCACTATTGCTCCATCTACCATGATTAACACTTGACGGTTGTTTCCTCCGCGGATATAATAGCCCAGATTTTGTCCATAATTTCCTGTGGCCCCATTAATTTCGATGCCCCCGATCTGATTCAGCATGGAGGCCACAGAACCCCCAGAAAAGGAGTTGATTGTGTTTTGGTCGATTACAAGGGCGTTGGGTTGTTCCCCTCCGACAGATTGAAAACTTTTGCTGCTGATCAGTACTTCATCGAGTACTGTTTGCACCAACAGAGTATCCTTTGAACTTTTTAAAGAATCCCGAAAAGTCTCAGGGAGGTTCATGTTTTGGGCCGAAACCACTGGGAAAAATCCCATCATAAAAGCCAAAAGGCCATATCGAATGTGCATGATCAAATAATTTATCGGAACCATAAGGACGTATGTGTCTCGGTGTA
>OMJU01000095.1 GCA_900299425.1 Candidatus Rokuibacteriota bacterium
CCTTTTCTGGTGGATAAAATGCTTTGGAAATATCGCTATCAGCATTAGACCGTGATTCCGATACAGTTTGCGCAGTGGCCGCAGGCTCAATCACTGAAGCAGCCCCTGAGGGAATTTGACGACGCACAGTTACATCATCGCTGACATACATTGTGGCCCCAACAATGATACCCAGCCCTATTTGACCAAATACCTTAAAACGACCTGGCAGACCTTCCTTATCCTGCTTAAATTTTTTAATGTAATCATCAATAAACCCAATGATCCCCATCCAAATAGTGGTCACCAGCAACAGGATTACATAAATATTATCGAGCTTGGCAAATAGAAAGACTGGCAGTACGGTGGCCAATATAATTATGACCCCTCCCATGGTAGGTGTTCCTGCCTTTTGGGCCTGACCCTCTAGTCCCAATTCACGAATGGTTTCCCCGACTTGTTTATGGCGCAAAAACTCTATAATTCTTCGTCCAAAGTAGGTGGCGATAAATAAAGAGGTGATTGCTGTCATAGCCGCTCGAAAGGTGATGAACTGAAATAGTCCTGCTCCGGGTAAGTCATAAGTTTTGTCCAAAAAATCAAAGAGGTAGTATAGCATATCAGGCGGTTTGGTCGTTTAAAAATTCAGTCGCGATTTTATAATCATCAAAGTCGTGACGTACCCCGGCAATTTCTTGATAAGTCTCATGACCCTTGCCAGCGATCAAAATCAGATCCCCAGCTTCAGCCATTTGCACGGCGGTCTTAATGGCCTGACGGCGATCGACTATGGAAACAAATTTTTTAAATTCATGGGCGGGCACTCCAGCTTCCATTTGAGTAATTATTGCCTCTGGAGCTTCACTGCGGGGATTATCTGAGGTAAAAATGACTTTATTGCTCCAATGCGTGGCCACGGCAGCCATCTTCGGTCGTTTAGTGGTATCGCGATCGCCTCCACACCCCACCACAGTAATGAGGGTTTCATTCCCGGTTCGCAAATCAGCTATAGTTCCCAATACATTTTCTAAAGCATCCGGCGTGTGCGCGTAATCAACAATAGCAGTCACTCCTTTTGGGGAAACATAATATTGAAAACGCCCCGATACACTTTCTAAAGTGCTGATATGCTGCAGTACACTCAGGCGATCTGCCTCTAATAGAGTGGCACAGGCATAAATGGCCATTAAATTATAGGCATTGAACCCTCCGATAAGTTTCACCCAAACTTCTTGTCCATCAATTTTGAGCAATTGACCACTGATCTGCTGCTCTAAGACCTGTACTTTAAAATCGGCCAAAGATTTTTGGGCATAAGTCTGCACACGGGCTTTGGTGTTTTGCAACATGAACGCACCATTTTTATCGTCTTGATTAGTCAGGGCAAAAGCCTGAGATTTAAGGCCATCAAAAAAGCGTTTTTTAACGTTGCGATAGGTTTTAAAGTCCTTGTGATAATCCAAATGATCGTGTGTCAAATTGGTAAATATGCCCCCATCAAAGTCAAGGCCAAGGGTCCTGTTTTGATCAATACCATGAGAACTCACCTCCATAAAACAATGGGTGAGTCCTGCGGCTACCATTTGTCGCATCAGACTATTGATAGTCAAAGAATCTGGTGTAGTATGGGTGGCGGGCAATACGGTATTACCGATTTTATTCTCAACTGTGGATAGTAGGCCTACGGCATAACCCATCTTTACATACAATTGATGCAATAACGTGGCTACCGTAGTTTTGCCATTAGTCCCAGTGACGCCGACTAAGACCAATTCTTTTGAGGGTTGCTCGAAGAAGTTATCTGCGATATAGGCCAAGGCCTCACTCGAATCGCGCACCTGCACGTAAGTTATCCCATTGACAATAAGATCGGGTAATTCCTCACAAACTATAGCAACAGCTCCCTGATCACAGGCTTGTTTAATGTACTTATGACCATCCACCACTGCCCCCTTGATGGCAATAAACAAATCGTTTAAAGCAACTTTTCGTGAGTCGAAAGCCACATTTCGGATATCAACAGCCGTGGATCCTACCACCTGCTCGAGTCCCACTCGGTACAATATGTCTTTGAGTAAGGTCATGAGCCAATCAGTGTTACTTTTTGTGTTTGGCCCAGAGCTGTCCCAGGCTGTGGACTTTGATCTACAATAGTGCCAAAACCGCGTACCTCTACAGTAAGGCCTAAGTTTTCTAAAACAGCCAAGGCATCCATTAAGGCCCAGCCCCGTACATCCGGCACACCCGCAGGTGTTTCTGATAAAATTTGAGCGACCTGAGCCTGCTGCGCAACAAGTTCTGGCAGAGGTCCTTGCGGTAATTCAATAGTATTACGCAATGGGCTATCGGTGTAAATTTTTTGAGCGATACGCTTGAACACTGGCCCCGTCACATCGGCACCGTAATATCCCTTTTTTGTGCTTGGCTTATGAATCACTACAATACAGGAATACTTCGGCTGATCCGCAGGAAAATATCCCGCAAAAGATGAAATATACCGGCGATCTTCATCCCAATCCTGCATCCAGTATTCGGTACGTGCGGTCCCAGTCTTTCCTGCAATAGAGAAATGCTCGGAGTACAATGCGCGCCCCGTCCCTCTTGTCACAATATGCTCAAGTACATCCTTAACTTGCGCCAAAGTCTCATCAGACATGATTTTTGGATTGATCACTTCTGGACTGTACTGGTGAATTACTTTATTATCGCTAATGATGCGGTCCACAAATCGCGGCTTAACCATGGTTCCATTATTGGCCAAAGCATTGTAAAAGGTCAAAATCTGCAGCGGAGTCATGCGTAAATTATACCCATAAGCCATAGAGGGCAGTGCATTCTTACTCCATTTACTCTGCCCAGGTCGTGGGATTTCTGGGCGCCCTTCACCCGAGATAGCCAATCCCAAAACGGTATCCAGACGCCACTGCTTGAAATAATTCAACCAGCGTTCTGGCTCTTGATTGTAGGCCTCATCGATCAAACTCGCCAGCCCAATATTCGAGGAAACTTCCAATGCGCGTGCCGCAGAAATCTTACCATGACCTTTGGTATCAGTAATCATGCGGCCATAAAAAGCCTTGCTGCCCAAACGCGTGTCGACTATCTGAGCCGTATCGATGGCCCGATCTTCCAATGCGGCGGCAAAGGCGATGGTTTTGAACGTACTGCCAGGTTCATGACTTTCACCGACAGCATAGTTTAACTTTTCGTAATAAGTGCCCTTGGTTGTGCGTCCTAAATTTGCCAGAGCGCGTATGGCTCCGGTGCCCACCTCCATAACCACCACAGTGCCGTGTTCGGCCTCATAATATTCTAATTGCGCCAGTAAAGCGTGATGGGCGATGTCTTGAATATTGACGTCAATAGTGGTGATCACGTCAAAACCATCGCGCGGCTCTAATTCATTTTCATCCGAAACGGGTTTCCATTGCCCTTTGGCTATTTTTTGTTTCAGGCGATGTCCATCTTGCCCGCGCAGAAATGAATCATAAGCAGCCTCGAGCCCTACGGTATATTGCATCGTATCCGAAGTGGTATTGTGACCCACTAAACGTTCTGCGATTTTACCTAATGGATGCTCTCGAGTAGGTTTTGGCTCAACAATTAGCCCTCCTCTGTTGGGTCCTAGATTAAGCAAAGGCATTTGCTTGACGGCCAAATAATCGGTATAATTCAAATCGCGAGCGAGAATTTGATAGCGACGCCCCCCGCTGCGCGCTTTTTGGAGAATGTTTTGATAATAAGAAGCTGAGCGCCCGAAATACTGCCCCAAGGCACGAGCTAAGTCCGGCATTAAACTTTCAAAATTCGCAGCACTGACCGTAACTGCATCGAATCTAATGTCATATCGAGACACAGAAGTAGCCAATAAACTACCGTCGCTGGAATAAATATTGCCTCTATTGGCTTTGATCGGGATGTTTTGGGTCGTTTTTTCTGCTGCAATAGTCCGAAACTCATCACCCCTAACAAATTGTATCTGAACCAAGCGAAAAACCACTGCTGCAGCCACAACAAATAATCCGGCAGACACCACATAAAAACGTTTTAATGCCAAAGTCTCTTTATTCATCTTTATGGGCATTAGAAGCGATGATTATTTTTTTTGGCGGAACCTCAGAAGGCAATAAACCGCGCAAGGCCATGGCTTTAATTATTTTTGTCTCCATTTTGGCATTCATCAGCGCCATGCGCCCGGCAACAAATTGACTTTTAAGTTGCTTGACTTCTTCACTAAGGGCGGCGATCTTGTGCACTTTCTTATCTACCCGATGCGCGCTGCTGATCATGATCATCGCCAATGCCGATAAAAACAGGATAAACTTCCAGGTTTTTAAGGCATCTCGGTTGATCAAAAATTGACCCCGTATTATATGGAGCAATGACTCTTTCATCAATCGCTTGTCCTTTCTGCCACGCGCAATTTTGCGCTGCGCGCTCTATTATTTCTTTCAATTTCCTCAGCCGTAGGAATGGTGAGTTTCCCAATAGGCTTGAAGGGCGAATAGGTCCGTCCAAAAACATCTTTTTCAGGCATTCCTTCAAAAAGGCCATGACGCATATAGCGTTTGACTAAGCGGTCTTCCAAACTGTGATAAGAAATCAAACTCAAACGCCCCTTAGGCTTTATCACATCTTTAGTCTGCTGCAAGAATTCCTTTAAGACGGACAGTTCTTGATTTACTTCAAGGCGAATCGCCTGAAATATCTGAGCCATTATTTTGTGTTCTTTATTGCGCGGCATCAGCCCACGCACTATGGCCTTTAAGTCTTCTGTGGTCACAATAGCCCTCTGATTTCGAGCTGACTCAATCACCCGAGCAAGCTTAGCCCCATTGCGCAATTCCCCATATTCTCGAAACAAATAAGTGAGTTGTTCCATGGAGTATTCATTCAATATCTGTGCAGCGGTCAAAGCCTGTTCCTGATTCATCCTCATGTCCAAAGCCCCATCAAACCTGGTAGAGAAGCCTCGATCACCTTCATCAAATTGATGCGAAGAAACACCAAAATCACCCATAATACCATCTACTTGAGAGAACCCATGAAACTTCAAAAAGCGTTTTAGAAAACGAAAGTTCTGATGAATCAGCAAAAACCTGGAATCATCAATATTGTTAGCCAAAGCATCCTTGTCTTGATCAAAAGCGATGAGTCTACCATTAGGTCCAAGTTGCTCTAATAAATACCTGGAATGACCCCCACCCCCAAAAGTTACGTCGACATAAATCCCATCTGGCTTAATGTTTAAGCCCGCTACAGTTTCAGACAGCAGCACGGGATCATGATAACTCATCGGCAGCGTTATTAGAAGTTCCCATAACCTCCTCGGCTAAATCCGCAAAATCCTGAGCCGCATCTGATATGGCCTGCTCATATTTTGCAGCATCCCATATTTCGACAATACCCACTGAGGCTGTGAGCACGAGATCGTGCTTGATATGAGCAACCGTCATTAAATCAGCAGGGATATTAATGCGCCCCGTAGCATCAAGCTCTATACGGCGTACCCCAGCGGTAAATCGACGCGTAAAGTCATTGTTCTTTCGATTAAACTGATTGA
>OMJU01000096.1 GCA_900299425.1 Candidatus Rokuibacteriota bacterium
CACGGTCAAATAAAAAGCCAAAATCAAAGTAAAACAATATGTTTTTTAGATGGCCGACATTGAGCAAACTGCCTATTTGTTCATACCTTTGATCAGCTTTTTGAATAATGCTCGAAAAACAAGAATCTCAGTACGAAAAAGTCATATTAATAGGGCTTATTACCAAAGACCAAGACGAGGCAAAATCGGCCGAGTATTTGGATGAATTGGCATTTTTGGCCTTTACTGCAGGCGGTGAAGTGTTGCGAAGATTTACCCAGAAATTAGAGGTGCCCAATCCAAAGACTTTTATTGGCACTGGAAAGATGGAAGAAGTCAAAGCCTATATCGACGATCATGATATCAGTACCGCCATTTTTGATGACGAGCTCAGCCCTGCCCAGCAAAAAAATATTGAAAAGATTCTTCAGGTAAAAATCATCGACCGAACGAATCTTATTTTGGATATTTTTGCGCAACGCGCCTCCACATCCTACGCGAGAACTCAAGTTGAATTAGCTCAATATGAATATTTACTGCCGCGATTAGCCGGCATGTGGACACACCTTGAGCGCCAAAGAGGAGGAATCGGCATGCGTGGTCCCGGAGAGACGGAAATAGAAACTGACCGACGTATTGTGCGCGATCGTATCGCCCTATTGAAGAAGAAAATAAAGTCAATTGATCGCCAAATGTGGGTCCAAAGAAGTAATAGAGGGGCTCTGGTTCGTGTGGCTCTAGTGGGGTATACCAATGTTGGCAAGTCAACCCTTATGAATGTGATCAGCAAGAGTGAGGTTTTTGCTGAAAACAAATTGTTTGCCACCTTGGACACCACAGTGCGCAAGGTTGTTATTGGCAATTTGCCGTTTTTACTGAGTGATACTGTAGGATTCATCCGCAAGTTACCCACTCAATTGGTGGAATCCTTCAAGAGCACTTTGGATGAGGTGCGCGAGGCAGATTTGCTTTTGCACGTAGTGGATATCGCCCACCCGTCTTTTGAAGATCATGTGAACTCTGTTAATCAAATTTTAGACGAGATCGGCAGCAAGGATAAACCCACACTTATGGTCTTCAATAAGATAGACGCCTATCGCCCTGAACCTTGGGATCCTGAAGATTTGACCATGCAAAAAACAAGTCAGCACTACAGCATTGAGGAATGGAAAAATACATGGATGGCACGCACCAATGGCGATGCCTTGTTTATTTCCGCCTTAGAAAAAGATAACCTAGCTGAATTCAGAAAAATAGTCTACGACAAGGTGCGCGAGATCCACATTACCCGTTTTCCGTATAATAATTTTCTATACCCAGAAGAGTTTTACGAATAAGATTGTGCTTGCCTCAAGCGCTGCGGGGCAAAATTTCAGCGCCCATTACTTTAGCTTATACGTCACTCCAATACCTAGGGCTTGTCTTATTTGAAAGCCTTGCACGGCATTATCGTCGTAAATGGCTTGGAAGGTGATGTTTGTAGTCAGTAAATTGTTCACACGTAGGGTCAAATTAGCCGTATAGTCTATGTCGATGTTTTTTGGTTTGTCCAGGTAGTTTGAATAGAGGCCTAAAATATTTTCAAGTTCAACATTTGGCAGCAATTCGATTTTAGCGTAGCTGTTTAAGGCCATCCCGAGCTCAGAGCGTGTTGTTTCTCCTGAAGCAACCCCAAAATACTTATTATTTTTATCAAGCCTATTTCGCGGGTCATCGGGGTTTGTAAACTGATTTGAAACCACGATTAATCTTGCCGTGGATGGGGCGATATTTACTCTTAAATCATCATCTTGTTTCCACAAAATACCTGGCCCGGCTAAAAAGTACGCGGGTGAAAAGAATTTTGAATTACGCACATCACTGCTGATTTTGACGCTCACCCCATTAATGATTTCAGTACGTTCACTGGCCTCAAATCCAGAATCGAATTGAGTTTTGAAATTAAACAACCCAGAATAAAACCACTTACTGCTTTTAATCTTTTTCCCAACGACGGAAATTACTTCAAGACGGTCATTGGTTTTCTGTAAATTTTCTTTTGATTGAATTTTGGCGGCACCGTATTCGGCGGTCACTTTGGTATCCCAATTGACCCCATTTTTATTATAATTCAGAGTGTAATTCAAGTTAATGTTGCCAGAGACATTACTCACCCCACCTGCTTGCCATTCTTTATTGAATGAAGATTGGTTAAAAAGCACAGTCGTCACGGCGCTTTCTTGCCACACGGTCTCAATTTTTTCTTGTGCGCTTTGACTTTCCTCATTTTCTTGTGCCCAAGTCGATTCTACCACAAACAGACCAGGGAGCAATATAAAAAAAAACTTGAGGGTTAATTTATGCGATGATATATGTGATGGACTTACAAACTCGTGTTTGCCGTAATTCTTTAAAGTCATGTTAGGTGCTTTTAAGCAGTGGGTAGGTTTCAGACAGTTTATTAGTTTTTATGTAAAGGTACAAAGGAACACGCCTCGCCAAACATCAACTTTTTCACCAATGCAGTTAAACGCTGAGCCAAGAAAGTATAAGCGGCTTGAGGAATTTCCTGATCGCTACATCCTTTAAGCAGCACAAGTCCGTCTTGAAAAAGGCTCAGGTCGAGTTCAGCGATGTGGTCTAGCCATAGGATTAAATTAAAAGATTCAAGGTTACATACCATTACTTTTTTTGCCGATCTAGAGAGTTTCACAGCCACTAATTGATAGGCCCAAGCCGGAAGAATCGCCTCGGTACTGCAGAAAACACGGACGTAAGCTTTATTGTACTGAGTAGGATCAAGGCCATCGAGTTTTGCTCTAAAATCAGTCTCTCGCAAGATTAATCCTTGCTCCAAAAACTCGGCTAGATCTAGGTGAACGACAGGAGAGGGCGGACGGTGTTCGGCCAAATCAATATTGATCAGCGCACTGTTGGCCACTCGATTAATAATGGGTTCTGGGCTCATAACATGCCAAGGGCTAATTTAGCTTCTTCACTCATGAGTTCTTGACTCCAAGGTGGATCAAAGGTGATCTCAACCTCCGCATCTTTTACCATGGAGATGCTTTTAATTTTCTCCTCTACCTCCAGAGGAAGCGTTTCAGCAACCGGGCAGTTTGGTGTGGTGAGTGTCATGAGAATCTTCACTTCTGCATCCTCGTTTACCATAACATCGTAAATAAGGCCGAGTTCATAAATATCTACGGGAATTTCTGGGTCAAAAATGGTTTTGAGTACTTTGACAATTTTGTCCCCTAGTTCTTCGGTGCTCAACACTTCTTGGCTCATATATTATGCGTTGTTTTGGGCGGCAAAAGCCGTTGCGTATAATTTCATTTGTTTTATCATCGCCACTAGGCCATTAGCCCTTGTTGGCGAGAGATGGTCGCTCAGCCCTATTTCATTGATAAAATCAGTGGGTGCATCAATGATATCCTGAGCCGATAATCCTGAAAATGCTCGTATCAGTACACTGACAATTCCTTTGGTGATAATGGCATCGCTATCGGCAGAAAAATAAACACGGCCTTCATTTTGCTCTGCCCGGAGCCAAACTTTACTCTGGCATCCTTTGATGATGTATTGGTCGGTTTTGTAATGCTCATCAATTAGAGGTAAGTTTTTCCCCAAACCAATCAGATGTTCATACTTATCCATCCAGTCGTCGAATAAGGCAAATTCTTCAATAATGTCTTGTTGTGCCTCAGTACTCATTGACCATTTGATTTTACAGCGATTATCGTATTTTCAGATTCATTCGAAGACAAAGATAGGGTATCGCCTTTTTGCAGCCAGCGCATTGGGGTGCCAATCAGCTTCAAGAATTTGAATTCAACGGCCATTACCGGGTCACTGCAATACATTTTTGTGCATATTATCGAATCAACAGAAAAGTTATTCTGGCTCATGACCAAGGTCCCGCCGTATTGATTGCACCCAGCGCTCCCTGTGACTCGGTTTTGATTTAAATCAATATTGATTGTGGGGTGTGCCTCAGTAAGGCGGGTATGGTCTAGTGCAATAACATCATAAAGACCTTCAGGTTGGACGGTTTTAGAAGATTCAATAGTTTTAGAGCCTGCGCAACTGCCGATTGTAACGCAAACTGCAAGAAGTCCGATGATCATTGTTTTCATAAAGTCAAGGCGATTTTTAAGGGTAGATACTTGAATCATGTTTAAAAATTACAGGAGCATATTTACAGCTCTTTTGACTCCTTTAACCAAGGTGTCGATTTCGTCTTTTGTATTATAAAAAGCAAAAGATGCGCGCACCGTTCCCGGAATTCCATAAAAATCCATGACCGGTTGGGCGCAATGCTGTCCTGTGCGTACGGCAATACCCATTTGGTCTAACAATGTACCGACGTCATAGGGGTGAAGCCCCTCAATGTTAAATGAGATTACGGCGGTTTTAAGAGGCACATCTCCGTAAATTCTGAGCCCTTGTACTTGTTTTAATTCCTCCGTGGCATACAAAAGCAAATCGTGCTCGTATGCGGCTATTTCATCCAATCCAATTTCGTTGAGGTACTCAATGGCTGCGCCAAAACCAATACCCCCAGCAATGTTTGGGGTTCCAGCTTCAAATTTATGGGGTAATCCTGCATAGGTAGTACCTTGAAAATAGACCTCTTTAATCATTTCACCGCCACCTTGATAAGGAGGCAGCAATTCCAGTAATTCTTTTTTGCCATACAGCATGCCTACACCAGTTGGGCCACACATTTTATGGGCTGAGGTGGTATAAAAATCCACATTTAGAGCGCTAACATCTACCTGAATATGACTGCTGGCTTGAGCACCGTCTATCAAAACTTTGGCCCCAGCCTGGTGCGCCATCTCAATAATCTTCTCAATTGGATTAATCGTTCCCAAAGCATTAGAGACGTGGTTTACAACCACTAATTGGGTTTTGGGCCCAAGTAAGCTTTGTAATGCATCGAGTTGCAGCTGACCATTGTCATCAATGGGTAAAACTTTCAAAACGGCCCCAGTCAGATCACAGGCCATTTGCCAGGGTACAATGTTTGAGTGATGTTCTGCCTGTCCGACAATAATTTCATCCCCTGGATTGAGCAGACTTCTGAAGCCATGAGCGACAATATTTATGCTGTGGGTAGTGCCTGCAGTAAAAATTATTTCTTCGCGAAACTGGGCATTAAAGAAAGTTTTTACCCCATCGCGAGCCTGCTCATAGGCATCGGTGGCTTCTTGAGAAAGCGCATGTACCCCGCGGTGAATGTTTGCGTTTAGATGTGTGTAATAATGCACCAATGCGTCAATAACCGCCTTTGGTTTTTGGCTCGTTGCAGCATTGTCAAAATAAATCAAAGGCTTATTGTGGACTTGCCGGAGCAAAATCGGGAAATCGGCTCTTATTTTATCAATGTCAAAGCCCACGGCGATTAAAGGTCAAAACCAATTTGCACATTCATCTTGAGTGCAATGAGTTTATTAATTCGTTTTTTAAGTTCAGGGATACGGACACTTTCTAAAACATTGTTTGCGAAAGCATACATCAACAAAGCCTTTGCTTCTTTTTCTGCGATACCGCGTGCACGCATATAAAAAAGTGCATCGTGGTCAAGCTGTCCTATGGTACAACCGTGAGAACATTTCACGTCATCGGCAAAAATCTCAAGCTGAGGTTTAGAATTTATGGTCGCTTTGTCGCTAACCAAAATATTGTTGTTTTGTTGAAAGGCATCTAATTTCTGCGCCTCTTTTTCTACAAATATTTTTCCGTTAAACACCCCAACGGCGCGATCGTCATAAACACCCTTGTAGTCCTGATGACTAGTACAATTCGGCGATATATGGTGAACTAAGGTATTGTGATCTACGTGTTGATTGTCTTCTATAAGGGTGATACCCTTCATCACCGAAGAAGCATACTCCCCATGTTGATAGAAATTTAAATTATTACGGGTCAATTTACCACCAAAAGAGAAGGTGTGCACCGAAGCCGTTGAATCCCGTTCTTGTTTGATATAGGTATTGTCGATTAATGAGGCTTCTTTATGGTCGTTTTGAATTTTGTAATAATCCACTTGAGCGCGTGGGCCTAAAAAGATTTCAGTGACCGAATTGGTCAGTACTGCATTTGATGACAGGGATTGATGACGCTCAATAATTTGCACTTGTGCATTGTCCTCGACCACGATGAGATTTCTAGGCTGTAGCATTAAATCGGTTTCTGCCCCGGTATAAAAATTAATAATTTCGACCGGTTTTTCGACCTCTTTGTGCTTGGGAATGTAGAGATAAGCGCCTTCACGTGCAAAGGCTGTGTTAAGGCTACTCATCCCGTCATTTGACGCGACCTTGTTAAAGTAATTTTCAATAATTGGGCGGTATTTATCCTTGCTCAGGGCTGCCGAAAGCAGGCACACATCTACTCCTTCATGGGTGGTTTGAGATAGAAAAGAACTGTATTTACCGTCTACAAAGACTACTTTATAGGTGTCTATGTCGTGTAAAAAATATTTGCGGACTTCTTTAAACTCGACAGCATTTTCCTGTTTTGGGAAGATGCTCAATTCATTTTTTAATAAGCCTTTCAGTGAGGTATATTTCCAGGCCTCTGTCTTTTTTGTAGGAAATCCACTGGCTTCAAAAGATTTGATTGCCTGGTTGCGGATTTCATAAATGGGACCGTGACTGTCGATAAAGTCATCAACAGCTAAAAAGGAGGAAATAAACTTTTCTTTGAGTTCCATAAGATTAATTGAGTTCTTCTTTAATCCAATCGTAACCTTTTGACTCGAGTTCTAAGGCTAATTCTTTGGTTCCAGATTTGACTATTTTCCCGTCCATCAACACGTGTACAAAATCAGGGACGATATAGTCTAATAATCTTTGGTAATGTGTGATCACAATGACGGCATTGTCCTTGTTGCGCAATTTATTGACACCGTTTGCTACGATTTTAAGCGCATCAA
>OMJU01000097.1 GCA_900299425.1 Candidatus Rokuibacteriota bacterium
AGTATAAATCGCGCTTGAAAAGAATCCTCTAAGGCCTCAAAATTCAAAGCCATTAACATCAATCCCCGCGCACCATACTTTGGATGATTCGCATAATTCTGAGCCAAATATTGAATTGAATCATTAGAGCCCAGATAATCCTGATCTAGATGAGCAAAGTAAGCTCTGGCCAATGTCATCTGTGCACCGTATTGACCTTTTGCCATTGCGTCCATTCCCTGGTATTGCGCACGAGCCAATTCAAATTCACCTAATTCAAAATGACTCCAAGCACTAGTGAGTTTGGCCTGTGCCAGGAGTACCTCATCCCCACCTGGGGACAAGTGACTTGAGAGTTGCTCGGCATAATCCAAGGCCTCACGCCAGCGCGATCCATCACTCATCATTTGCATAAGATTACGCAAAGCAAAGCTGCGCTGATCAGCATCGAGTGGCTGTTTCATAAGCTGAATCAAGGAAGATTCAGCCCATGCAAACTCCTGAATTGATAGGTAATGACGCACCACTCTTATTAGGGTCGGAATTACATAAGACGGATTTTGATCATTTTTTATCACGGGATCCGCATGAATCAATGCTTGCTCGATATTCTGCTGTCGCCAATAAATCTCAGATAAAAAATACTGTACCTCAAGAGTATAACGCCCTTGTGGGTAATTTTCAAGATAAGACTCAAGGCGTTGAATGGAAAGAACGTCATTACCTTGGGCATACGCTTGTTTTGCCGATTCAAATGAGGCCTGATCTAAAGCCGCCTCCTCAATCGAAATGAAATCTAAGTCATTGACCCATAGGCCATATTCTTGAACACGACCAAGTGCGATAAAGGTATTTCTTGCGGATTGAACCGCGGAAATAGCCTCTTGACTCCCAGGATATAAATTCACTACGGTTTTAAAGTAATCCAATGCGTCTTCAAATGCCTCGTTATTATCTGAGATAAGCCCTAAATTTAAATAAGCCGAAGCCACTAGTGGACTGCTCTTATGCCCTGAAATCAAAGCCTTAAACTGTAACTGGGCTTCAGGAATTTTTTCCAAATTAACATAAGCGCTGCCCAAGCTAAAATACACTTGATCCCGATAAACAGAGTTTGGATAAGTCTTTAAAAAATCCTCTAATCTCAAGGCTTTTTCCGCTAAACCTTGGGTAAACTCCAGACACATTGCAGCTTGAAAATCCGCATAGTCCTGGTAGACTCCTTTGGCGTCCTTTACCTTATTGTATTGCGCTAAGGCCTTGGTGTAATCTTTATTGGCAAAATAACAATCGGCAAGATTGAGTCTGGCCTCATCCCCCTTGGCCAAAGCAACATTTTGACTCAGATAACTCAAGAACGCCCGCTGAGCGGCGGTATAATCTTTCAAAGCCATATAGGCAAAGCCTAATTCAAAAGGCAGCATGGTTCTTTCTTCGGATTGTTTGAAGGCCACATGATCGGGCAAACGATTCATAAGACTCAGGGCCCGATCATATGCCCCGGCTTCATTGTATAATACTCCAGACCAAAATAAGGCCTGCCCACCGATCAAGGTATTTGGCTTTAAATTGATGGCTTGTTCGAAGGACTTTTGTGCCGTATTGGACAAACCTTCATCGTACTTTTGCCTCCCCTTCAAAAAGTAGGCGCGCTGTAGGGCCGATTGTCTGTGATTCCCCCAATCACCGGCGGGTAACCCATTAGAGTCACCTATATAAGCGATCACCTGGTCGTAATCTTTGCTCTCGAGCAGAGTGTTGAGCCACCACTGTTCCACTTCCATGCGATTAGGATGGTCGGGATAGCGCGTTATGAAGGATTTTAACACCTGTGGAACACTGGTGTAACTAAATTTTAAATCATAAGTAAGTTTAGCATACTGGTAATGAGCCTGTGGGGAGAATGGGCGCTCAACTTGTGCATCGATTACCTTTTTATAAGCATTCAATGCCTCAGTTTTTTGGTCCAAAGAAAGATAAGCCCCAGCCAATGTATAGGCAACATATGGTCCGCGCACTCCATCATCCTTTATTTTTTTCAAAAGGTCAATCGCATTTTGATTTTGAGCCAGGGCAACATAAGCTTGACCCAGGTAAAATTGGTTTTCTACACTTTCCCCACGCTCCATTCCTCGCGCTGCAGTGCCCACTACCTTCTCTAAATAATTAACCGCCGAACTATAGGCCCCTAATTGTGCGTATGCCCGCCCGACTATGCCATTCAGGGAAGCTTGATTAACACTGCGTTTCACACCAGAAATCTCTAGAGCATCCATGGCTCTTAGGCCCCAAGCCGCGGCCTGAGCGTAATCTCCAGTCCTGTAAGCGAGATCGGCCAAGAGCCCCCAGGCTTGGAGTTCATCGCGCTGCTCTGAGTCAATCTTCTCTAATTTTAATAGGGCCTGGTCCCAATTTTTATTTTGGTAATCTATAAATGCCAAATAATAAAGTGCTCGCGAATCGTATTGTGTATGCGCAACAAGCGATGAAAAAAGATCAGTAGCCTTTGCCGCATTCCCTAATTCGAAATGAGAAAAGGCCATCTCAAATTTTTGCTGGGCGGTGCGTTGCTGTGTATCCTTGTCCTGCTCATACCAAGCCAAAGCATTAGCGTATTGCCCCTTAGTGAAATAATAATGACCCACCACAGTATAGGCGCGACTCACCTCTGGCGCATTGGGATAATCGCGCACAAATCGGCGCATTGCACTCGGGGCTTCTTTATAACCCGATAAGAGTCCTAAATAAGCCATGCTAAAGGCACGTTGAGCTCTTTGGTCTAAACTCAGGTCCTTTATTGTCAAGGCACTCAATTGCTGGTAAGCCGCCTCGAAATTACCGCTATTCTCCAAACGCTCTGCCTTTTGAAGTGCCTGATAAAAGGTCATATCCAAAGCCTGGCCTTGAGCATAAAGTCGGTTTGAAACTAGACTAAACAGCGTAAGCCACAAAGCCAGTTTGACGCAGAAAATGATATTTTTTAGGACCATATCAGAGATAACGTTACTTTTTTTGTTCTCGTATTGCGTGGATTATTCCATGAGCGAAAATTAACTTAAATTTGATGGACAGGCCCCGTAATTCTGTGTTTTATGAAAAAAATTTTAACGACATTTTTAGCGGTTTCCTTAAGTGCATGTGGCCCGACTGAATCAATAGCAACCTTGGTCACTGTCAAAGATCAAAAAGTGGGCATTGCTACCGAAAATCCAGATGAATTACTCACTGTTAACGGAAGCATTCACACAAAGGAAGTCCGGGTAGATCTCGATGGATCTCTAGCACCAGATTATGTTTTTGACCACTACAAAGGCCTGCCCACTGCCAATAGCTACACACGCATGCCTTTGGATAAACTCAAAGCCTATGTTCGGGCTAATGGGCATCTTCCCATGGTGCCAACTCAAGATGATTTGAATCTTAATGGAATGGACTTAAAAGCCTTTTCATTGACTTTGCTTGAGAAAATCGAAGAGCTCACACTCTACCTTATTGAGCAGCAAGAACAGATAGAGACGTTAAAAAATGCTTTAAACAGTCGCGCAGATGCTGAGTCTGAAAAAAAGACACAGCCCTTGATAGAAAATCCATCAGAAAAAATAGAGAATTAAAAAGCATCGCTGGCTAAATTTGTACCTTTAGCCTTGATAAAGCTTCGAATAAATGTCCAACACTGTAGTTGATTTCACCAAAGCCAAAATCGTTCAACGCGATCAAGTAATTTTTGAAGCCGTTGATCTTAAAATATCCAAAGGTGAATTCGTTTATTTGATTGGAAAAACAGGAAGTGGCAAGAGTAGTTTACTCAAGACACTTTATGGTGAACTCCCATTAAATTTCGGCTCTGGACAGGTGGCTGGTTTTAATCTTTTTGGATTAAAAGAGCGGCAAATTCCCAATCTTCGCAGAAAACTGGGCATTGTTTTTCAAGATTTTCAATTGCTCAATGACCGCAATGTTCACGAAAATTTGCGCTTTGTGCTTAAGGCCACCGGATGGAGTGAGGAAGCAAAAATAAGCCAAAGAATACAAGAGGTACTCACCCGAGTGGGCATGAGTGATCAAGGACGAAAACTACCTTATCAAATGTCTGGCGGAGAACAGCAGCGCATCGCCATTGCACGCGCCTTACTCAATGATCCTGAGCTCATCATCGCTGATGAACCCACTGGAAATCTCGACCCACAAACCAGTATGGAGGTGATGAATCTGCTCAAAGAACTCAACAAAAATGGCCGAAGCATTCTCATGGCTACCCATGATTACGCTCTTTTATTAAAGCACCCATCCAGGACACTTAAATGCGAAGGTGGGCGGATATTTGAAGTGGTACAAAAAAAGGCCGAAGCTTAAAACAAAACTACTATCGCGGACTCATCTCGGGTTCAATAGTCAATCTAATGCCATTTTTATTTTCAGGAGCTAATCGGGTCCCAGGTTTGAGCACAATCTGATTTTTTGCCCTCAATTCAAAAGCAGCCTCATCTGTAAAAGCAATATCTTTTAAAATCACTGCGCGATTGAACGCACTAAGCCTCTGCGACCAACGATCAATTATTTGATCTTTTATTATGGCGATTCCAAGTCCATCATAAAGCGCGGCAATCAAGTCCAATGCTGCTCCGCTTTGGAGCATCCCAGCCCCGTAATGCCCTTTAAATGGCTTATTGGCCTCGATGTGATCAATATTTTTTGCCGTCAATCTCAAAATAGTTTCCACTTCTTTGGCTTGCAACTCAGGACAAAGTGAAAACATGAGTCCAATGGTCCCAGTCACAAATGGAGCGGCCGTTGAAGTACCTTGGAAGGTATTGTAGGTCAAAGTGTCCTGGGTCACCCATTTGCTGTATCGCATGACCCCTACGGTTGGCGCAAGCAAGTCTACTTGAGTATTTAAAGTCGCCGTCGACTGAGGATAAATGCGGAATTCAGGGCCTGCCTTTTTGTGATTGATTTCTGCTGTCCGCCCGACCATACCCCACATGTTTTCGACATAGGGTTTACCATTATCTTCATATTTTAATGCTTCTTGCCAATTTTGGTGCTGGTACATAACCGAAGAAACAGAGATTACACCCTCATATGAAGCGGGATAATAATTTTTTTGCCCTTTATTGGTAGCCCAATTTTGATTGCCGGCACCGGCCACTACCACAACCCCGCGATCCAGCAGGGTATTGATCACTTCTTGCCCTCTTTTGGTCCCAACCGAGGTCACCCAACTACAATTGATCACTTTGGCCCCCGCATCGGCGAGTTCTAGAAGCATTTCCAAATTAGGATTGCCATAATTTGTAGTCACCAATCCACACTCATAGCAAACCCCCGGTATCCCGAAATCATTATTACCTTGAGCTACGGCAATGGCCGCCACACCCATGCCATGACCATTTTGCCAATCCACATTGCGCAGGACTCTGGTTTTACCCACAAAATCAAGTTGATTTGCATCCACTGCTGCATCTGAGAGCCCAACAATGACTTGCTGAGTGCCGGTAGTATGCTGCCAAGCACTTGGAATACCTAAAGTGTCATAATAACCCAAATCCAACGAGTCGATCAATAAACCTGAGGCGTCCCTTAGGGTGTAAAAATCATTCGGCATGGGGTTTTTGGCCAATTTATTTTGGCCAAAGACTCCTTGAGTCGCACATAAAAAAAGAAGGGAAATATAATATTGCCGCACCAATACGTTATTGATTAACATCATCGAATGTAATAAAAAGTCGTGTCAGTGCATGACGAAAATTGTAAATTAGCCTTCATTACACCAAGATGCTTTCGATACTGATCCCCACCTTTAATGATGACCTTAGGCCGCTGTTGCAAGACTTGTGTAGTCAAATTCAGTCCTTAAAGGTAGCTGTTGAAATCATTGTGGGGGACGATCATTCTGACCGCCCTGAATCTTACGCTAATTTAGAAGACCTTGGACCAGTTAAGCTTTTTAGGAATCCAAAAAATCTTGGGCGTACGGCCACACGAGATGTACTGGCCCAAAAAGCTACCTATCATACTTTACTCTTTTTAGATGCAGATGTGATCCCTTCAAATGAAGATTTTTTAAAGCGCTACTTAGCACAAATAGATAAAGCTTCGGTAGTCTTTGGTGGGGTAAGTTATAGTGCAGAAAGGCCAAAAAAATCATTGCTTTTACGCTGGGTTTATGGTCGAGGGCGCGAGGCAAAAACAGCCGAGCAGCGCAAGAGGAATCCGTATTACATTATTTCACAGAATTTATTGATTAAAAAGGATGTCTTCTTATCAATCAATGCTCCCGAGATTCAGCGCTATGGATGGGACAATGTGTTTTCATTTCAATTGTACAAACAGGGGATTGAAGTCCTGCATATAGATAATCCCGTGCTTCACATGGGGATTGAATCTTGTGACAACTACTTGGATAAGGTCAATCAGGCCATGAATACCCTAGTGTGGGCTGAGCGACAAGGAATGATTTCAAAAGACTTTACCAGCATCCAAAAGTTTTATAACCAGCTCAATACGCTTTGCGTCGCTGGCTTGATGCGGCAAATCTTGAAACCCTGTTTACCCCTAATGCGTCGACAATTAGCCTCGGGCATTCCGAGTATTAGGGTCCTAGACCTCTATAAATTTTACTATTTTTCGTGGTACAAAAACAAAGCATAATGGTGCAGTTTACTGTAGTGATTCCTCTGTATAACAAGGCTGCTGAAATTCGCGCTACCCTAGACTCTGTTTTCGCGCAAGTTTTTACAGATTTTCAAGTCATCG
>OMJU01000098.1 GCA_900299425.1 Candidatus Rokuibacteriota bacterium
AACGTTATTTCCGCCACCTACAATGACCGAGTTGTTGAGAGCATCACCCCATTAAATGAGGACGGTGCCTTAACCTTGCACACATGGAGAGATGATGTAGGCAAAAAAGCGTTTTGGCATTCATCTGCACACATTCTAGCTCAAGCTTTAGAGGAATTGTATCCAGGAGTAAAATTATGGGTCGGCCCTGCAATTGAGCGCGGCTTTTATTACGACGTAGATCTCGGAGAAGAAAGTATTTCTGAGAAAGACTTCAAAACCATTGAGGATAAGATGCTCGAGATTGCGCGCGGAAAACACGAATTCAAAATGCGTTCTGTTTCAAAAGCCGAAGCCCTATCCTATTATACCGGTAAAAATCCGTATAAAGTCGATTTGATTTCAAACCTTGAAGACGGGAGCATTACTTTTTGCGACCATGATAGTTTTACCGATTTATGTCGCGGAGGACACATACCCAATACCGGTATTGTCAAAGCCGTAAAAATTCTGAGTGTAGCTGGCGCCTATTATAAAGGAGACGAAAACAACAAACAACTCACTCGTGTTTATGGTATTACTTTTCCAAAGCAAAAAGAACTCACGGATTATCTCGAACTACTAGAAGAGGCCAAAAAAAGAGATCACCGAAAGTTAGGGCGTGAACTAGAACTTTTTACTTTTTCACAAAAAGTTGGGCAAGGACTTCCTTTGTGGTTGCCAAAAGGTGCCGCGCTCAGAGAACGGTTAGAGAACTTTCTAAAAGCTGCTCAGAAAAAAGCAGGTTATGAAATGGTAATTTCGCCGCATATTGGCAATAAAGAGCTCTATGTGACCTCAGGGCATTTTGCCAAATACGGAGCAGACAGTTTCCAGTCTATAAAAACCCCAAATGAAGGCGAAGAATTCATGTTAAAACCGATGAATTGTCCGCATCATTGCGAAATGTACAACAGTAAGCCTTGGTCCTATAAAGACCTGCCCAAGCGTTTTGCAGAATTTGGAACAGTTTATCGTTATGAACAAAGCGGGGAACTTCACGGTTTGACTCGTGTGCGCGGATTTACACAGGATGATGCGCATATTTTTTGTACCCCGGATCAGCTCGATCAAGAGTTCATGAATGTGATTGATTTAGTGCTTTATGTCTTTGGTTCGTTAGGTTTTGAAAATTTTACGGCACAGGTCTCTGTGCGCGATCCAAAGAATCCAGATAAATATATCGGGAGTCTTGAGAATTGGGAGAAAGCCGAGGCCGCGATCATCAACGCTGCCCAGACCAAAGGACTCGATTATGTCATCGAAGAAGGCGAAGCAGCATTTTATGGGCCAAAACTTGATTTTATGGTCAAAGATGCCTTGGGCCGCAGCTGGCAGCTGGGCACAATTCAAGTCGATTATAATTTACCAGAGCGATTTGAACTCAGCTATAAAGGAAGTGATAATGAGCATCATCGCCCAGTAATGATCCACCGCGCTCCATTTGGAAGTATGGAACGCTTTATCGCCATTCTGTTAGAACATACTGGTGGGAACTTCCCACTTTGGCTAATGCCCGAGCAAGTCAGTATTTTATCCCTCAGTGAGAAATACGAAAAATACGCTCAAAAAGTTTTAAATTTGCTCGAAAATCACGACATTCGCGCCCTTGTAGACAATCGCAACGAGACTATCGGCAAGAAAATCCGAGAGTCTGAAATGAACAAAATTCCGTTCATGTTGATTGTCGGTGAACAAGAAGAACTGGAAGGCTCTGTTGCCGTAAGACAGCATGGAGTGGGTGATTTGGGAAGCATGACCCTTGAGGCGTTCATCGAAAAAATCAGCCAAGCAGTTAGTGAAGAAGTGAAAGAATTTAAAGAAGTTTAATTAAAATTTTAGAGCCATAGCAATACGTCGTAAAAGGAGTAAAGGACCTGCTCGAATCATTAAAGAAGACCAGCACAGAATCAACGATAAAATACGTGCTCAAGAAGTACGTTTGGTTGGGGATAATGTAGAAGTAGCCGTTTACTCACTTAAGCAAGCCTTAAGTATCGCCGATGAACTCGGTTTAGATCTGGTCGAAATTTCTCCTAATGCCGAACCACCTGTGTGTAAGGTCATGGAATACAAGAAATTTGTTTACGAGCAGAAAAAACGGGAAAAAGCCATGAAAGCCAAAGCCACTAAGGTGGTGATAAAGGAAATTCGCTTTGGACCGAATACCGACGACCATGACTATGACTTTAAAAAGAAACACGGAGAAAAGTTTTTAAAAGAAGGGGCTAAATTAAAGGCCTATGTATTCTTTAAAGGACGTTCGATCATATACAAGGACCAGGGAGAGATATTGCTTTTGAAATTAGCCCAGGAACTTGAAGAATTTGGCAAAGTAGAACAAATGCCAAAACTAGAAGGAAAGCGTATGACCATGTTCATTGCGCCTAAAAAGAGTAAATAATAAAGCGAAATAGTAATAAACATAGGAAACGATGCCTAAACAAAAGACAAAATCCAGTGCCAAGAAGCGTTTTAAGCTAACCGGTACGGGTAAAATCAAAAGAAAGCATGCGTTTAAAAGTCACATCTTGACCAAGAAGTCGACCAAACGCAAGCTCGCTCTCACCCACGACACTGTCGTAGACAAAAGCGATGAGAGCAACGTTAAGCAAATGCTTCGCATGAAGTAAGCTTACGTCGGTTAAACCAATTTATAACCCTGGAGTCAGGCCTAACAAGTGTTTAAAATAAACCGCCTGCTACAAAAAATTAAAAATTATGCCAAGATCAGTAAACTCAGTCGCTAAAAGAGCACGGCGCAAAAAAGTGCTCAATCAAGCCAAAGGATTCTTTGGCCGTCGTAAAAACGTATGGACGGTAGCAAAAAATGCTGTAGAAAAAGCAATGCAGTATGCTTACCGTGACCGTCGTGCAAAAAAACGCACTTTCCGTGCGCTTTGGATTACGAGAATTAACGCAGGAGCGCGTCAACACGGTATGTCTTATTCTCAATTTATGGGCAAACTTAAAGCTCATGACATTGAACTAAACCGTAAAGTATTAGCCGATCTCGCGATGAATCATCCAGAGGCTTTTGCCGCTATAGTTGACAAAGTAAAATAAGCCCTCGGGCACAAACCAACATATTTCGCTTTAAAAAACGCCTCCATTTCGGAGGCGTTTTTTTATGTCTTTTGTTTTTTCTTCTTGGCGGCAGGAAATAATATATTATTTAAAATCAGGCGATATCCTGGAGAATTGGGGTGCAAGGCAAGTTCTGTTTTTGGATCCCCTACCCTGTGTTGATAATCCTCAGGATCGTGTCCGGAATAAAAGGTAAAAAAGCCCCTACCACGGATTCCGTGTAGATAACGGGCTTCACGATTAATTTCGTTGAGTCCCATAACCAAAACATTTGGTTTTACCACAGCAGGGTCAAACGCTGTGGTTTGCCCCATAAACCCTTTGACTAATGCTGTATGGTTTTGTACCAACATACAGGGAATTGGGTCCCATTTGGCACTAAAGTCCATGAGGGTGAAATAATCCTTTTCTCGATCGACCTGCCGTTTTGCAGTCATATCTATACTTGAAAATTCATAAACCATGGGATCTCTTTCCAGCACAAAATCTGTAAAGGCGAAACTTTGCGTAAAATCCTGTTGCGCTTGATAATTTGGCGCACTGGGATCTCCATCAAACATGGATTCACAAATATCAACCCCTTGAGCCGCTAGAGCTATGTCAAAACTATCGGTGGCACTGCACATGGCAAACATAAACCCACCGCCAATGACATAGTCCCGTATTTTTAGGGCAACATCTCTTTTGGCCTCTGAAACCTTTTGATAGCCCAAAGACGCCGCCAGAAGTTCGGCGTCCTTCTTTTGTTCGAGATACCATGGTGCCATTCGATAGGCCCGGTAAAACTTTCCGTATTGGCCTGTAAAATCTTCGTGATGCAAATGCAACCAGTCATAAAGCAACAATTCATCGCCCAAAACCTCGGTGTCGTAAATCGTAGTGAAGGGAATCTCTGCGTAAGTAAGGACCATAGTTACGGCATCGTCCCAAGGTTGCATTCCGGGTGGGGCATAAACTGCAACTTTGGGTGCCTTTTCTAAATCTACAACTTCCATATTTTGAGAAGGGCTCCCGATAAACGATAAAATTTGCGCAGCCTCCTGGTCGGAAATCAATTCAAAATCCACGCCACGAATACGACATTCACGGCGTACGGCTTCAAGGTCAGGAATAAGAAAAGAACCTCCCCGATAATTTAGCAGCCATTGTGCTTTAATGTCTTGGTCTAAAACCCAATAGGTTATCCCGTAAGCTTTGAGATGTTGCGACTGATCTTCTGGGCCCATAGGAACCAAGATAAACCCAGCGTAAACCGGTGTGCTTACACTGATAAATAACCATAAAAATATGCGCCAAAACATAGGGTTGAAGTTACGAATTTCAGGGCCAGATAAGCAAAGACCGGCTGAATTAATCACCCTCAGAACTTACTGTGATTTTTAAAACGGGATATCGTCCTCAGGCCCCCCTGAATCTTCATTTAGGGCACTGCCAAATGCTTCGTCCGCTGAAAAATAAGTCGTCGGTTTATAGGTGTCATCATTTGCCGCGTCATTCATGCGTGAATGAATCTCCGTAGGATAGTCAAACAATTCAAGATTTTCAAAGCGTCCCAAATGTCCTACAAACTTCAGTCTAATTTCATCCAAACCTCCATTTCTGTGCTTGGCCACGATAAATTCTGCCTGACCTTCAGTAGGAGAACGCTCTTCGTCGTCCCATTCGTCAATTTTATAATATTCAGGACGATAAATAAAGGATACAATATCCGCATCTTGCTCTATTGCTCCCGATTCTCTCAAATCACTCAATATAGGACGTTTACTTCCTCCACGCGTTTCCACGGCACGAGACAACTGTGACAAAGCAATTATCGGAACGTTTAATTCTTTGGCCAATGCCTTGAGGTTTCGCGAAATAGTCGAAATCTCCTGTTCGCGATTCCCGCCTTTTTGCGATCCACCTGCAGTCATAAGCTGCAGATAATCCACCATAATGAGTTTTATATCATGCTGGGAAGCCAAACGGCGGGCTTTAGCCCTTAGGTCAAAGATGGACAAGGCCGGGGTGTCATCAATGTACAAAGGCGCTTTTTCCAAACTTTTTACTTTTACATTGAGTTGTTCCCACTCGTGTTTTTCAAGTTTTCCAGTTCTTAATTTTTCGGAAGACAATCCAGTTTCAGAAGAAATCAAGCGCGTGATCAACTGCACTGAGCTCATCTCCAAGGAGAAAAAGGCCACAGGAATTTCGTATTCTACGGCAATATTTCTGGCCATGGACAAAGTCAAGGCGGTCTTCCCCATACCTGGGCGGGCCGCGATAATGATAAGGTCACTGGGTTGCCATCCTGAGGTCAGCTTATCTACACGACTGAACCCAGAAGGAATACCGGATAACCCCTCTCGATTAGCAATTTCTTCAATGCGCTTTTTGGCCTGAATCACAAGGTTCTGAGCCGTCTCGGAACTGCGCTTTAAATTACCTTGAGTTACTTCGTATAATTTCGATTCTGCATTATCCAAAAGGTCAAAAACATCCGTGCCTTCATCATAAGCCTCTTCAATAATGTCGCTTGAAATTTTAATCAAACTGCGCTGTATAAATTTCTGCAAAATGATGCGTGCGTGAAACTCTATGTGAGCCGATGAAGAGACTTTTTGGGTCAATTGAATTAAATAAAACTCCCCACCCACGCGCTCCAAGCGCTTAGATTTTTTGAGTTCGGCAGAAACGGTTAATAAGTCCACAGGTTGACTGGACTGAAACAAGGTCACAATGGCTTCAAAAATGAGTTGATGGGCCTCTATGTAGAAAACATCGGGGTTTAGGATGTCGATGACTGCATCCACTCCTTTTTTATCAATCATCATCGCACCTAACACAACCTCCTCTAAATCAACTGCTTGAGGAGGAAGTTTTCCTTTTTCTAAAGCAATGACTTGCCCTACTCTAGTGGGAAATGATGATGATTTGGTTAGTGGTTCCATGTAAGGCGAAAATAATGATTTAACGCGTTTTCCCATGAGGTATCGCGCTGACTATATTCACGGATCATTAACACACGGAGTGTTAATAAGTCAAAAATAATGTTAATAACCTAAAAAATAGGGACGCCCAAATTAGGGCAAATTGTCAAAAGCCTTGTGTGTCTTGGACTTAGCCTTCGAACTCACCCATAGCGGCGTATTTATCCATACGCTCTGCCACTAATTCTTTTGGGGATAAGTTCTTTAAAACCTCATAATGCTTTAAGATTGTGGCCGCCACTGTATCAAAAGTTGTTTGACGATCCATGTGAGCCCCTCCAAGAGGTTCTTTGACAATCTCATCGATCAAAGCAAGTTTCTTCATGTCTGTGGCTGTAAGCTTTAAAGCCTCGGCCGCCTGCTCTTTAAATTCCCAGCTGCGCCATAATATAGAAGAGCAACTCTCTGGAGAAATTACAGAATACCAGGTGTTTTCTAGCATGAGCACGCGGTCTCCCACACCAATGCCTAGCGCTCCACCACTGGCTCCTTCACCAATAATCACAACAATAATGGGCACTTGAAGACGAGTCATTTCCAAAATATTACGGGCAATGGCTTCTCCCTGTCCGCGCTCCTCAGCCTCAAGGCCCGGATACGCCCCCGGAGTATCAATTAAGGCGACTACAGGTAAATTAAATTTTTCGGCAGATTTCATCAGGCGAAGTGCTTTACGATAACCCTCAGGATTCGCCATACCGAAATTTCTGTACTGGCGCGTCTTAGTGTTATAGCCTTTTTGCTGACCGATGATCATAAAACTCTGATCACCGATTTTTCCTAAACCGCCGACCATAGCCTTGTCATCTTTAAACCCACGATCTCCGTGTAATTCAAGAAAACTATCCCCGCAAATCGCGCGGATATAATCCATGGTGTAAGGACGATCAGGATGACGTGACAATTGGACACGTTGCCAAGGAGTGAGATTCTTATAGATTTCCTTTTTAGTAGCCAATAATTTTTTCTCGATTTGCTTGCAAGTATTGCTTACATCGACATCACTATCGGCACCAATTTGACAGGCTTTATTGTAATGTTCCTGCAATTCTTTGATGGGCAATTCGAAATCAAGATACTCCATAACACACTGCGTTTTATGTCCAAAAATGAAAACAAATATAGGAATTTGAGCGAAGCTCTTTTAGCTATTGTTGATATTTTCTCCGCGACCGAGACTTGAAATAAGCATTGATCAACACTGTGCCTAAAATAATGGCAGCGCCCAGGTAAAAAGTACCGGACATATACTCATTGTCGCCAAAGACCAGTAATGCCAAAAGTATTCCATAAATCGGTTCAAGGTTAATGGTCAACATGAGCGTAAAAGGGGTTAGCCACTTCATCAGGTTTACTGAGGCAATAAATGCATAAGCCGTACATACAGTTGAAAGAATCAAAAGATAACTCCAATCACTGAGGCTCAAATCAAAAAAACCGTCGGTAAATCCTTGGGTAAACAACAGATAAATACTGATCCCTAAAACCCCGAATAAAAGTTCAAAAAATGAAATAGTTGTGGCCGAATTTTCTTGCACCAATCGTCCGTTAAACACTGAAAATAAAGCGCTTAAAAATGCAGAAATTAAAGCCAATACAATACCCCACAGATATTGGGCGGTGGCGTGAAAAATAATTGCTAATCCCACTACAGCGAAAAGCCCTAAAACAACCTCCCGCCAAATCATCGGCCTTCTGAAGATAAGAGGCTCGAGAAAAGCCGCAAAAAAAGCACCCGTAGCCATCACCGATAGGGTCACCGATACGTTAGATATTTTAATGGCACCAAAAAAAGTAAGCCAGTGTAGGGCCAAAGCCAGGCCTAGGAAAAACAATTTCCACAGGGACTTTTGATTTGGACGCTGCCAACGGCCGCTAAGCAACATAAAAATCAGAACCGAAGCCGCAGCCAGTGACATGCGAAACCACACCAGTGGTATGGCCTCCAGAGAGATTAGGGCTCCAAGTACGGCCGTAAATCCCCAAATAAGCACTATGAAATGCAAGTGCAGATGGTGCTTTATATTATCGTTTTGCATTGCGCAGTAAAAAATAGGCTAGTATACCAAAAACAAAATTTGGAAACCAAGTGGCCAGAAATGGAGAAAAAGTACTTTGTTCGGCCATAGTGCCAAAAATCTTGTCAAAGAAGACATAAATCATACCGACACCAATACCGATGGCCAAGTTCACACCCATACCGCCCCTTCTTTTTATAGAAGAAACAGCCACCGCAATAATGGTCAAAATATAGGCCGAAACCGGTAGACTCCAACGCTTGAATCGCACCACCTCATAACGATTGATAAAGTTCGAGCCTTTGGCCTTCTCCCGTGCAATAAACTTATTTAATGCCGAAAAATCTAGGGTCTCTGCGATATACTCAACCGGGGTCAAGTCTTCCATTTCAAAAGGAAAAATGGTGTCCTTTTTGGTAAAATATTCCAATGAGTCTTCCCTTAGTCCGACGTAGCGTTTTTTGTAGTTGTACAAGGAATAATTATCCTTGTCTTCATTATACACAATGCGGCTGGCAGCTATTTTATAGGTCATCTGGGTTTGCTCAAAATGTTCCAAGGTAAAATTGTTGCCCGACTTTTCTTTGACGTTAAAATAACTGACATAGATATAGTCTTTATCGCTAACTTGTCTGAAAACATTAGCCCTTTCGCGATCTTGCCCGCGACGCTTATTCAGGTACTCATAACTGAATTCATTGTATTTTTTACTCGAATATGGGGCTAGATAATTGGCTAGAAAAAAGGCCAAAATACAGACCACAGTTGATCCAATCAAATAAGGGCGTAAAAATCGAGTGTAGGATACTCCACTGCTCAAAAAAGCAATCACTTCGGTATTGTTAGCCAACTTCGAGGTAAACCAAATGGTCGATAAAAACAAAAACAACGGAAACAGAAGATTCGCGAAGTACACCGTAAAATGGGCATAGTATTTCGCAACCTCAACAAAAGGTACTTCGTTAGCCAAAATCTTATCAATCTTGTCGGCCAAATTAACCAGGATACCTATAGGTACAAAAAGCAACAGGAGTAACCCGAAGGTTCCCAAATATTTACCGATAATATAGCGATCGAGTATGCTCACTTGCTAGCGATTGATTTTTGTTTTGAACTCTAGTTAACTCTGATCATAGTCGATTGTCCATTTGACGGACCATGGTGTTTTTCCATGCCGCGAAGTCACCCGCTAAGATATGTTTTCTCGCCTCACGAACCAACCAAAGATAAAAGCCCAAATTGTGAATTGTGGCAATTTGCTTGCCTAGCATCTCATTTACTGTAAATAAATGACGCAAATAGGCCTTACTGTAGGCCGTATCCACCCAAGTTATATTCATAGGATCTATCGGGTCAAAATCATCCGCCCACTTTTTATTTTTAATGTTGATGGTGCCATGGGCTGTAAACAACATGCCATTGCGGGCATTTCTGGTGGGCATAACGCAATCAAACATATCGATGCCTAAAGCTATATTCTCGAGTATATTGATGGGTGTTCCTACCCCCATTAAATATCTAGGTTTGTCTTGCGGCAAGATTGCCGTTACCTGCTGGGTCATGGCATACATTTCTTCGGCAGGCTCGCCCACGCTTAATCCTCCTATGGCATTTCCCTGAGCCCCAACCGAGGCGATATACTCAGCGGACTCACGTCTTAAATCCGAATAAGTACTGCCTTGGACTATAGGGAAAAAGACTTGCTCAAATCCGTATAACTCGGGTGATTTTTCGAGTTGAACCAAACAGCGATCAAGCCATCTATGGGTCATGTGCATGGAGTCCCTTGCATATTGCTTGTCGCAAGGATAAGGGGTGCATTCATCAAAGGCCATAATGATGTCTGCACCGATTTGACGCTGTATGTCCATCACATTTTCTGGAGTGAACAAATGCAGACTCCCGTCTATATGCGATTTGAACTTTACCCCTTCCTCTTTGATTTTGCGGTTACCGGACAAAGAATAAACCTGATAACCACCACTATCTGTTAAAATGTTCCCTTCCCAATTCATAAACTTATGCAGCCCACCAGCCTTTTGAAAAATAGAGGTTTGGGGGCGCAGATATAAATGATAGGTGTTGCCTAAAATAATATCGGGTTTGATCTCTTGCTGCAGTTCACGCTGGTGCACACCCTTAACCGTGGCCGCAGTCCCTACGGGCATAAAAATTGGGGTGTGCACTGGCCCGTGTGCCAATTCTATGGTGGCAGCACGTGCACTTGAATTCGAATCTTTTGCCGCTATGGTAAACTTCATGAATGCTTGATTAGACCATTTTTTGAGGTCTTGAATAACTTTGGCCAAAGGTAATTGATTTATGAGGAACTCCTTTGACCCAAGATCGAGTGTTAACTAAAACTACCAAATCGTTGATAAGTGAATTTTCTATGCCTTGCCTCAGGGTGTTCAAAGCAGTACTTTTGTTGCATTAATAATAACCAATATGCCTAACATCAACGCTCTTGAGGATCTGGTAATTCAGGTTCGGCGAGATATTTTACGTCAGGTACACAAAGTAAATTCGGGACATCCAGGAGGCTCTCTTGGCTGCGCCGAATTTTTTGTTGCCCTTTTTCAAGAAATCATGCACCGCAACGACGGTTTTGATATGAATGGTCATGGAGAAGATTTGTTTTTCCTTTCAAACGGCCATATTTCTCCAGTTTTTTACAGTGTGCTGGCACGTTCTGGATATTTTCCAGTGGAAGAACTCAACACCTTTAGACTCCTTAACTCTAGATTACAAGGACACCCCACTACCCATGAAGGGCTTCCGGGTGTTCGCGTAGCTTCCGGATCTTTAGGTCAAGGAATTTCTGTGGCCACAGGAGCCGCTCTTGCAAAAAAACTCAATCAAGACACTCAACTGGTCTATACCCTTTGTGGCGATGGGGAATTGCAAGAAGGACAAAACTGGGAGGCCATCATGTATGCGGCCAGTAATCATGTCGACAATTTAATTGTTACGGTCGATTACAATGGACAACAAATCGATGGTTCACTTGATGATGTTTTGAGTCTGGGCAATCTGCGCGCTAAATTTGAAGCTTTTGGTTGGTTAGTGATCGATATTAAAGATGGAAATGATCTCAGTAGTGTTATTGCAGGGCTTAAAAGTGCTCAAGAACACACCGGAAAAGGCAAACCCATTTGTGTGCTCATGCACACGGTAATGGGTAACGGCGTAGACTTTATGATGCACACCCATGCTTGGCACGGAAAAGCACCTAACGATGATCAATTAGCCATGGCCTTGGCCCAAAACCCAGAAACCTTAGGGGACTACTAATCCACCAGACCATTATGAAAGAATATATCGATACTGGAAAAAAAGACACGCGTTCAGGTTTTGGCGCGGGATTAACCGAACTAGGAAAAAGCAATCCAAATGTCGTTGCCTTGTGTGCGGACCTTACAGGATCCCTAAAAATGGATGACTTTAAAGCCAATCACCCTGAACGATTTTTTCAGGTGGGGATTGCAGAGGCCAATATGATTGGACTGGCTGCAGGATTGACAATAGGGGGTAAAATTCCATTTACGGGGACCTTTGCCAACTTCTCAACTGGACGCGTCTACGATCAAATAAGACAAAGTGTGGCCTACAGCCATAAAAATGTCAAGATTTGTGCCTCCCACGCGGGACTTACATTAGGAGAAGATGGAGCAACCCATCAAATCCTAGAAGATATAGGGCTTATGAAAATGCTGCCCGGAATGACCGTTATAAATCCTTGTGATTACAATCAAACTAAAGCGGCAACCATTGCCATTGCTGATCATCATGGTCCCGTTTATTTGCGCTTTGGTCGTCCCTCAGTACCAAACTTTACTCTAGCAGATGAACCTTTTGTTATTGGCAAAGCTATCACCCTAACCCATGGGCAAGATGTCACTATTGTCGCTACCGGCCATCTAGTTTGGGAAGCTTTGGAAGCAGCAAAAACACTGGCTGAGCAAGGAATAAGTGCAGAAGTGATCAATATGCACACCATCAAACCACTCGATACTGTTTGTTTGCTAGAGAGCGTGGCAAAAACCGGTTGCGTAGTCACAGCAGAAGAACACAATTATCTAGGAGGCCTAGGCGAATCTGTGGCCAGAGAATTGAGCCAAAATAATCCTGCTCCGCAAGAGTTTGTGGCGACGCAAGATACTTTTGGTGAGTCAGGAACTCCAGCACAGCTTATGGAGAAGTACGGACTTAATGCTGCTGCGATTGTTGCTAAAGCCCAAAAGGTAATTTCGCGCAAGTAATAAGGATTATCTCGCGAAAGCACTCAAGCTTTATTCCCGCAAGCAACAAGGTTATTTCGGGTAATCAATAAAGCGATAAAAAAAAGGCTTTAACCATGGTTAAAGCCTTTTTTTGTGACTGATCTAATCAACTATCAGCATCCAAGTAATCGACCACCCCATCGTTATCCTCATCAGGATATTCTACGGTGTAAATTGTGGTCTCCATGGTTTGAGCGTTGTACTCTCGCTTGACCTCAACCTCTGAGTCTGGCCATGTCGGCTCGGGCTCTCCGTCGAGAAAAACATAAGTACGTACGATTATTTCCTCTGAAGTAGGACGTCCGTCTCCATCATCATCGGCATCAAAAAAGTTTGGCAAACCATCTGAATCAGTATCGTCATCCTCTTCAAGATTATTGCCATTTAAATCTTCATAGATAGTCGGTATACCGTCTTCGTCTTGATCCCCTACCCTTGAACTATATAATTGAAATGTGAAGATCAGCTGTGCGTAAAAAGGAATTATTGAGCCATTTGGGGGGCTCACATAATAACCAAGCCCAGCAGGGATAAACACAGCCCCTACACCGTAATCCTCAAAAGAAACTGAACCATCTGCTGCCTCTATTGCTGGAAATGGCGAAGTCTTAGCGGTAATAATTCCGTCCTGAAAACCATTGACTACACTGGTCAAATCAAAACTTACCGGGGTAGACGCACTGTCAAATAATTTAGTGTAAGCCGAGGCTGTAAATTCCGTATTGAGGTAACGACCTTCATAGGTCAAAGTCACCACGTCAGGGTACATGGGTGTGTTACCTCCGCCCTCAACTGCTGAGAGATAATAGAGTTTGTATTCAACACCTTCGTCTACGCGATCGGGAACCATTTTGTATTGCACCTGATCAATGAGTGGGATTTTGTCTGCATTATCTCCAGCTATGGTGTCGAAGCGAATTTTAAAGTCGAAATCAGCTGGGGGATTTTGAAACTCCTCGTAATTATAAAAGTGTGTGTTAAGATAGGTCTCAATAATTTCTGTAGAAACAGGTGCTTCCTCCCCTCTATCTCTGGCTGGCACAAAAGTAAAACCATCATCCACTTTGTTGCAAGCCACGACGGTGAGTAAGCCTAATATTAAATACTTTATTGGTTTTAGCCGATAAGTCATTGACTGAATTTTAATGGCGCAAGATACCATTTTTCACTTATTTTTGTGCGGGCTTTAACGGTCTTTTAAGGCTTACAAATGAGGATAGATAAATATTTATGGAGTATTCGTTGTTATAAAACACGCAACCAAGCCAGTACAGCGGTTAAAAAAGGTTCTGTGCGTATAAACGGCACAATAGCAAAGCCAGCTAAAGAAGTTTTTCCTGGCGACCAAATTAATTTTAGACTCAACCAAATAACTCACTCGTTCGAAGTATTAGATCTACCAAAATCCAGAGTGGGTGCAAAATTAGTAGAACTCTATCGGGTAGATCGCACACCAAAAGATATTGCAGCACAAATGGATTTAATTCGTGGAGTAAAAGACGGTCAAAGAGATCGTGGAACCGGTCGACCGACGAAAAAAGACCGTCGCGATTTAGACGATTTCAACATCAATCCCGAAGAAGAAATTTAATAACTTTGACTCAATTCGAAAGCTATGATTTTAAACCATGACGAAATATTGCACAAAATCAGACGTATGGCCTATCAGATTTATGAAGCTAATGTCGATGAGTCAGAAATTGTGATCGCTGGTATTGCGGATAACGGTTATCATTTAGCTGAATTACTCAAAACTGAGTTAGAGCGCATTGCCCCGTTTAATGTGCAACTTTGTCGGGTTCAGATGAACAAGAAAAATCCCATTGATCAGGTAATCTGTGATTGTCCTTTGGAAAGTGTAAAAGACCAGTCTATTGTCCTTGTGGACGATGTTCTACACTCCGGCACTGCGCTTATTTATGGTGTAGCTCATTTTCTACAAGTACCATTAAAACAGTTCAAAACCGCTGTTTTAGTAGATCGAAACCACAAAAAATATCCTGTAAAGGCAGACTTTAAAGGGATTTCATTGTCTACTTCCATGAATGAAAATGTGGTTGTTGATTTTACTCCAGGGGCCTATAGCGCCCGCCTAGCCTAGGTGATTCATCAGCACCCTTAGCTCATGCCCCGCTCTGGAACTTATTGACTTCCGTAATTATGCCCAAGGCGGCAGAGTCCAAATCCAAATCGCTCACATCGTAAACCAGATGAGCCTGTTGATAGGCAAAAGTACGTTCAAATAAGTGTTTTCTAACAAATTCCTCAAGAGCCTCCGGGGCACTCAAATCCGCAATTATTGGGCGATGATTGCGCTCATTCCACAGTCGTTTTACCAGCAGCTGAATAGAAATTTTCAGGTATACACTGATGTTCAAAGCCGGGTTATTGATCCAATTTAAATTATCTCCATAAATCGGTGTCCCACCGCCCAAGGCAATAACCGCATCACTATGGGCATTGAGGACTTCACGCAATATCTCGGACTCACGTTTTCGAAAATACACAGCACCTTTTTGCTCAAAAATCTGGGAAATAGATAATTCCAATCGCTGTTCAATAAGTTCATCAAGATCAATAAACTCCCTTTGCAACATGACCGCGATGCGATAACCTAGGGCAGATTTACCACTGCCCATATATCCCATTAACACTATATTCATAGGGCAAATATCGCAAAAGACAACAGGATTTGTTGAAATGAGCCCATATTTTAATGCTTAATACAGCGATTTTATGGGATATAAAAAGTCTGGATTTTTTAAAAGAATTTAGTTTGAATAATAAACATAATGATATTATATTTGCAGCCGCTAAGCCATTAATGGTACGGAGCACTGGCGGGTGATCTGACCCGCCTAAATTTTTTAATGACCTGGTAGCTCAGTTGGTAGAGCACCTCCCTTTTAAGGAGGTGGTCCTGGGTTCGAGCCCCAGCCAGGTCACCAGCTAAAGTCGATATTTTTATCGACTTTTTGGTTTAAAGCAGTACATACCGAGGTGCTGGAACTGGTAGACAGGCATGGTTGAGGGCCATGTGTCCATTAGGGCGTGTGGGTTCGATTCCCATTCTCGGTACAAAAGCCACTCTTTCCGGGTGGCTTTTTTTATACTAAAAAAGCCCTGTTTATGCCTGGTTTGAAGACATCTAGCTCATTGATTTTATTTTGTTTATAGTTTTGATTAAAAAATTAAACAAAATCTCTTTTTGTGCCATATTTTTTGGTTATATTTCGAAAAAAATAGCATGGCGGTTAAAACAGAATTTAGTATTAAAGATCTGGAAAACCTGAGTGGCGTGAAGGCGCATACCATACGTATATGGGAGAAGCGTTACGCACTTTTAGAACCCAATCGAACGGATACCAATATCCGAAACTATGACATGAGTAATCTGACAAAGTTGCTCAATGCCACGTTTTTATACCGACAAGGGTTTAAAATTTCCAAAATAGCAGAACTGCAGCAAGATGAAATAGAGCGACTTATCGCAGAGTCTGAACTTGCTCAAACCAATCATTACGCGCTGCACTTATTCAAACAGTCAATGTTTGAATTTGACCATCACTTATTCAACAATACCTATAGAAATTTATCGAAAAAGGAATCCTTTGATTTCATTTTCTTCGATTTATTTATGCCTCTGCTCAATGAAATTGGTTTGTTGTGGCAAACGGGTACCATAGACCCGGTACATGAACGATTCATTTCTGAATTGATCAAACAGAAAATTATTGAAAACATAATCAATGCTCAGGAGGCATTGTCCCATGAGACCGAGCCGAGCTTTGCTCTTTTTCTTCCCTACGAAGAAATTCATGAGATCGGTTTATTGTACGCAAACTATATATTACTGAGCGAGGGTCATCAAACACTTTATCTGGGCAGTAATATTCCGTTGGATAATTTAAAGCACTTAATAAAGCACTATAGCGCGATTACATTCTTTTCTTATTTCACAGTTAAGCCAGACGACCAAAGCGTAGAAAACTATGTCAAAGATTTTTACAAACATGTGAACCCCGCCACTAAGTTTCCGCTATGGCTTATGGGCTATAAATTGCAAGATATTGCTCAGGGTGCTCTGGGAAAAAACATTCATGTGATCCATCACTTAAAAGAACTGCGGGCTTTTGTTAAAAATCAAAAAGTTTGAGTTCCTGCTTTTGTTAAGTTATAATTATCTCTCGACTTATGCCTGAATCAATTGCCGTAATCGGCTCCGGATTTTCCTCGCTCGCGGCAGCGAGTTATCTTGCTAAGGCTGGTCACAAGGTTACTGTTTTTGAAAAAAATAAAACCTTTGGTGGTCGCGCGAGACAACTCAAAAAAGACGGATTCATTTTTGATATGGGGCCAACTTGGTATTGGATGCCTGATGTTTTCGAACGCTTTTTTAGTGACTTTGGCAAAAAGCCTGAGGATTATTATCAGCTGATTAAACTCAGTCCTGCGTATAGCGTTTATTTTGGAAAAAATCAGGCCATAACCATTGCTGACTCTTTGGAAAAGATAAAGGAAACTTTTGAAGCGCATGAGGCAGGCGGTGCAGCCAAATTGCAAAAGTTTATCGATGCGGCTTTAGACAATTACAACATCGCCATAAAGGATTTAGTCTATCGGCCCGGTGTTTCGCCTCTAGAACTGGTTACCACAAAAACCGCCATGAAAGTAGGCCAATTTTTTAGTACCATCGCTAGGGATGTGCGCGCTGCTTTTAAAAATCCTCACCTTGTCGCAATATTAGAATTTCCAGTGTTATTTCTTGGAGCCAAACCTTCAAATACACCGGCATTCTATAGTTTTATGAATTATGCCGATTTTGGGCTAGGGACTTTTCATCCCAAAAACGGAATGTACAGTGTGGTCCAAGGGATGGTTGATCTCGCCCGAGAATTAGGGGTAGAATTAAAAAGTGATCAAAATGTAGAGTCAATTCTGGTGTATCAGGGACAAGTAAAAGGCATAAATGTCCAAGGAACAGAACTTACTTTTGATAAAGTACTCAGTGGGGCAGATTACCACCACACCGAAACCTTATTGCCAGCGGCCTATCGTCAATATTCGGAGCGCTATTGGTCCAAGAGAACCTTTGCACCCTCCTCACTTCTGTTTTATGTCGGCTTTGATAAAAAGATAGAACATGTAGAACATCACACTTTGTTCTTTGACGTTCCTTTCGAAAAACACGCCCAGAGTATATACGACCATCCGCAGTGGCCTGAGGAACCTTTGTTTTACGCCAGTTTTCCTTCAAAAACTGATGACAGTGCAGCCCCAAAAGGCAAAGAAGCCGGGATATTTCTGATTCCATTGGCCGTGGGGATTGAAGACTCGCCCGAATTGCGTGAAACCTATTTTGAAAAAATCATGATTCGCTTTGAAAACCTTACCGGTCAAAGCGTCAAAAAAAATGTTATCTTTAAGGAAAGTTTTTGTCTCAACGACTTTATCAACGACTATAATTCCTACAAAGGAAACGCTTATGGTCTGGCGAATACACTCATGCAGACGGCGTTTTTGAGACCTAAATTGAAGAGTAAGAAAGTTGATGGTCTCTTTTTTACAGGACAATTAACGGTTCCTGGACCTGGAGTACCCCCGTCACTGATCTCTGGAAAAATTGTCTCAGGACTTATGGATCAAAGCATAAAATCATGAAAGCACTATTCGACGAAATATCTCAGTCGTGCAGTAAAAATGTAACAAAAACATACAGCACCTCTTTTTCATTGGCTACAAAAATGCTAGCCCCAAATATCCGACAAGACATCTATAATGTTTATGGTTTTGTCCGTTTGGCCGATGAAATCGTAGACTCCTTTCACGATTACGATAAGCCAGCGCTTTTTGCGCGATTTGAGCTAGACCTTGAGCAAGCTTTGACTGAAAAAATAAGCTTGAATCCCATATTGAACGCATTTCAGCACACCGTTCATAATTACGGCATTGATAACGAGCTGATTGAGGCTTTTATGAACAGTATGCGTTTGGACCTTACCAAAAGAGAATACACTACTCGA
>OMJU01000099.1 GCA_900299425.1 Candidatus Rokuibacteriota bacterium
GATGTAACGAACGCCATGCGCCTTGTATTTGGAGAAAACGATGGGCTACCAGGGCTGATTGTCGATCGATACGATCAGGTTTTGGTAATCAAGATTTACAGTCTTATATGGCTTCCGTACCTCAGGCAAATACAAGATATTTTATTGGAGTTACTGACTCCGGTTGCCATACTCTTGCGTTCTAATCGTAATGTAGCTAAGTCTTTAAAGTTAAAGCAGGAGGATCAAATCGTGCTAAGCCATGGAACCTTGCCAAATCCTGAAGTTGAATTTCACGAATATGGCGTGCGTTTTTTGGCCCATGTTCTTAAAGGGCACAAAACGGGCTTTTTCCTAGATCATCGCGACAATCGTCGCAAAGTAGGGGCTCTTTCCTATGGTAAACAAGTGCTTGATGTCTTTGCGTATGCGGGGGGCTTTGGCGTTCACGCACTGGCCAATGGTGCCAAAAAAGTCTCAAGTGTCGATATAAGTGCGCAGGCGTTGGAACTCGCAGAGCGCAATGCCGGATTAAATGAGTTTGACGGGACCCATGAGACTTTGTGTGGGGATGCCTTTGAAATATTAAAGCAGCTCATAGAGCGCAGGTTCACCTATGACATTGTAGTAATCGATCCTCCGAGTTTTGCCAAAAGTGCCGATGGTGTCGCATTAGCATTAAATAAATATGAGGTTTTGGCTGGGTTAGGAGCTCAATTAGTGGCCAAAAAAGGCCTGCTGGTGCTGGCATCTTGTTCTTCAAGGGTAGATATGCAACAATTTTTAGGGGCGCATAAAGCGGCCTTTAAGGCCCAAAAAGGCCTGGCGCTAAATTTAGTGGAAACCACCGGGCATGATATAGATCATCAGGTGGGGTTTGAGCATGGACATTACTTAAAAACAGCCTATTACCGATGTGGATAAACGCCAAAATTGGGATCATTAAAACCCATTATTGAAGTCCATTAATGGCTTGAGGTGCTTATGATGCTTTCTTTAAACTGAGTCTGTTGATGCCCCATAAAATCAAGAGTGAAAGGGCGCCACATATGGTAAATCCAAGGAATATAGGCCAAACCTGATCTTGAATGTAAGTACCAATATAGGTGCTTATGGGCAAAGCCATAATGGTGGAAATAAAGCCTGTAATCGCTGCAGCCATGCCAGCGATATGACCCATGGGTTGCATGGCCAGGGCGCGTAAATTGCCAAACAAAAAACCGATGGCAAAAAATTGTAGCCCAAAAAATAGCATCAAAACTTCAATGCTGGGATTGATTTGTCCGCTGTAAAGCACTACATACAAAAGTGCAATAGCAAGAAAACCATACAGGGCAGTGGTTACCATTTTTTTCATACCAAAGCGCAAAACCAAGTGCCCATTTGAGAAGATGGCTAAACCTATGGCAATTGAGAGTCCTGCGAAAATGAGTGGAAATTCGTCTTTTAGACCGTATTGGTCATGGAATATTTGTTGTGCACCACTGAGATAAACCATAAAAGAGCCGAAGACTAAGCCAGATATTAAGGTGTAGCCCATAGTTTTGGGTTCTTTGACGACCTCAGTTAGCCCATGGAAATAGTCTTTGAGCTGCAATGGTCTTTTGTTTTTTGGGTCAAGTGTTTCAGGTTGTCGTTTCCAAAACCAAAGGGCCACGGCGCCGCTGCACCAGAGTTGCATCAGGAAAATAGATTGCCAATCAAATTGATCTAATACCATTTTACCGATGGCAGGAGCCACAATAGGGACTAATAGAAATACGACAGTAACAAAAGACATAATGCGGGCCATAGGATCGCCCTGATATTGATCGCGAATAATGGCAATACTGATGGTACGTGGAGCAGAAAGCCCAATGCCTTGCAAAATGCGCCCGAGAATCATGTATTGTATTGTTTCAGAACTTACACATATGAAACTGGCCAGTAAAAAAAGCACAAAACCAAAATAGACAGCAGGTTTACGGCCTAAATTATCTGAAAGCGGACCAAAAATAAGTGGACCGATGCCTAAACCAAGAAAGATCATGGTAATGATCAATTGATTTTCAGTAGGCGTTTGTGTATGGACGGCCATACCGATCACATCCAAAGCCGGGAGCAGAGCATCAATGGCCAAGGCAACTACCGACATCAAAGATGCCATGAGTGCGATGAATTCTATGGAACTTTGATTTGTCTTAACCATGGGGCCAAAGGTACATGATTATAGAGGACCTATTATGGGGGATACAATTAAAATTACTATTTGACATAATATATATTATAAAACAATAGATGTTTTTTATTATCATTAAAACAATCTCTAACCAACGTATTGTGTTAATATAAAATATAATCTGGCAAATTGTTGCGCTGTTTACATTCTAGCCCCCATTTAAATTTGCACAAAAAATTTTAATGATATGGAACTAATATCTTTAGTTGGGAATTGCGCTGCCTTTCTTACCACCATAAGTTTTTTACCTCAGGCCATAAAGACAATTAAGTCTCGAGATACGCGTCAGCTGTCTTTGCCTATGTACCTTTTGTTCGTCGCTGGCGTCGCTCTGTGGATCGTCTATGGCCTGCACGTAAATTCCATGCCGATTATTGTCGGTAATGTAATCACCCTATTATTGGCAGGAAGCATTTTGACCGTCAAAATCAAATCTACTTTTAGTTCAAAGCGTGGCTGACTTATATTTCTTATCTTCGATTAGTAAATTTATACCGCTGACATGAAAACTTTTTACACATCATTTTTACTGCTTTTTTTATTTGTAAATCCGCTCATCGCTCAAGAACGTCCTATTGAAATTGAAGACGAACAAAATAATAATCGCTTGTATTTATATGCTGTGAATAAAAACCTTCAAGACTTTGATGTTATTATCAACGTGACTGGAACTGGATTTCGTCAACGTGCTGGAAAGCCTCGTGCTGTGCGTGTTCCTGCGCGTTCTCGTGTAGAAGTCAGCAGTTTGATCATTGAACGCGGCCAAGAACCTAAATACAAATATACTTTGGAAGTCAGCGAAGAACTTTCTCGTCGCGCTATGATTCGTGAGGCAGAATTGATAAGAATTCAGCCTAAATGGCCTTTGACGGTATACAAACCAGCATTGTGTACTGCGAATTGCGATAGCTTAATTTCATCCCTTGATCAGAGTCCTTATTTGTATACCTTAACTGAAATTGAGGCCTATCCCAAAGTGCGTGAACAACTATCGCGGTTAATTGTCGGTGGCGAAGAAAGATTGGCTGAAATAGATACACCAATCATTATGATGGGCGGTAAAATGTACCTTACCCTGACCTCTTATGATGAGGTCATGAGTACGATGCAGGAGCTCGAATAGCTGTGCAGCACTAATCTTTAATGACTAAAACGGAGGCTTTATAACCTGTGAGAAGATTCCACTCTTTGGCAGAAATGATAAAGCCTTTTTCGTTATATACATGGAGTTCTGCGGTGTTTGGCCCGCTGCTGCCTTGATTTATGGCCTCAAATTCGATTCGATTCGCTCCTGGTTGCAGCGATAAGGTAAACCCAGCGAAACTTGCCCCCAAAAACACACTGGATTGTACCACATCTCCATTGACATAAACGCGTATTAAATCTCCATCCACGTATTCGTGGTCGCGATATTTAATTTGTACAAAGTCTCCTGAGGTTGTCACATCCCCTAAATCTTGATCACGAGCAAACTCTGGGCGCGGTTCTTTATCTTTTTGAAAGGCTTTAGGAGTTTTACCTGGAATATGATCGAGTAATCCATCCGAGGCCGTCATATCGAGTTGCTCATCCTTTGGAGATGGCGGTGGAAATTGCATTTTTGGGTCACGATCCTTAAATGGAATTGTCAAACTCACCGGCGGGCGATTTTCCGGTAAAAGACTGGTCTGTGTGGACTGAAAAAATGGATTTTCTCCAGTTGAATTTGAGTTAGATCCGTCGATTTGCCCATAGCTCGCACCACAAACCACAGTCATCAGAAGAAGAAGTATGATTCTTGTTTTAAATCCTTTGAGTAATTTCATGTTTGGGTGAACGAACGGCTTGTGATAATAACCAAAATTAGCGTTTTTCTGACTGGAAGATTGACTTATCCATTGTTTTTGACGAAAGATTAACACCTCTACTTCCCTGCCCCGCCCGGTATGGTCGGACGTAGCTCAATTTTACTGGGTAGACTGCGAGGATGCATAGAAATGAGTTGCACAACAATTTGCCCAAGGTCCTCTTTTTGAATTTTCCAATAATCGGCATCGCTGGGCACGTGATCATTAAAATAGGTTGCTACAGACCCAGGCATGATGGTGGTCATTTTAACCCCATAGCTGCGCAAATCTAGCATGGCTGCTTGCGTGAATCCTGTAACCCCAAATTTACTGGCATTATAGGCAGAACCTCCAGCAAAAAAGTTGGTCCCCGCTAAACTCGAGATACTGATAAAATAGCCTTGATGTTGCATCAGACTGTCTGAAAAAACCTTTAGAGTGTAAAAGACCCCAGTTAAATTAGTATCAATGGTCTCATGCCATTGTTCAAGACTCAGTTCGTGGATTGGTGCAAAATGACCCAGTCCGGCGTTAGCAATAACCAAATCCACAGCCCCAAGTTGCTCTTGTGCTGCCTTAGCGGCTGAGGCCATACTTTTATAGTCGCGCACATCCGCCACTAGGCCAATTATTTTTGCGCCATGGCGGTTAGCTGTCTCTTCTAACTCTTTTTCGGCTTGTGCAACCGATATGGCACTACGACCAGTAATAGCAACTGAAATACCTTGATTTAAAAGTGCCTGTGCAATACCTAAACCAATCCCTTTAGTGCCTCCTGTGATAAAGGCATTTTTTTCTTTTAAATGAATCATAGCATGGGTGTTTTATCCCTATGGCAAATATAGACCAATGCATTTTCAAGTCAAAAACATTGGTATCTTTGTTAAAAATATCCTTTTGGACCAGCATCGCTTATTTTTTTGGGTCAGCCGCAGCGAAGGCATATCATTTTTACTGCTTTTGGGTGTTGCTATGCCGCTTAAATATATTTGGCTTTGGCCTTTGGGCGTGGAGGTGATAGGTATGGCCCATGGCCTGTTGTTTATTGCCTACGAAGTCTTAGCATGGAGCCAGCGCACGGTCAAAGGATGGACTCTAAAACAATGGATGATCATAGCCTTATGTGCTTTGCTTCCCTTTGGTCCCTTTTATGTAGAAAAGAAATATTTATCATGACAACTTCAGAAGTACTCTTTATTACCGAATGGATTCGTGATTACTTGTATGCCCATGGTTTTACTTTGTTTTGGGCCAATTTAATCAACGCTGTTGTAGTGGTGGCACTGGGTTTAGTGCTCATAAGGCTGTTGGACCGTGTAACGCGCAGTGTTATTGTACAGCTATTTAAGGCCTTTAGTAATAAAACCAAAACCACCTTCGACGACTTTCTGGTCGAAAGTAATTTTCCACGCTTTGTAGCACACCTCACCCCGCTCTCGGTTCTGTGGTATTTTATTCCGATAGGGCTTTATGATTATCCAGAGACGGCTCAATTAGCGGTGAAATTAGCCTCAATGTATTTTGTGGTTTTATGCGTACTGATTGTGCGCAGTGTCTTACGCACTACAAAAACCTATCTCAAAGCAGGTTATGATCAGTATAAAGACAAACCCTTAGAGAGTTATTTGCAAGTATTGATGATGTTCACCTGGGGTACTGGTATTTTTTTCATCATTA
>OMJU01000100.1 GCA_900299425.1 Candidatus Rokuibacteriota bacterium
GAAAATAACTACTCAAAGCATTTACTGCCTTGGTTCCGACTCCATTAAGCCCCACAGACTTCTTGAAGGCTCGGGTATCGTATTTACCCCCAGTGTTCATTTTTGAGACCACATCGACGACCTTTCCCAGCGGAATTCCACGACCAAAGTCACGAACACGTACTTCTTTGTCTTTGATGCGGATTTCAATGGACTTTCCTGCACCCATGACATACTCATCGATACTGTTATCCAAAACCTCCTTTAATAAAATGTAGATACCGTCGTCTGCAGAAGAACCATCCCCTAACTTACCAATATACATTCCAGGACGAAGACGGATGTGCTCTTTCCAGTCGAGCGAGCGAATATTGTCCTCGGTATATTGTGTATTTGACATGGGCGATTGTTGAGTCGCTAAGATAAAATTCTCAATAAAAATGAAAAACCCTGAGGGGTTAAAGTAATTAACAATTAGGTCAAATAATTGTTAAGAAAAAGAAGGCTTTCAGCCTCTATATAAAATAGGTGAAACCACAATAAAACATGAGATTTTTGAGGTATTTAATACTCGTTTCAACTCAGGACTAAACGTTGAATCTAAAGTGCATAACATCGCCGTCTTTGACTATGTATTCCTTGCCTTCTACACCTAGCTTTCCTGCCTCACGAACTTTGGCCTCGCTACCGTATTGTACATAATTCTCATAGGCAATAACCTCGGCACGGATGAATCCTTTTTCAAAATCGGAGTGAATGACTCCAGCTGCCTGAGGGGCAGTCGCACCCACGGGTATGGTCCATGCCCGTACTTCTTTTTCACCAGCGGTAAAATAGGTTTGTAATTGCAACAAAGCATAGGCACTGCGTATGAGTTTAGAGGCTCCAGGTTCATCCAAACCTAAATCATCCAAGAACATTTGACGTTCCTCGTAAGTCTCTAATTCGGTTATATCGGCCTCCGTGGCTACGGCCAGAACCAAAACCTCAGCACCCTCGGCTTTTGCCAATTCGCGTACTTGATCCACGTATGCATTACCAGTTGCCGCAGAGCCTTCATCTACATTGCAAACATAAAGCACTGGCTTATCAGTAATAAATTGTACTGGAGTGATGTATTCCTTGCGCAATTCATCATCGATTTGAACCCCACGAACAGAGATTCCAGAGGACAAAGCAGCCTTTACTTTATTGAGCACTTCTTGCTCTTTTTGCGCCTCCTTATTTCCAGTTCTAGCAGTACGATGTACCTTTTCGAGTTTCTTTTCAACTGTTTCGAGATCCTTAAGCTGCAATTCCATGTCGATAATTTCTTTATCCGCCTCAGGATTAACACGCCCTTCGACATGAACGATATTATCATTATCAAAACAACGCAATACATGCAAGATTGCATCTGTTTCTCTGATATTGGCCAAAAACTGGTTCCCTAAACCTTCACCTTTACTGGCACCTTTTACAAGTCCTGCAATGTCTAAAATCTCAACTGTAGCTGGCATGACACGCTGCGGTTTAACTAATTCTTCGAGTTTTATCAGTCGTGGATCGGGCACATTGACCACCCCTACGTTTGGCTCAATGGTACAAAACGGGAAATTTGCACTCTGGGCTTTGGCCTGTGAGAGACAATTAAAAAGAGTTGATTTTCCGACGTTTGGCAATCCTACAATACCTGCTTTCATGGCGTTTATTTATGGGGTGCAAATATATCACATAGACTTCATTAAATATGAATTTTTGGAAATTTAGAGCAGTACTCCGTAACTTGCCATAAAAATTGATACTATGAGGTTAAAGAATTACAGTTTAGCGTTCTTTATTGTCCCTTTAACGCTGCTGGGGCAAAATAACGAAACAGTAAAAGAAGTGGTTACCGTAAAACGCGTGATCACCAATAATGGCCAGAACATTACCATTAGTGAGCAACAAGCCACTGAACAAATCAAAGGGACTGTCGTGGTTGCAGGAGATAGTATTGTCAATCAAAGTGCTACTGAGCGCAGCATTCAAGTCATCGATACCATTAATGCGCAACAGCAAAAGATCAAAGACAGTGTAAACCAGGCCAAAGTAGCTCAGTTAAAAGCCGCTCGAGAAGCCGAATTAAAAGCGTCAATCGAAGCCCAGAAAGCCAAAGCCGAGGCGCAAAAAAAGGCACTTGAAGCCCAATATCAAAAACAATTAGAGGCCTTAGAAGCCCAGCGCAAGGCCCTGATGAAAAAGCCCGACAACAAGGGCTAAGTCGATAAAGAGATTAAGGCGTTTGAAAAATACCCTAGGGGCTTATTCCTGGTGCATAAAGCGCTGCTTGGCTAAAAGCTCCTGTTCTGATTCTACGTGCGCATCATCCGGAACACAGCAATCAACAGGACAAACTGCGGCACACTGTGGCTCCTCGTGAAATCCTTTACACTCAGTACATTTATCTGGAACAATGTAGTAGTATTCATCGCTAACTGGAATTTGGGGCTCTTGGGCATTAACCGCTTTACCTGAAGGTAAAATTACGTCGCCTTTTAAATCCGTCCCATCACTGTAGCGCCAATCGTCCGCACCCTCATAAATAGCTGTGTTTGGACATTCTGGCTCACAAGCACCACAATTGATACATTCGTCTGTAATGATAATGGCCATAGCAATTTGTTTTTCTAAATTTGTGCAAATTTAATATCTAACCCGGGGTTCTCCAAACAATCTCATGCAATTAAATCAGCGAATAAACGCCTTTGTGACACTAGGCCTAGAGATGGGTAAAATGGCAAAAGAGCCTGAATTATACGCGGATTTATTTAACGACACTTACAGTCATAACAAGTGGTTTGACCAAGTTCATCTTTGCTTTGCGCTGGGTCAATGGTCGCAGCAACTCACCCCAGAGGCATTACAGAGCTGGATAGAGCCCTATGCTGAGCAATTTAATGGTGTAAAAACCATCGCCCTTGTTTTGGCTGGAAATATACCCCTAGTAGGCTTTCATGATATCTTATCGGCACTAATTTCTGGTCACAAAATACTGTGCAAATCCTCGAGTAAGGATCCCATACTCACCAGATTTATATTGGATAAACTCATCGCCATCGAATCAGAATTCGGATCATTGATTCAATGGACTGAGGGACCATTAAAGAATTTTGATGGGGTCATTGCCACAGGGAGCAACAATTCTGCAATGCATTTTGAGCATTACTTTAAGAATTACCCCAGCATTATTAGAAAGAATCGAACAAGTGTTGCGGTTTTAACGGGAGGCGAAACCAAGGAGCAACTCAGCGCATTAGCCCGAGATATTTTTCAATATTATGGTTTGGGATGTCGCAATGTATCAAAATTGTACGTGCCCCGCGATTATGATTTTCAACCCTTGTTTGGCGCTGTATTCGCCAACGCAAATGTGATGCAGCACGACAAATACATGAATAATTACGACTATAATAAGGCCGTGTACCTCATGGGTCAAGTGCCCTTGCTAGACAATGAGTTTTTGCTGCTCAAGGAAGACACTGCATTGGTGTCGCCTATATCCGTGGTTTTTTATGAGTATTACAATAGTTTGGAAGACCTTAGCAAACACTTGTCAGGTTTAAAAGATGAGATTCAATGTGTGGTGGGGGATGTTACAGCTCTTTGCAGCGAGGATTTTGGTCAAACCCAATGCCCATTGCTGGACGACTACGCCGACGGAGTCGACACCCTGGCTTTTGTCAATGCACTCTAATTAAAGTCCGAACGAAAACCTTATCGTTAAAAAATAAGGGCATTTTGTTAAAATTATATTGATAAGTTGTCCCCTTTCTCTAGTGGTTTGGCTTGATATTTCTCATCTTTGTAGGCTCATTTTAAGGCTATGAAAAAACATAATTTTAGTGCAGGTCCATCGATACTTCCTCAAGAGGTCATGCAGCAAGCCTCGCAAGGGCTGATCGACTTTAACCATTCTGGTCTTTCCATTATGGAGATTTCCCACCGAAGTAAAGATTTTATCGAGGTTATGGACCAAGCTTGTGCGCTCGCTTTGGAACTACTAGGTCTCGATAGCAATACCTACAGTGCACTATTTCTGCAAGGTGGTGCCAGCACGCAATTTGTCATGGCGCCCTACAATTTTTTAAAACAAAAAGCAGCCTATCTCAATACAGGTACTTGGGCCAGTAAGGCCATAAAAGAGGCAAAATTATTTGGACAAGTAGATGAAGTTGCTTCATCAAAGGATCAAAATTTTGCGTATATCCCAAAGGGCTATACCATCCCCCATGACAGTGACTATTTTCACTGTACCAGCAATAACACCATATTTGGCACCCAAATCCAAGACTTACCCGAAACTGACGTGCCTGTTTTTTGTGACATGAGTAGTGATATTTTTTCACGGGTCATGGATTTTTCAAAATTTGATTTGATCTATGCCGGGGCACAAAAAAATATGGGACCTGCTGGTACGACTTTAGTTGTCATTAAGAATGAGCTATTAGGCGAAGCTCCTAGGCCAATTCCGTCCATGCTCGATTATCGCGTCCATCAAGAAAAGGAGAGTATGTTCAACACGCCTCCTGTGGTTGCGGTTTATGTCTCTATGTTAACGCTAAAGTGGTTAAAAGAAAAAGGTGGTGTGTCATCCATAGAGAAGCTCAATGGTGAAAAAGCGGGTCAGCTCTACGCGGAAATCGACCGCAATCCCCTATTTAAAGGTTTTGCTCATAAAGAGGATCGTTCTATGATGAATGCCACGTTTAACCTGAGGGACGAAAGTCAAAAAAGCACCTTTGACGCATTGTGTAAGGAAGCAGGAATCAACGGCATTAATGGGCATCGCAGTGTCGGTGGATACCGCGCTTCAATTTATAACGCCATGCCTCTTGAGAGTGTTCAGGTGCTGATTGAAGTAATGAAAGAATTTGAACGCCAACAATAAGTTTATCGACTAACGTATTAAATCAAATATCATGATTAAAGTTCACGCCAACGACGGTATCTCTCAAAGTGGGATTCAAGCCCTAGAAGCAGCAGGAATTGCAATAAGCACCACGAAAGTAGCGCAGGAGCAATTAGTTGATTTTATCAACAGAGAATCAGTGGAAGTCCTTTTGGTGCGCAGTGCCACAACTGCGCGTAAGGAATTAATCGACGCTTGTCCAGGATTAAAAATTATCGGTCGTGGTGGTGTCGGAATGGACAATATTGACGTGGACTATGCGCGATCAAAAGGCTTACATGTAATCAATACACCAGCAGCCTCTTCGGCCTCTGTAGCGGAACTGGTTTTTGCACATCTTTACGGTGGGGTGCGTTTTTTACACCAATCTAACCGTGCAATGGCTCTTGAAGGCGATACAAATTTTGGTAGCTTGAAAAAAGCCTACGCCAAAGGGCGTGAATTGCGTGGAAAAACTATGGGTATAGTGGGATTTGGACGTATCGGTAAGGCAGTGGCGGAAATTGCCTTAGGTGCCGGAATGCGCGTGATCTATTTTGATCAATACGTACCGTCGGCGACTATAACTTTGAAGTTTTACGATAATCAAGAGGTGAAGTTTGACTTAAACGCGGCAACTTTTGAAACAATCTTGGCAGAAAGCGATTTTATTACCTTACATGTTCCGGCTCAAAAAGACTATGTTATCTCGGCCAAAGAATTAACTCAAATGAAAGCTGGTGCTGGCCTGATCAATGCCGCTAGAGGGGGTGTTGTCGACGAAGTAGCTTTGCTTGAAGCCTTAGAGTCAAGACATATCTCTTTTGCGGCTTTGGATGTTTTTGAAAATGAACCCACCCCAGCAATACAAGTACTCATGAATGAGTATTGTTCTTTAACTCCGCACATAGGGGCGGCTACAAACGAAGCACAAGATAGAATTGGCGAAGAATTAGCAGCGCAAATTATCGGACTCACCTCGTAAATCATTTTAAGCCCGTGGGTCATAAATTATAGGGTTCATATCGGAAATCACTGCCTGAATGTCTAACTTTGCGCCCTATGTTTGAAAAACTTAAAAAGCGATGGAATGTCACCAGTAATTTTCAGGTGACAAAAATTCTGGTAGTATTTGCCTTAACGGGGAGCTCGTCGGCCAAAGTCACTGGTCCACTACTTAAATTAAGCCCATTTATTGCAGGCCTAGAACCGCTTTATTTCAATACCATTTATGTAATAGCCACCTTGGTGCTGTATCAGTTTATTCTTCTTCTATTTGGCTGGGTATTTGGGGAAAAAGAGTTTTTTATTCTATTTTTAAAGAAATTCTTCAGAAGACTAAAAAAGTGAAAGTGGACTCCAACAATTTAAGTTTGGTAAAACATCGATTGATTGCCCTAGTTTTTGGGATTACATTGATGGTGCCGAGCTTAATGCAATTGGAGCATATACTCGATGGCCACAAACATATTGGTTGCAGTCAAAGCACAACCCATCTCCATGAAGTAGATCACGGCTGTGATTTACTTGCCTTTCACTTTAATGCAGCCGCGCTAAGCTTAATTGTGCCTGAAACCCAAAGTTATTTTGGTGTACTCCAGACACAGAATTTTTGGTTAATCGATCGAATAACCGATCAAACAACAGCTACTCAGACTTCTCGAGGCCCACCACACATGATTTAAACGCCAAGATTGAACAACAACAAACTGGTTCATTTAAATCAAATCAATGCAAAAATTATTGTTGGTATCAATACTCATTATTGGTACCTTGGTACGAGCACAAAACTGTGACCTAACCTTATCTGGGATAATAGAAGATCAGCACGATGATTCAGCGCTTTCCAATGCACTGATTTCCATTGTTGATACTGATATTTACACCTATAGTAACGATCAAGGTGACTTTTATTTGAACAATCTATGTCCAGGAAATTATACCCTAGAAATCAGTCATGCCCAGTGTAATGTCCGATTGTTTTCGATTAAAATAAAAGAAAACACAAGCAGAGTCTTTAAACTTGAACACCATTATGAAGAACTCCATGAGATATTGTTGAGCGGCAATTCTAGTGGACTCAATGCCTCATCTCAGGCCAAAAAACTTAATCAGGAGATAATTGCCCAAAAAAGTGATCTATCCCTTGGTGCTTTGGTTTCAACCATTAGTGGAGTGAATGGGGTTAGCACTGGTAGATCAATAATTAAACCGGCTATTCATGGGCTGCATAGCAGTCGCGTTACAATCATGAGTGGTGGGGTACGTCTTGAGGATCAGGAATGGGGCTCAGAACACGCACCAAATGTCGATATCAATCTTGCACACTCGATAGAAATCATCAAAAATGCCTCTGCCCTTCAATACAGTGGTGATGGTATCGGTGGTTTTGTTGTTTTAAAACCTCAGAACATTCCTATAAAGGATACAGTTTTTGGCAATACAAGAATCTCGGGGCAGTCTAATGGAAAGGGCGGCTCCATTCACGCTGGTATGGTCAAAAGTTCTGAATTAGGCTGGTATGGATCGGCAAATGGTACCTCTAAAAAATTTGGCGACTTCAATGCTCCGGACTACGTATTGAGCAATACTGGCATGGAATCGCACGCATTATCTGGGCGCCTGGGCCTGAATAAATTCAAGTACGGATTCGAGTTGGGTTATAGTCGAGTTGCCAATAAACTTGGGATATTAAGGGCTTCTCATTTGGGCGGTGCTCAAGATCAATACCTGGCCTTGAACAGTCCTACCCCACTTATTATTAGTGACTTTACCTATAACATTGATCGCCCGAGGCAAGAAGTAACCCACCAAATTGCCACAATAAAGGCCTTTGTAAAATCAAATGCTCTAGGCAGAATTGACCTGCGCTATGATTTTCAGCAAAACAATCGATTGGAATTTGATATTAGAAGAGGCAGCGATCAAAATAAAGCATCGATGGATTTAAACTTACAAACCCATGTTTTAAGTGCTGATTTATCGCCAAAAATAGCAGGCTTTTCATTTGTCAAAACCGGATTTTCGGGAAGATTTTTAAACAATGTTTCAAATCCAAACACCGGGGTTAAACGATTAATTCCTGATTACAAACGTTATGATTTTGGCCTTTATGCCATGGCGGGTAAGGCTCTGACCCAAAAATTAGCACTGGAAGTTGCGGCGCGCTTGGATTATATGGAGATCAGGGCTTTCAAATACTATTATTTGGCCCTTTGGGAAGACAGAAATTATGGAGAATTATTTCCAGAATTTGAACTCGAAACCATTGGCACTCAAATTTTGACAAGACCACAATTTCAATACCTCAATCCTTCGGCCTCTGCTGTGCTAAATTGGGCATTAAATCAAGATCATGAATTAATGATAAATTTTGCCCTAGGTGCCAGAAATCCGAATCCTTCAGAAATGTTTTCTGAAGGCTTGCATCATTCTGCTTCGAGAATCGAATTGGGAGATTTGCGTTTTGAGCCCGAAATTTCTCGGAATTTATCGCTGACTTATGCCTATAATGGTGACAGGACTCGTGTATCTGTAAATCCATTTATACGGCATATTGATCGCTTTATTTTACTGGAACCTACTGGGATACAACAGACTATTCGCGGAAATTTTCAGGTTTGGTCCTACAGACAAACTGGGGTTATGCTCAGCGGGGTAGATTTTGACGCTCAATTTGAATTGTTTCCAGAATTAATGCTCAAACAACAATTTACACTAGTTAAAGGTTATGAAGTATCGGGCGCAACAAAAGGGCGTCCACTAATAAATTTGCCTCCTGCAGAGTTGACTCATGCGTTAAGCTACAAAAGCGATAGCCTAAGCGATTTAGAAATTCTTCTGGAAAGCACCTATAACTGGGCACAAAATGAATTTCCTGACACTAATTTTGAAGCGTTTATTCCAGAAACTCAGTCTTTTGAATTGATTGATGTGAGCACCCCACCCAAGGCATATCATTTGATAAATCTTGAACTGCGCTATCCATTATCAATTCATGCCAAAGGGTCGGGTTTTTTAACCTTCAGAATGGAGAATGTATTCAGCACCGCCTATCGCAATTACCTCAACAGCAATAGATTTTATGCCGATGAAATTGGCCGTAATCTATTGATATCATTGACTACAACATTTTAAAAAAAACAAATATGAAATCAAATTTAACATCAAACACTAAAACTATGATCACAACACAAAACAATATAGGATCCCTGAGTAGAGCGCTCTTAATGAGCTGTACCCTAGTGCTAAGTTTACTTATTTTGGCTTGTTCCGACGATGACAATCCTCCCCCGCAAATTGACCAGGAGGAGGTAATTACCACTATGATTGTTACCTTAACGAACAATAATACAAATCAAACTATAGAGCTGCGCAGTCAAGATTTAGATGGGGATGGACCACAGACGCCTACAATCGAGGTATCCGGAAATTTATCGGTGGCCTCTAGCTATACCGGAGCCATAGCGCTTTTAAACGAAACAGTAAGTCCTGCGGAAAACATTGATCAGGAAGTTCAAGCTGAGGGAACAGAACATCAGTTTTTTTATACCCAAGGGGGTGGACTCAATGTATCGACTCAGTATTTAGATATTGACAATAATGGCAACTGGATTGGATTGGCCTTTGCTTTGACCACTGCGGCCCCAGGACAAGGGACGATAACTTTTACCCTACGCCATGAACCATTAAAACCAAATGACGGATCACTATCGGGCGCTGGTGGAGAAACAGATATTTCAGTGACCTTTCCAATAGTTGTAGAGTAATTTTTTTTGACCAAATGCGCATTTGGTCTGTAATTTATTGGTCTTAGGTTTAAAGGAGTGTTTGATTATCCTTTTGTCAAACACTCCTTTTTCTTTTCCAATTTTGGCTTAATCACAAACTGGCAATAGGGTTGATAAGGGTTATTTTTATAATACTCTTGATGTTCGATTTCAGCAGGATAAAAACTCTGGAATGGTGTTACTTCAGTGACAATAGGGTCTTTGTAGACCTTTTCCTGTAAAAGGACGTTGATAAAACTATCTACCTTTGATTTCTGATCCTCTGAGGTGTAAAATATGGCACTGCGATAATGAGTCCCTACATCGTGTCCTTGACGATTTAAAGTGGTTGGGTCATGGGTCTTAAAAAATAGGGCCAAAATCTTTTCCAAAGCCAATTCCTCAGGATTGTAGGTCAGTTCAATACATTCGGCATGGCCTGTTCTACCCTGACATACCTCGCGATAGGCGGGATTTTTGATATGACCTCCACTAAATCCAGAAACCGCAGAAATAACCCCTGGAACGCCATCAAATACCGCTTCTGTGCACCAAAAACAGCCTCCAGCCAGCACAATTTTTTCCATAACATTGTTTTTTTTGAACTATAAAAATAATCAGACTACTGGGATCACCCAAACATTTTAAATCCAGTGCCTGAGACTTGGCTGATCTATTTTAAAACTGTAATTTTCAACTTCAAATGGGTATAATGATTCAAGCCAAGGGCCTTACCAAAAATTTCGGAACACTTCAGGTGCTGAAAGGAGTCGATTTAAGCGTGCAAAAAGGTGAAATCGTTTCCATTGTCGGCGCTTCCGGAGCAGGTAAAACCACCTTATTACAAATACTGGGAACTTTGGACCGAATGGACAAGGGCAGCCTTTATATCAATGATGTCGCACCTTTTGATTTGAACGCAAAAGCTTTGGCCGAATTTCGCAACACCTCTTTGGGGTTTATCTTTCAATTCCATCAACTTTTGCCAGAATTCAGTGCTTTAGAAAATGTGTGTATGCCTGCACTAATTCAAAATCAAAGTATGGCACAAGCTCAAAAACGCGCAAAAGAATTACTGGATTACCTAAAATTAAGTCATCGATTTGACCATAAACCAGGAGCGCTTTCGGGTGGGGAACAACAAAGAGTGGCTGTGGCACGCGCCTTAATGAATCAACCGGCTCTTATTTTGGCCGACGAACCCAGCGGCAACCTTGACACCCAAAATGCTCAAGAATTGCATCAGTTGTTTTTTGACTTGAGAAAAACTTTTGACCAAACCTTTATTATTGTTACCCATAATGCGGATTTAGCGCAAATGGCCGATCGACAGATGGTCATGGAAAATGGAAATTTCATACACTAAGTATGAACCAAAAATCCGTAAAAAATTTACTTGAAAGCAGACTTGAGCTCTATTACAACGATGCATTTATCGCTGAGGATCCGCTGCAAATCCCTCATAGATACAGTCAAAAGGAAGACGTAGAAATTGCTGCACTCCTCACAGCAACAATTGCATGGGGCCAAAGAAAAACCATAATTAAAAATGCCAAAACAATGATGTCCTTGATGGAGGATGCCCCCTATGACTTTATCATGAATCATCAAAAACGTGATTTAATGGCAATGGAAAATTTTGTGCATCGCACTTTCAATACCGCAGATTTAAAGTTCTTTATAGCCGGTTTAAACCATATCTATATAAATCACGGGGGGCTTGAAGCCGTTTTTACCACCTTTAATAAAGAGCCATTTTTACACAAATCCATCCATTATTTTCGTCAGTGCATGTTTGAAGTGGACCATCAAAAACGCAGCGAAAAGCACATCAGTGATCCACTTAATAAATCTGCCGCCAAAAGATTGCATATGTTTTTGAGATGGATGGTCCGCCGATGTGACCGAGGTGTAGATTTTGGGCTTTGGACAAAACTAAAGCCCAGGCAACTCTCTTGCCCACTGGATGTGCACACGGGCAATGTGGCTCGCCGACTTGGTTTAATTAATCGCAAGGGCAATGATATTTTGGCTTTGTATGAGCTTGACTCGGCCTTGCGCAATTTCGACAAGAACGATCCCGTGAAGTATGATTTTGCGCTTTTTGGCCTAGGGGTCAATGAGAATTTTCAATAAAATTGTGCATTTCATCGAATAAATTGGTATTTTATCGTTTTTAAATTAGTTTTTTAATTATCTTTGACGGTATCAAACCCCAATTTGATTAACCCAAATTATTCGAGACATGAAAAACCTATTACTTGCCCTTAGCATTCTATCATTATGGAGCTGTAGCCAAGAGCCCATGAGTCTAGAATCAGAAACCCTTCAAAGTCGTCGCAGTGGAAATAACTATGGCATAGTCCATGTGGCCGATTTATACGCTGCTCAAAATATTTTAATCGGCAGTTTAGAAGTAGCTAATTAAAACGATCAAGTCTATGTCACCTACAAGTTAAATGGCAATTGGTCCCTGAAAAAGACCCATTTATTTATCGGAGATTATGGGGACCTACCTGTAAACAATGGAGGAAACCCTCAGATAGGTCGTTTTCCAATCAAAGGAATTCACCCTAATGGAACTCAGGAATTCACTCATGTAGGTCCTGATGTCTACTCATCCATGTGCTACTTTCATGCCGCTCATGCCGAAGTTATTAACAGCAATGGACAAAGCGAGAGCGCTTGGGCTGATGGAGATCCGCTCGGAGGCGACAGCTGGGCCATGGGATTTGAAAAGTGCTACTAGTCACTATATATTGTAACAAAATTTAATGCGAAAAAAGACATCTTATAAGGTGTCTTTTTTATTTAATGTATATTTGCGCAATTATTGAGTCAATGACGTTCCTCAGGCCGGAAATACTTAACGCCCTCATACTCCTCGCCATTCCGATCATTGTCCACCTTTTTGAATTCAGAATATTCAAACCCACCGCTTTTACCAACCTGCTGTTTTTAGAACATCTAAAAAATGAACAGCATCGTTATCAAAAGCTAAAGAAATGGCTTGTATTAATGCTGCGTCTGGGTTACTTCTCAGGACTAATTTTGGCCTTCGCACTACCGACAATACGCTCAAATGACACCGAGGATAAGGACACTGCAATTTCGATAATCTATTTAGACAATTCATTTAGTGCTACCGCAAACAATGCTGCAGGGTCCAGTCTGCTCTCCGAAGCTAAAGAAGAGCTGTACCAATGGAGTAAATCGATGCAGGGGCATCAATTCAATTGGTTTACAAATGATACTGAATTCCCCAATCAGTCGCAAAAAGCCTTTCAGCAAAGTATTCTGACCTTAAAAGCAGGTCCAAAACAACTTTCCCCAGATCAGGTACTCCTCAAAGCGAAGCGCCTGTTCCAGCGCACAGGCACAACTAACCCTCATTTAATTTGGTATACCGATTTTCAAAACTGGAAATTGCCTTCGGATCTTCAAGGAATTTCCATAACTGTGCGCCCGCTAAATAGCAACAATAGAGACAATATAATCCTCGAGGAGGCTTCAATTGATCGCTCTGATCCTGACAATACAAAACTCAGTGTACTGATCAGCAATAACCTTCAAAAAGAACAAACCCCAACAATTAGAGTTTATACCCAAGGCACACTTTTTACCCAAACAGGAACCACATTAACCACGAAAGAGGATAAAACCGTAGATTTTGACCTGGGGGTTGTAGGAAAGATAAAGGGTATGGTAACCATTGAAGATCGCGGTTTGCGTTATGACGATACTTTGTATTTTAATATTCCTGACCAGCCTCGAGTCCAAATACTGAGTATTGGAGCAGCCTCTACCCCTGTCTTGCGTTCTATTTTTGACCAAAGAGATTTTTATTTTAAGCAAACGGATTTAAACAATTTAGACTTTAGCCTTATCCAAGGGCAAAACTTAATCATTCTTGATCAAATCTCTACGGTAAGTAATGCCCTGTTAACGGCATTAAACGAGCATCTTACTCAGGATGGCGGTCTGGTGATTATTCCGGAAATTACGGCCCAAGGGACGTTACAAGATCTGCTGGATCAATACAATTTAGGGCAAATTCAATCCTCAGATGATCAACCAAAAAAACTCGTCGCAATCAACACCCAGGATCCGTTTTACAAAGCCATGTTTGAACAAGAGGTAGAAAGCTTTCAATATCCGACTATAGGTCAAAATTTTCACATAAAATCTAATGCAAACACATTGCTTGCATTAGAGCAAGGCACCCCTTATTTATTGGGCAAAGATAAAGTCCATGTTTTCTCAGGGCCGATAACAGGGCCGGAAACAAACTTTGATCAATCTCCGCTTAGTGTGGTCACTATGATACAGTTAGCCCGGCAAACACGAGTTTTTCCAGAGCCATACTACCCTACACTGCGCTTAAAAGATCATCTAAAAGCAAAAGAGCAACATCAAGGACAGGCCGACATTAAGGGGACTTTAGTCGCCGATCAGGTCGTGGTCTTGGTACAAGGTACTGAGCAATTGATCCCCCGTCAAAAACAGGTCCAGGATTTCATCGCCTTAGATTTTGGTGACATGCAGTTTAACCCAGGGCATTATCGAGCAAGTGTTGAAAATGAGGAATTGGCTTGGTTCAGTTTCAATCATCCTCGTGACGAAAGTCATTTACCATTTTTAATGCCAGATCTGGATTCTACGGAAATTACAATCTCAAAAAACATGAATTTAGCCATCTCGGCCATCAATCAAAAGTATGAAGGCAAACAACTATGGGTTTGGTTTGCTATTTTTGCATTAGTATGCTTTTTAGCCGAAATGTTCATTTTAAAACAAACCACATGAGAACACTACTAAAATCGGTTACAGTTATTGATCCTCAGGGGCCTCACCACATGCAAGTGGTTGATATTTTGATTGATCAAGGCATCATTAAGGACATTGCTCCTTCTATCAATGATGGCAATGCGACCCCATTAGAGTACCCAAATGCACATGTTTCTCTAGGATGGTTTGATCCGTCGGTTTCACTGGGAGAACCGGGTTTTGAGGAACGAGAAACACTAAGCAATGGGGTGATGGTCGCCGCAAAATCAGGCTACACCGCTCTTGGCATACAGCCCAACACTAATCCCGTAACCCAGACGAAGGCTGCGGTGAATTTTATCAAGGCCAAAGCAGATTTAGTCAGTCTTTATCCCATCGGAGCACTTACGGTAGACACCAAGGGAGAAGATTTATGCGAACTCTTTGATATGAGTAATGCCGGAGCCATTGGTTTTGGTGATTATAAAAAACCAATAAAAGACCCCAATGTATTAAAGTTAGCACTTGAATACGCCCAGTCATTCTCAGGAATTATATGTTCTTTCCCAATGGATGCTGCCCTAGCGAGTAACGGCATGATCAATGAAAGCGCCCAGAGTGTTCATCTGGGGTTAAAAGGCATTCCAAAATTATCTGAACACTTACAAATCACAAGAGATCTGAGCATTCTGAAATATACTGGAGGACGCCTGCACATACCTACTATATCTACAGCAGAATCTGTTGCGCTTATACGCCAGGCAAAAAAACAAGGTCTTGATGTAAGTTGCAGTGTGGCCATATATAATCTGATCCTGAATGACCAGATTTTGGAGTCATTTGACACCAACCACAAACTCCTACCCCCACTGCGCGAACAAGAGGATCAGCAGGCATTGATAGAAGGTCTTAAAGATGGCACAATTGACGGAGTGACCAGTGACCACAATCCTATTGACATCGAACACAAAAATGTGGAATTTGATCATGCCAAATATGGCAGCATAGGTCTCGAGCACACTTTCGGAGTATTGGCTAAAGGCTTAGATCTAGAAAACACCATAAAAGCGCTGACAGGACTGCGCAAATGCTTTGATTTACCCTTGGATGCCATCTGCGCCGGTGGCCCAGCTAATTTGACGGTCTTTAACCCGGATCATCTGGGTACTGCTGAATTGGGACAAATCAATTCAAAATCTAAAAACGCTGCACTTTTGGGCTGTGCGACAAAAGGAATCGTTCTAGGAACCATCAATGGAGACAAACAGCATTGGAATGAATAACAAACAAAATTCAGGGCCGAAATTTCACCGAATACTGGCCTACATGACCTTCATTGGATTGCTGATCGCCTTTCAGTTAAATAAAGAATATAAAAATCCGGACACAAGCTGGCACATCAAAAATATGTTTGGCCTGCTCCTTGGCCTTTTTGCAGCCGTATGGCTTCAGGATTATCCCATAGGATTTTATGTATACTGGACCGTGGTTTGCCTCTGGCTTTACAGTCTAATGATGGCTACACTCGATCAAAAACGCGGCATCCCATTTTTAAGTAATGCCTTTCAGAACTGGTTTAAGTTTTTAGATCAAAAATGAGTGATATTTCAGGTCCATTAGACTTACCCCTGGCTCATCTATACCGTCCTAGTGCCTTGAAAGCCAATGCTCCCTTGCTGGTGTTGCTTCATGGTTATGGAAGTAACATGCATGATTTATTTGGTTTTGCACCATATCTGCATGAAAATTTTGCCATTGTCGCTCTTCAAGCCCCTATTCCTATCGGCGGGCCGAGTTATGCTTGGTACAATATCTATTTTGATCAACCTCAAGGCAAATGGAATGATGAAACCCAAGCCAAAGCTTCGGTTCATCTCATTTTAGAGGTGTTAAAAAAAATTGTTCAGCAGATTGATGTGGATATTGAGCAGTTAAATCTACTCGGATTTAGTCAAGGCGCTATTTTGAGCTATGCTACGGCCATGTCTCACGCTAAATTGAACAAAGTACTCTGTATTAGCGGTTATTTAAATCAAGAGATTTTACCCAATGATACTGTCCTTCATTCCTGCCCATATACCCGATTTTTTGTGTCACATGGAGACCAAGATCAGGTGATTCCTGTAGCCTGGGCACGTGATTCAAAAATTAAATTACTAGAATTGGGCTGCAAACTTGAATACCATGAATTTCCAGTAGGCCACGGCGTATCACCCGAAAATTTTTCTGCGCTCAATTCTTTCCTAAATAACTAAGGCTTGGTTTAAGGGTAAAGTACTGAGGCCTGAGTGGTTAAATCGAGCTGACCCTCCTGATCAAAAAAGTATTCGATCCAAATTTCTCCCCAAGCACGACCATCACTGCAATCAGCGATTACCCATCGGTGGTTCAAAAATTTCACACGATTCACACGCCATTGGCCATTTGCATTAGCAAAAGGTACAAGAGGATTACCCCCTGATGTAAGATTATACTCGTAAATCCGTTCGCGCACCTGCGTGGCAGCATCCTCTGCTTCCATGCCGATACGCTCAAAATAAGTCCTAGCGGAGTCATTGGTTAATAAATCAAAATAAAGCAGCTGGGAAATCTCTTCAGATAGTGTGGCAATTGAATCCTTAAAGGTCTCATTTTTTCGTTCCAATACATCAATTGTAGCTGCCTGCCTTTCAAAAATGGAAGATTGATTGACGTACATAAACAGCACCAACAAAATGCTGAAAAAAAACAAATACATATAAATTCTCGACTTCATGAAATTTCAATTTTGAGTTCATCATGGGCTAAAAAAACTCCTTTTGGCAGTGTTTTTGAAACCTCAGCATGGAATCCCATGAGATGACTGATATGGGTTAAATAGGTTTTTTTTGGTGCTAATTCGTCGATTAATTCCAAAGCTTCATCCAAATTAAGATGCATTGAATGCGGTTCATGCCTTAGGGTACTCAAGACTAACACATCTAAATCTTTAAGTTGTGATTTAGCCTGATCATCCAGAGTCTTAACGTCAGTCATATAGGCAAAATTGTCCACCTTAAAACCCAAAATAGGCAAAGATCCGTGCTTAGCCTCGATAGCTGTAATGGATTTACCGCCTAACTCAAAAGTGTTGTATGGACTTATTGTGTAGGTCTTAATACCCGGCGCACCAGGATATTTGTCGTTCTCAAGAAAAATGTATGGGAAGCGGGTTTTAATGGCCTCAAGTGTTCGGGCACAACCATATAAAGGCATGTCCTGTTTTTGTCTAAAATTAAATGGTCGAACATCATCTAATCCTGCCATATGATCATTGTGTTCGTGGGTCAGCAATATTGCGTCCAAGTGTTTTATCTCACTGCGGAGCATTTGCTGTCGAAAATCTGGGCCACAATCAATAACTAACGAAAATTCATGCCATTGTAAATGTACCGAAACGCGTAAGCGCTTATCACGAGGGTCAGCACTCAAACAGACAGGGTGCTCGCTTCCGATTACAGGGATTCCTTGGGAAGTACCCGTACCTAAAAACGTCAATGAAATAGGGGCTGACATAAGCACAAAAATAGCAGTATTTTTTTTGTTGAGCAGGGGTAATTAGTACCTTTGTAATGTAATCTCTGAGTCTAATAACATGCCCGAACTTATCCCTGGCGATAAAAAATTTGAGACGATTCCGTCTATTAAAGACAAAGCGCTGCGCATCAATCTTAACGAAAACATTTACGGAACTTTTGCAGAAATTGGTGCCGGTCAAGAAACAGTGCGCAATTTCTTTAGAGCTGGTGGGGCTTCAGGGACTATTGCGAAAACTATGTCGGCTTATGACAAAGACTTTAGCGATGCCATTTATGGGGTAGAACCGGAAGGTAGATATGTCACAGAAGCAAGACTAAAAAAAATGTTGGTCCATGAAATACAGCTTATTGAAGAGCGTATTTCAAGAGATAAGCATCCGCGCAAAATGTTCTTTGCTTACGCCAATACCGTAGCAACGATCGATTTTGCTAAAAAATATCTGGGTCATGGATGGGTAGGGATTAGTTTTCAAACGGATCCTAATGAAGCCTATAGTGAAATCGTTTTGCATATTCGATTTAAAGAAACTGAGGCCGTACTGCAACAACAGACCTTGGGGGTTCTGGGTGTAAATCTAATTTACGGTGCCTTCTATAAGCACGATCAGCCCAAAAAATTATTGCGCTACTTGTACGATCACATCGACCAGGATAAGATTGAAATAGACACCATTAATTTCAATGGACCCAAATTCAGTCATGTTGACAACCGATTGATGAGTCTTCAGCTGCTTAAAAACGGCATGACTGAAGCCGTAATATTTGGTCCTGATGGCAATAATATTCTTCCCGCAAGAATACTTTACAAAAAGAATGTACTGGCGTTACGTGGAAGCTTTAGACCTGTAACCAAGGTCAATATGGACATGTTTGAACGTTCATACGAGATGTTCTTAAAAGAAAATAAAGTCGAAAAGGACAAGTCACTCGTAATTTTTGAAATTACGCTCTCTAATCTTAAAGCAGAAGGAGAGATTGATGAACAAGATTTTATGGATCGTGCTGAACTCCTTTGCTCCTTGGGACAAACAGTTATGATCTCTAATTTTCAAGAGTATTTTAGATTAGTTGAATACTTTTCAAATTATACCAAAAGTCGTATGGGGCTGACCATGGGGGTCAATAATTTGGTCGAAATTTTTGATGAAAAGTATTACCGTCACCTCAGCGGCGGGATTCTTGAAGCCTTTGGGAAGTTGTTTTTCAAAGATTTACGTGTATATCTCTATCCAATGCTTGACCCCGCAACGGGCGCGCTTATCAATAGTGACACTTTAAAAGTACATCCTAGAATGAAGGAATTGTACAAGTTCTTTAAGTACAATGGTAAAGTAATTGACATCGAGAACTACAATCCAGAAATTCTAAATGTATTCTCTAGAGAGGTCTTAAGAATGATTGAAAATAATGACTCAGGTTGGGAGGAAATGCTCCCTGATGGTGTAGCAAAACTCATCAAGGAACAATCCCTATTCAACTACAAGCAATCTGAAGACAAGGTCATTAGCTGAAGCAATTTTTGCTAAAACCAAGCTTCAATATTGCTCGTCAAAGATTACTCTGATAAAATTTGTGCTGCGTGATCTTTGGTTTTGACTTTATCAATAACTCGCTCGATTACACCTTGTTCGTCAATTAGAAAGGTTACGCGGTGTATCCCATCGTAAGTGCGGCCCATGAATTTCTTTTCACCCCAAACACCAAAACCTTGAATTACTGCTTTTTCAGTGTCGGCTAATAATGGAAAAGGAAAGGAATATTTTTCCTGGAAATTTTTCTGCTTGGTTGTCGTATCTGCGCTCACCCCAAGAATGGCATAACCTGCATTTTGAAGTGCCCCGTAATTATCGCTCAAATTACAGGCTTCTGCCGTACAACCTGGCGTACTTGCTGCTGGATAAAAAAATACAATTAGTTTTTTGCCGCTATAATCGGACAGTTTGCGGCGATTGCCGTCATGGTCCAAAGCGTCAAATGCAAATGCTTTGTCCCCTACTTTTAAAGTATTCATAGCTTTTTCTTTTTTTTTATTAATGGCATAACTTAGCGCCATCGGTGTTAAAGTTAATCAAAATGACTAAATCGGAGAAAGTATCATTCGTAATGGAGACTTTGGAGCAATTATATCCAGAAACTCCCATTCCTTTGGATCACAAAGATCCTTACACCTTGCTCATCGCTGTATTATTGTCTGCTCAAAGTACCGATGCCCGTGTTAATACAATTACTCCGATTCTTTTTGAACAAGCAGATAACCCCTATGATATGATAAAGCTATCGGTAGCGCAAATTCGCGATATCATTAAGCCCGTAGGCCTATCTCCAATGAAATCAAAAGGGATTTACGGCCTGTCAAAAATTTTAGTAGAACAATACAATGGCTCTGTTCCCGAATCTTTTGAAGCCTTGGAAGCGCTTCCTGCTGTAGGCCATAAAACTGCAAGCGTTGTAATGGCCCAAGCCTTTAATGTACCTGCCTTTCCAGTCGACACGCACATTCATCGCCTGATGTATCGCTGGGGTTTAAGCTCTGGTAAAAATGTAGTGCAAACTGAACGCGATGCCAAAAGATTATTTCCAAAAGAAAAGTGGAACCGACTTCACCTACAGATTATTTTCTATGGTCGCCAATACTCTCCAGCACGTGGATGGGATCTAGATAATGATATCATCACCAAAACAGTAGGTCGCGCAGAATTCAGAAAATAAAAAAGCCCCGACAAATCGGGGCCTTCTTGCTAATTCAGCACTAAATCAAACTTTTTTGATTTGTAGTTTATAACACTTAATGCGCTGGAATAGGCTAATAAAAATTTAATGGTTTCTTCTTTGGGAACTAAGTTTTCATCCACGCGTTCCCGACGTGGTGTTCGAGAATAAAGTTTTGCCATAGATCACTTGTTGTTTGATACTATAAACGATCACTGACAAGACTTATTGTGTACTAGTTTGTTAAAACAATCTGATGCCTATCAATAACCTTTCGAAGATTGATCAGTGCATAACGCATACGTCCTAAGGCGGTATTAATACTCACACCAGTTTGCTCGCTAATTTCCTTAAAACTCATGTCTTTATAGATACGCATGATTAGAACTTCCTTCTGGTCTTTAGGCAACTCTTCTATCAAACGCTGGACATCTTTTTCTACTTGATCCTTTATCATACTGCGTTCGGCGTTTAAATCACCATCACTCAACACGGAGAAAATATTAAAGTCATCATTGCTTTCAAACTTCGGCATACGGTTGTTTTTGCGGAAATAGTCAATGACAAGATTATGTGCAATACGCATCACCCAAGGTAGAAATTTTCCTTCCTCGTTATAATTCCCGCGTTTCAGGGTATTGATTACTTTGACAAAAGTGTCTTGAAAAATATCCTCGGTTACATCGCGATCGTAAACCTTGGAATAAATAAATCGATAAATACGGTCTTTGTGACGTGCGATTAACTCGCCTAGTGCAGATTCATCACCGCTAACATATGCGCTTACTAGCAACGCATCAGAGTTCATACTATACTTCATAACGCTTCTTTTAATAAGATAAAGGCCACTTTAGGGGCTCTTGATTGTCCTTAAATATTAAAAGTAGTGTTATACTATAGGCTCTTGTTTAAGCGATTACAGTTGTAAATATAACAACATTTCATTGGTAATAACAAAAAATATTTTCTCTTTCTTAGGAATTATGTCTCAAGCTCATTAAAAATCTTGGTGGTTAATCTCTATCTTTGCCCCTTGGTTAAAACCACAGAAACAGGCGAAAAATCCCAAAAAATTTATGATCAGAGAGGCCATCAGTATTCAAGGTGCTAAACTCCACAATTTAAAGAATATAAGTGTGGACATACCCCGTCATAAACTCGTGGTAATTACGGGACTTTCTGGCAGCGGTAAATCTAGTTTAGCCTTTGATACACTTTATGCCGAAGGACAACGTCGATATGTAGAGAGTTTATCTTCCTACGCACGGCAATTTTTAGGACGACTTGATAAACCCAAGGTCGATGCTATTAAGGGAATTGCACCGGCTATTGCCATTGAACAAAAGGTTAATGCCACCAATCCGCGATCCACAGTAGGTACGGCTACAGAGATTTACGATTATTTAAAATTACTTTTCGCGCGAATTGGAACGACCTACTCTCCCATTTCAGGGTTAGAAGTAAAAAGAGATCAGGTCAGTGATGTAGTGGATAGCATTAAAATGATGCCATTAGGAACCCGATTGCTACTGCTTGCCCCGATTCATTTAGAACCAAAAAGATCCCTTAAAGAAAAACTCAGCGTCCTAGCGCAGCAAGGATTTTCAAGAATCCTTGATCACGATCAAACGGTCAAAATCAGTGAAGTAGCGGCAAAAAACACCGAGGAACTCTATTTGATTGTGGACCGGATTGTTACGGCAGAAGATGATGATTTTTTAAACAGGCTGGCAGATGCTGTTCAAATCGCTTTTTATGAAGGTAAAGGAAGTTTAGTCCTCAAAGAGGTTGATCAGGACAAAAACCATGCTTTTAGCAATCGTTTTGAGCGCGACGGCATGAGTTTTTTAGAACCTAATATTCATTTATTCAGCTTTAACAATCCCTTTGGCGCTTGTCCTAAATGTGAAGGCTATGGCGATATAATTGGGATTGACCCAGAACTTGTGATCCCCAATACAGGGCTGAGCATTTATGATAATGCTATTTTTCCTTGGCGCGGTGAAAGCATGAGTTATCATCGTGATCAACTGGTCAATCATGCCTATGAATTTGACTTCCCCATTCACAAGCCCGTCCACGAACTCACCCCAGAACAGTATGATTTATTATGGACAGGCAATCGCTTTTTTCTCGGGCTTGACGACTTTTTTGCTGAACTAGAAGCCAAGAACTACAAAATTCAAAATCGCGTAATGTTATCGCGATACAGAGGAAAAACAATGTGCCCCGAGTGTAAAGGCACACGACTGCGCAAGGAAGCATCTTATGTGAAAATTGATGGTCATAATCTTCAAGGCCTGATGAATTTACCCATTCAAGAACTGGCCCCAATTATCGAGCAGCTCAAGCTCAGTGAATTTCAGCATCAGGTCAGCAAACGATTAATGACAGAAATAAAAAACAGATTGAGTTTTCTGCAAGACGTAGGCTTGGGTTATCTTACACTAAATCGAAAAAGCAATACCCTCTCGGGAGGAGAATCACAACGTATTAATTTAGCCACCTCACTAGCGAGTTCCCTTGTAGGTTCAATGTACATACTTGATGAACCAAGTATCGGCCTTCACCCAAAGGATACTGAACGTCTTATAGGAGTACTTAAAAAGCTAAGAGACCTGGGCAATACTGTAATCGTAGTGGAACATGATGAAGACATCATGCGCGCAGCAGATCACATAATCGATATTGGCCCTGAGGCAGGGCGATTTGGCGGCTCAGTTATGGCAGAAGGACCGCTGAAGGAAATACTCAATAAATCAAGTCTCACCTCTGACTACCTTAGTGGCCGTCTGATGATTGAAATACCTGTAAATCGCCGAACGACACAAAAGAAAATAATCCTGGAAGGGGCGCGTCAGCACAACTTAAAAAATGTAACAGCAACCATTCCTCTAGGGCAAATGACAGCAGTTACAGGAGTATCTGGGAGCGGTAAAACAACTTTGGTCAAACGCATTCTCTACCCTGCCCTTCAAAGACAACTCACTGGATATGGGGATAAGCCAGGAGCCTTCGACAAACTCAGTGGGGATTTAACGGCATTGCATCACATAGAATTTGTTGATCAAAATCCAATTGGGCGATCCTCTCGTTCTAACCCAGTGACCTATATCAAGGCCTATGACGATATCAGAAAACTCTTTGCTGACCAAAAACTCAGCACCCTGAGAGGCTACAAGACCAAGCATTTTAGTTTCAATGTCGATGGAGGGCGATGTGATTTGTGTAAAGGCGAAGGTGAGGTGACCATAGAAATGCAATTCATGGCTGATGTGCATTTGGAATGTGAGGCCTGCAAGGGACAGCGATTCAAAAAAGAAGTCTTGGAAATCCGTATCGACGAACGCTCTATTTATGACGTACTATGCATGACTGTAGATGAAGCCATAGAATTTTTTGAGGGCCGCGGGGATAAAAAAATAGTTCAAAAGCTCATGCCACTCCAAGACGTGGGATTAGGTTATGTTCAACTTGGACAAAGTTCTTCAACCCTTTCAGGCGGTGAAGCCCAACGCATAAAACTCGCCTCATTTCTCGTAACGGGAGAAACTAAAGAAAAGACTTTATTCATCTTTGATGAACCGACTACAGGACTACATTTTCACGACATCAATAAATTATTGCGGTCCTTTTATGCCTTATTGGATAAAGGACATACTGTAGTGGTGGTTGAACACAATATGGATGTGGCAAAATGCGCTGACCACATCATTGATTTAGGTCCTGAAGGCGGTAAAAAAGGAGGAAATATTGTGGCACAAGGCCCACCAAGCCTGGTTATGAATGTCTCAGAAAGTGTAACTGCACCATTTTTGAAGGAGCGCCTTATGCTGGGTGCAAATTAATCTAAGCGATCATTTCTTTGATTAATGTCGCTAACTGTTGGGTTAAATTTCTGCGCTCATAAGCGCTGCATTGCGCGCGATTGTTCTTAAAACTATTGGTTTTAAAGGCTCTGTAGGCCTCGCTGAGATAATGCGCTACCCCATCCTGGTCACCTTGAACAAAATAAACACCTGCCTGTGTGGTTTTTAATATAGGGGCAATAGCGCTTTGTGCCGGTCCTAAGGCTAAAATCGGGGCTGACAAGGCCAGATATTCAAATAATTTTGCTGGAACGATATGGTGGGCATCTGCCTCATCACGTTCTGTGAGCAGGAGCACTTCACCTCTTGCCATAGCCTGTATAGCCTCCTTATGGCTGCGATTAGGCGCAAGCGCTAAAAATTTGCCTAGGCCGAGGCTATTGATGGACTCAATGACTTCTGGCGCCACATTTCCAGTGATTTCTATGACCAAGTCGTCCTTAAACGTCTGGAAATCTTCAGTAGATTGTTGTTCTAAAATACGCGCTAAAGCTTGCCATAAGGCCAAAGGATTTCTCGGTGCCATTAGGGTCCCCACATGGGTGATCCGGAATTTAATCACCTCTGTGTCCTGTTTAGCGATATCCTTAAAATCCTGAGCATCATAACCATTGGTGATCATTGAAACTGTCCGAGGTGTTCTTGACTGAAATGCTGCGGCGGTTGTAGGGCTGGTTGTCAGGATTCTGTCGGCTGACTCCAAGACCCCCTGCTCTAGGAGCAAATGACGTCGCTTAGCCCATTGCATGAGATTTAACGACTTATGATAATAAATCTCTGTCCAAGGATCGCGAAAATCGGCCATCCATTTTATGCCTCGTGATTGCTGAAGCCGCTGGCCAATGAGATGGACGCTATGCGGTGGCCCTGTGGTTATGACTAATTTAACTTCTGGATGCTGCTCGAGGTACTGCTCAATGTGGCCCACTGCGGGTTTGACCCAATATTTTCGTGGATCTGGGATAAATAAATGCCCGCGTATTGTCATCATCAATCGCTCTAAGAGTCCTGGATTCTTGGTGTTGACCATTCCTGTACTTATGGATTTTGAGCTTTTGGGCGCGAAATGAGACAAAATCTTGGCCGGTTCAAAAATGGGTAATTGCAGGATCTCCAAATCACTGGGAACATCACTGAGTAGTAATGGATCTAAAACCGGATAGTTAGCGCCTTTAGGGCAGACAATTACAGGATCAATACCAAATTCTTTGAGATACCGGGCAAATTTAAGCCAGCGTTGTACCCCTGGGCCGCCAGCTGGAGGCCAATAATAGGTAACGATTAACACTTTTAAAGCCCCTGACATAAATTAATCGATTGAAAAATCACCTTTTCGATATGTCCTAAGGAGCATTATCAACATTACCAA